>NZ_JBLZPK010000066.1:0-4227 GCF_049199905.1 Shinella sp. M27
TCGTCTGTTTATGCAAGGCTCACCGTCCGCGATGCCATCGCACCGATTCTAGCCTTCGGTTTTTTGACCGGCAATGTCCCATCTGGGACAGGGGCTGCCTTGTTGGCGGTCGGCCCGTACAATCTCACCCGCATGATCATATTCCGCCCATAGAGGCTGAAATTTGTGCTGATGCTTATTTTTCGGGCTCCGCTCTTTTCAGCGCGAAGGCGGCGGCGGTTCCGGAAGAGGTACTTTGCCGTCTTACTGCCTCCGAAATGAATGGCATGCCTCTTGCATCGCGATTGGAAAGTCACCGGGACCTGCAAGCCATGAGCGATTTCGACCGTGTTTTCTTTTCCGATTGTCCGGTTCGGTAGAGCGATCCGTTGATCGTCTTTCCCGCGCCAGAGCGTTCTGAGCCTTCCGTGACGCCTTTGCGGCTGCAACGTGCCGAAGGCAACGCGCGGCTTGCCCTTCATCGCCGCCATGGCGAGACGCGGCTGAAGACGCTCTATCAGGAAGGCTGCGTCAAGATCCGCCTGCCGCGGCCGTTACCGGGGCTGCCGCCGGAGGCGATCATAATCAACACGGCGGGCGGGCTGGCCGGTGGCGACCGTATCGCCACCGAAATTGAGATTGCCGAAACGACGGCTGCGACGATCTCCACGCAGGCCTGTGAGCGCGTCTATCGCTCGACGGGCGAGGCGGCGACGGTGACGAGCCGGCTGACGGTCGGTGCCGGAGCACGCCTTGCCTGGTTGCCGCAGGAGACGATCCTTTTCGACGGCGGACGGCTTTCCCGCCGGCTGGAAGCCGATCTGGAGGGGGATGCCGAGCTGGTGGCCATGGAGGCGGTGCTGTTCGGCCGCACCGCCATGGGCGAAATCCTCTCGCACGGCGAGCTGCATGATCGCTGGCGCATCCGTCGCGACGGCCGGCTGATCTTTGCCGAGGATTTTCGTATTTCCGGCGAGATCGACGCCAAGCTTTTCCGTCCGGCCATGCTCGCCGGCCGCACCGCCATGGCAACAGTCCTCTACGCCGGCCGCGAGCCGGAGCGGCTGCTGGACGCCGTCCGGACCCTTATCGGCGAAGACGGTGGGGCGAGTGCTTGGAACGGCAAGCTGCTGATCCGCCTCGTCGCCACCACCGGCCTTGCGCTGCGTCAGCGCCTCGAACCGCTTCTCTCCCTTCTCATCGGCGGCAATCCGCTGCCGAAAGTCTGGCAATTATAGGAACAGGCCCATGAACCTTACCCCCCGCGAAAAGGACAAGCTGCTGATTGCCATGGCCGCCATCGTGGCGCGCAAGCGGCTGGAGCGCGGCGTAAAGCTTAACCATCCCGAGGCCATCGCGCTGATCACCGATTTCGTGGTCGAGGGCGCGCGCGACGGCCGTTCTGTCGCCGACCTCATGGAGGCGGGCGCGCATGTCGTCAACCGCGACCAGGTAATGCAGGGCATCGCCGGGATGATCCACGACGTTCAGGTGGAAGCGACCTTCCCCGACGGCACCAAGCTGGTGACCGTGCACCAGCCGATCCGCTGATTTCCAGAAAGGATACGCGAATGAAAAGACTGTTTCTCGTCACCCTGCTCATGGCCGGTGCGGCCGCAAGCCCAGCCTTCGCTCATCTCGATCCGGCCGCGCATGGCTCGTTCGGTGCCGGTTTCTCCCATCCGCTGACCGGCGCGGATCATCTGCTCGCCATGGTCGCCGTCGGCCTCTGGGCCTCGCTGATCGGCGGGCGGGCGCTGTGGGCCGTGCCAGCTGCCTTCGTCGCGGCTATGAGCATCGGCTTCCTGGCTGCTCTCGCCGGATTTGGCCTGCCCTTCGTCGAGCCGGCGATTGCCGCCTCGGTCGTGGTGATCGGGCTTCTGGCGCTGGTCGCGCTTCAGGTTCCGACGGCGGTCGGCATGGCCGTGGTCGGCTTTTTTGCGCTGTTTCATGGGTATGCCCATGGTCTGGAACTTGGCGGCGCGAGCGGCCTTGCTTTCATGGGTGGCTTCGTTGCGGCGACCGCGCTGCTGCATGGCGCGGGCGTGGCGCTCGGCCTCAGCATCGGCGGGCATGCGGGGCGGATCGTCGCGCGGCTCGCCGGCGGCCTGACGGCGCTTGGCGGCCTCTGGCTGGTCGCGGGGGCATGACCATGATCCCTGGTGAAATCCTTACTGCCGAGGGCGATATCGTGCTGAATGAGGGCGCCGAAGCGCTAACGCTGACCGTCGCCAATACGGGCGATCGTCCGGTCCAGGTCGGCTCGCACTATCATTTCTTCGAGACCAATCCGGCGCTCGCCTTCGACCGGGCGCTGGCGCGCGGTATGCGACTCGACATCGCCGCCGGCACCGCGGTGCGCTTCGAGCCGGGGCAGGAGCGGCTGGTCCGGCTCGTGCCGTTCGGCGGAAAACGCGAAATCTATGGCTTCCGCCAGCAAGTGATGGGGAAACTCTGATGGCAGCTCAGCTCTCCCGCGCCGCCTATGCCCAAATGTACGGCCCGACCGTTGGCGACCGCGTGCGGCTTGCCGATACGGAACTCTTCATCGAGGTCGAGAAGGATTTCACCATCTATGGCGAAGAGGTGAAATTCGGTGGCGGCAAGGTGATCCGCGACGGCATGGGCCAGAGCCAGGTGACCCGCGCCGAAGGGGCGGTCGATACCGTCATCACCAATGCGCTGGTCGTCGATCACTGGGGCATCGTCAAGGCCGATATCGGCCTGAAGGGCGGGCTGATCGTCAAGATCGGCAAGGCTGGAAATCCCGATACGCAGCCGGGCGTCGATATCGTCGTCGGTCCCGGCACGGAGGTCATCGCGGGCGAGGGGCGTATCCTGACGGCGGGCGGCGTCGATGCGCATATCCACTTCATCTGCCCGCAGCAGATCGAGGAGGCGCTAATGTCGGGCGTTACCACGATGCTGGGCGGCGGCACGGGACCGGCGCACGGCACGCTCGCCACCACCTGCACGCCGGGGCCTTGGCATCTGGCGCGGATGATCCAGTCCTTCGATGCCTTCCCGATCAATCTCGGCTTGTCCGGCAAGGGCAACGCCTCGAAGCCGGCGGCGCTCGTCGAGATGATCGAGGGCGGGGCCTGCGCGCTGAAGCTGCACGAGGATTGGGGCACCACGCCGGCCGCCATCGACAATTGCCTTTCCGTCGCCGACGACCACGACGTGCAGGTGATGATCCATACCGACACGCTGAACGAAAGCGGCTTCGTGGAGGATACCATCGCCGCCTTCAAGGGCCGCACCATCCATGCCTTCCACACGGAAGGGGCGGGCGGCGGCCATGCGCCCGACATCATCCGCGTCTGCGGCCTTTCCAACGTCATCCCGTCCTCGACCAACCCGACGCGGCCCTATACGAAAAACACCATCGCCGAGCATCTCGACATGCTGATGGTCTGCCACCACCTGTCGCCGTCGATCCCCGAGGATATCGCCTTTGCCGAAAGCCGCATCCGCAAGGAGACCATCGCGGCGGAGGACATCCTCCACGATATCGGCGCGTTCTCGATTATCTCCTCCGACAGCCAGGCGATGGGCCGCGTCGGCGAGGTGCTGATCCGCACCTGGCAGACGGCCCACAAGATGAAGGTGCAGCGCGGCCGCCTGCCCGGCGAGACCGGCGACAACGATAACCTGCGCGTGCGCCGTTATATCGCCAAATACACAATCAACCCGGCCATCGCGCAGGGCCTGTCGAAGCATGTCGGGTCCGTCGAGGCCGGCAAGCGCGCCGATCTCGTCCTGTGGAACCCGGCCTTCTTCGGCATCAAGCCGGATATGGTTCTGGTCGGCGGCACCATCGCTGCCGCGCCCATGGGTGATCCGAATGCTTCCATCCCGACGCCTCAGCCGGTGCATTACCGACCGATGTTCGGCAGCTACGGGCGGGTTCCGGCGCTCTCCTCCGTCACCTTCGTCAGCCAGGCGGCGTTGGCCGGTGGGCTGAAGGCGCGGCTCGGCGTGACCAAGGACATGGTGGCGGTCGAGAACACCCGCGGCGGCCTTTCCAAGGCATCGATGGTGCTCAATGATGCAACACCGCATGTCGAGGTCGATCCGGAAACCTATGAAGTGCGCGCCAATGGAGAGCTTTTGACCTGCGAGCCTGCCACCGTGCTGCCCATGGCGCAGCGCTACTTCCTGTTCTGAGAGAGATCGTCTTGCCCTATCGCTCCACCGAAATCCTGCCGCCCGGCGCCGGCGGCGATCGTCTGCCGATCGACGTGG
>NZ_JBLZPK010000066.1:4376-14471 GCF_049199905.1 Shinella sp. M27
ACGCCGCGGGACCGGTTGCATCTCGTCGAACTCGCCTGGCATCTCGGCAACCGCCATCTGCCGGCGCAGATCGAGGAGGCGCGCATTCTCATCCTGCGCGATCACGTCATCCGCGACATGCTGACGGGGCTCGGCGCTACCGTGCGCGAGATATCCGAACCCTTCCATCCGCTGCGCGGCGCTTATCACGGCCAGGGGCACCATCATCACGGCCATGGCTGAAACAAGAGACCTCATCCGGCTGATGACCTGGCTGTCGCCCGCCTTCCCGATTGGGGCTTTCTCCTATTCCGGTGGTCTGGAGCAGGTCGTGGCGGATGGCGATGTGCGGGATGCCGGCACCTTGCGGGATTGGCTGGGCGATCTCCTCGCACAGGGCAATCTCTGGAACGACGCCGTGCTGTTTGCCGAGGCGCACCGCGCTGCCGGCGATGTGGATCGGCTGGCGGAGGTTGCGGCGCTGGCGGAGGCTCTGTCGGGTTCGGCGGAGCGGCATCGCGAGACCATGTTGCAGGGCGAGGCCTTCCTTGCAGCGGCGGCAGGCTGGCAGCATGCGCTCCTCGACCATCTCGGTGGCACGGCGGCTTATCCCGTCGCCGTCGGCGCCGTTGCTGCCGCCCATGGCATTGCGGCCGAGGCAGGGCTTGCCGCCTATCTGCATGCGGTCACGTCCAATCTCGTTTCGGTCGCCATCCGCTGCGGTGTCATCGGCCAGAGGCACGGCGTGACGGTACTGGCGGAACTGGAGGCACGGATCGTGACGCTCGCAAACGTGGCCGCGGGCTCCACGCTCGACGATCTCGGCGCTGCGACCATGCGGGCGGAAATCGCGAGCCTGCGGCACGAAACCCTGCCGACAAGGCTCTTCCGCTCATGAGCGGACATTCACTTCAATGGAGGTTCCCATGACATCGAAGAACGGCCCCCTGCGCGTCGGCATCGGTGGCCCCGTCGGCTCGGGCAAGACGGCGCTGACCGAAAAGCTCTGCAAGGCGATGCGCAAGCACTATTCCGTCGCCGTCGTGACCAACGACATCTACACCAAGGAGGACGCGGAGGCGCTGATGCGCATGCAGGCGCTGCCGTTGGACCGCATCGTCGGTGTGGAAACCGGCGGCTGCCCGCACACGGCGATCCGCGAGGACGCCTCGATCAACCTCCAGGCCATCGCCGATCTCTCCCGGCGGTTCCCCGATCTTGACGTGGTCTTCATCGAATCCGGCGGCGACAATCTGGCGGCGACCTTCTCGCCCGATCTCGCGGACCTGACGATCTACGTCATCTCCGTCTGCCAGGGCGAGGAAATCCCGCGTAAGGGCGGACCGGGTATCACCCGCTCCGACCTGCTCGTCATCAACAAGAAGGACCTGGCCCCCTATGTCGGCGCCGATCTGGAAGTGATGGAACGGGATGCGACACGCATGCGCGCCGACCGTCCCTTCGTCTTCTCCGACATGAAACGGGGCGACGGCTTGGCGCCGATCGTCGATTTTCTGCGTCTGCATGGCGGCTTGTGAGGCATCGGCGCGTCTGCGCCGACCCGTCTGGCCTGTAGATCCCGGCGGCGCGATATCGATGGCGACTGCCTGACGATGGTGCGACGCCGGGTTGAACGGTTTTAGAACTTGAGGCTCAGGTTCGCGGCGATCGTATGGCTGACGGTGTCGCTGTTCACGCTGGCGCGGTAGCTCAGCTTGCCTTCGAGCGCCGAGGCCGAGCGCGCAAACAGCAGATCCGTCTCCAGAGCCACCCGGTTTTTATCCGGATTGATCTTGCTGACGATCGGGGACCCCATAAGCTCGAGGGTGCGCTTGAAGTCACCGAAGCTCCGGCCATAGGCGATGTTCAGGGACGGCGTCACGTCGATGCCGCTCAACACGACAGGTGCCGTGCTTACCTTCATGCCGACCCCGACTTCGCCCGTGGTCGCCGTGGCGCTCGCCGCGTTCAGCACGAGAACGCTGGTCCCGGTTTCATTCACGCCGCCCAGATGCTGGCGCACCATCCGGCTGAAGACATAAGGGGAGAGCTTCAGGTCATCGAACGCAAAATGGCTGCCGATGCGCGTGGTCGCCCACAAAGCCCGGTCGCTCTGATCGCCGGCAATGTCGAGGCCCGCGAGGGCGAGGATCGTATCGTCCATGCCCGGTGCCCGCACGCGGCGCGTTTTGCCGGAGAAGAAGCTGGTGCCGAGTGTGGCATTGGCAAAGAACGTATCGTCGTCGAAGGCGATATAGGGCGCCGCATGGTAAGACGTATCCTCGACGCGATTGCCATTGTCGGCCGTGAATCGGTTCTGGCTGAAGCCGACGGCAGCACCCACCGTCCAGCGGTCGTCGAGCGCATAGTCGATGCCGCCGATCAGGCCGCCGGTCGTGTAATCGCCGGAGAGGCCGGCACTTCCGAGAGAGAGACTTGCCCGGCTGGCAAACGGGGTGAGCCAGAGACCGTAGCCATCCGTCTCGGCTTGCGCCGGATGGCTCTCGATTACATCGGCAATCCGGTTCACGGTCGTTGCGTGAGACCAGGCAGCCTGCGCATAGATCGCACCGGCTTCGGCCTCGTTTGTCGTCACCAAGTTGCCGACATTGAGCAGGCCCCAGCCGTAGATGTCATCCAGACCGGCGTCACCGATGTCGGTGGCCGTCTGGAACACCAGTTGGGCGAGCTCCTGCTCGCTGGCATTGGGATAAAGCTGCTTTGCGATGGCAAGCGCACCCGTCACGTGCGGTGCGGCCATGGATGTGCCCTGCTCACCGAGATACGTTCCGTCGAGCCAGGTCGAGTTGATCAGGCCCTCTTCGCCGTAGAACTCGTCGCCACCCGGCGCGGAAATGCAGAAATACTTCGACCCGCCGCCGCAGCCCTGCGAATACCAGGCGAGTTCTCCTTCTGGATTGACAGCGGCGACCGTCATCCAGCCGCGCTGCAATTCCGGAAAAAATATTGGTAATGCGCCGGGAACGCTTGGCTCCGCCCAGCCATCATTGCCGGCCGCTACGACCATGACGCCGCCCGCATTGACGACCTCGCGGTAGACATTCAATTCGCGCGCGGCGAAGGACTCGATCATTTCCGGGCTGTAATCGGTGAACGGGCCGGGATAGCCATAGGACGCGTTGAAAATGCGCACACCCTGCTTGAGGGCATAGCGATAGGCGGTTTCCGCGGCGACTTGCTGTTCCTCCAGAGACGCACCATCCAGCAGAACTCTCATGGCGACGATTTCGGCGCCCGATGCAACGCCCATCATGCCCTCGCCATCCCTGTTGCCGGCGATGATGCCTGCCACGTGGGTTCCATGACCATTGTCATCGTCGAGACTGCCGCCGAAACCATCGATACCGAGGCCGCGGAAGCGCCCGACGAGTTCGGGATGCAGCTTGTCGCCGATCTGCAGGCCCGTATCGGCCACACCGACCCGAACGCCCTTGCCGTCGAGACCCTTCTTGAGCGCCTTGTCGACACCGATCATACGAAGGCCCCATTGGCTGTCGAACTCGGCCTGGAAATCCTGCGCGCTGGCGGCAGACGACATGAGCAACGCGATGGCGCAGCACGCCCGCAGATGATAAGAAATTGATTTCATGATCTTTCCCCAGATGTAGGAGCACTCCTAGCGAGAGGGGAAAGGCGGGATCAACCGAAGAAGCGGATCATACCCCGGTACACCCAAAATTGAGTCACCCATGGGGTATCGTGACATGCCGACGTGACGTTGCGCTGGTAGGAAGTTAGAAACGCGTGCCATAAACGGCAACTTTGAAACGCGATCTGCAGATACGAAAAGTGATTTCAGCCCGATGAAATGGAATGGCGATTCGACATTTTTTGCGGTCCTACGTGATGCGGCAGAACAACTGCTTGCCATGCACGACACCGCACCGCGCGTGGTCCGCTATGTCGCCAGCATGCAGAAGTGGCTGATCACGCAGGCAATCGTCGCCCTGCATTTCGAGCGGAAGCACGATGAGATGCGGCCGCCGCTCACCGCCGGATCGCTGATCGATTTCTTTGCCGAACGCCAGCCCTTCAGCAAAAACACGTTGACGGCGCATCTTGCGGAAATGCGCGCCTACGGACTGCTCGTGCCGCTGGAAAGCCGGGACAAGCGCGTCAAGCCGCTGCAACTCAGCCCATACGGCGAGGCGCTGGTCGGCCAGTGGCTGGAAAGCCATCTTTCGGCTCTCGACCGGATGGATGGTGGCGACCGCCTCCCGACGCTTGTCGGAAATCCGCAGTTGCTGGCCCACATCCATCCGCTGGCCATTCGCGCTCTGGTCTTCGATCCGGCCTGGGCTGAACCGCCCGCAAGCGTCGATCTGTTCGTCCGCACGGAATCGGGAAGCAATATCCTTCACGAGCTCATCTGCCGCCTGCCCGCCGACATCACGAGCATGGCCGAGCCGATCCGTCTCGGCCCGCTCCACGCAAGCGAAGTCTCGACCCGGCACACCCTGTCCCGCGGTCATGTGCAGAGGGTGTTTTCGCGGGCGCGGGCGGAAGGATTGCTGGTCTGGAGCCTTCCGGGCAATCAGGGCGACCTGTCCGTCTCCGGCAGGCTGCTTCAGGACTATGCCCGCTGGCAGGGCGTTAAATTTGATGCGATTTCCGAAGCTTACAATCAGAACCAACAGACCTTCACGTAAGCTCCCCTGCAAGCCTGCCATCTCTCTGTGGCTTGACCGGCGCCGACAGGCACCGGTCTTTTTCGCGTTCGGCGAGTGCCTCGCTTGAGATCACCCTAGATTGACCCATACGGATTTAGTCTGGGTATATTGAGTGAGGGCTTCCAGGCATTTGTCGCGGCCGTTGCCGGTCTGCTTGTAGCCGCCCCAGATCGAGGTCATGTCGCCGTGGTTGAAGCAATTCACCCAGACGACGCTGGCCTCGATATCGCGGGCGAAGAGATGGGCCTTCGAGATGTCGCGGGTCCAGATCGAGGCGGCGAGGCCATAGATGCTATCGTTGGCGTCTTCCATGCCGTCAATCGGGATGATGGTCGCAACCGGGCCGAAAATCTCTTCGCGGGCGATCTTCATGGAATTGTTCACGCCGGCGATGCGGACAGGACCTATCGTCGTGCGGAAATCGATAGCATTGCTATCGGCGGGATTTTCACGCCCATTTTGCCTGGACGGGCGGGCGCCGGTTCTCTGAAACCGCTGCCGCCTGTTCAAAACGGAAATGTGACAGGAGATCCTTGAGCCGCAGGCTCTCCTGCGCAAGCGCTGCGCCCGCTGAGTTCATCTGTGCGACGATGGCGGCGTTCTGCTGCGTTCCCTGATCCATATGGTTGACGGCGGTATTGACCTCGGACACACCAATGGACTGCTCCTTTGCCGCGGTCGCAATCGCTTCCATATGCGTGTTTGCGGCGATGACGAGTTCGGTGATCTCGGAAAGGCAATGCCCCGTGTCGCCCACCAGCTTGACCCCGTCGCCGACCGCAAGGGCCGCGGTGCTGACCAACTGCTGGATTTCGCCCGCCGCCTCGGAGGAGCGTTGCGCCAAGGCCCGCACTTCCTGGGCCACGACGGCAAAACCCTTGCCGGCTTCGCCGGCCCGCGCTGCCTCGACGCCGGCATTCAGCGCCAACAGGTTGGTCTGGAAAGCGATTTCCTTGATCACATCGATGATCTGGCCGATCCGTTCGGAAGAATGTTCGATCCGTTCCATGGCCGCGATGGTTTCGTTGACGACCGTGCCGGACTGGTCTGCCTTGCCGCGAGCGCCATGTACCGTCCGGCGCGCGTCGCTGGTTCGATCCGAGGTCGACCGGACATTGGCGGTGATCTCTTCGAGGGCCGCCGCCGTCTGTTCCAGCGAGGCTGCCTGTTGCTCGGTACGAAGCGCAATGTCGTTCGACGCGGCCGAGACATCCTGGGCTCCAGCGTTCACCGTGGAGACCGATCTGGCGACATCAGCGAGCACATCGCGCAACTGCCGCACCGATGTGTTGAAATCCTGACGCAGCGCCTCGAATTGCGTTCCAAACGGCGTGTCGATTTCGCAGAACATATCGCCGGATGAAAGGCGGCGGAGACCGTCGGCAAGCGAGGCCGTCGCATGGTTCAAACGCCGCTCGGCCTCGGCTTCGGCCTGGCGCTGCAGCGCGATCCGCTCCTCCTCGGCCCGCTCGCGGCTGGAGACGGCCGCCATTTCCAGGTCGTTATTGCGAATGGCTGCCTGCTGGAACACCTGCACGGAGCGCGCCATGCCGCCGATCTCGTCGCGACGGCCGACGAAGGGTACGGAAATCGAGAAATCGCCGTCGGCGAGCTTGCGCATCATCGCGGTGATCTGTTCCACCGGGCGGACGAAGCCTGTCGCGGCAATGAAGGCGCCGGTCAGAGCGACGAGAAGGATGCCGGCGGAAATCAAAAGCATGCGGTTGCGCGCCGTTATCGCGCCTTCGACCATGGCGTTCTCGGGCGCGGACAGAATGAGCA
Organism: Shinella sp. M27; assembly: GCF_049199905.1. Classification (NCBI taxonomy): domain Bacteria; kingdom Pseudomonadati; phylum Pseudomonadota; class Alphaproteobacteria; order Hyphomicrobiales; family Rhizobiaceae; genus Shinella; species Shinella sp. M27. Next base: position 10,829 of record NZ_JBLZPK010000066.1, read on the forward strand.
GCCATTTCTCCGATACGCCGGGGAAAGCGATGGGAACGGCGGCCTGATAGAGACCGCCATCGAGGACGCGATCGGCAACACCGTCCTGCTTGGCGGCCGAACCGAAGGCGAGGATCGCTTCGTCCGTGACCTTCTTTCCGACAAGAGCCTTGTCCGGATTGGCCAGCCACTGGCCGGCGCCGTCGATCAGCGAGACCGTTCCCGTGTTGAACGGCTTCAGTTCCGCAATCATCTTCGAGATGTCGGTGAGCGCGAAATCCACCCCTGTCGTGCCAATGACTTTGCCGTTCGATCTGATAGGCGCGGCGAGTGTGGTGATGAAGGTGGGCTTGCTGTCGATCTGGTCGACATAGGAGGGTGTGATGACCGGATGGCCGGCATCGCGCGGCGCGACATACCAGACTGAGACGGCATCGTCCGTCATGTCGAGCTTCTCGACGGCGACCTGTTTCGCCTCGTTCCGATAGACATAGGTCGCGAAGCGGCCGCCCGTCGCATCCGAAAAGGCATGGCCGACGAAGTCTGCATCGCGGCCATCCAAAGCGTCGGGTTCGAAGACGAGCGTGACGCCGAGAAGGTCCGGATTGTCCTCGACCATGCTCGTGACGATCCGGCCGAGATCGTCACGGCTCTTGGATTGCGATGCGGCAAGCGCCTGGGCGGTGGTCGCGAGGTTCTGTCCAAGGCCCGCCGCGTGGGTGATGTCGGCGCGAATGGAATTGGCATATTCGCGCAACAGGCCTTTCGCGGCCGTTTCCGCTTCAACGCGGCTGGAGGCCGACATCAAGGCCGAGCCGGCCAGCGTGACCGATGCGAGGCCGACAATAAAACCGATCGCCGTCAAAGCCAGCAGGCGGCCACGCATCGAATGCAAGCTTATCATTACCCATCCCCCGGCGTGCCAGCCGCCATCTCTCCAGTGAATGCAGTTCTAGATTGAAGATGGGCAATAAAGGTTTAATTTCACTCCCGAAAATTGCCGCTGTTAGAAAAAGCTCTCACCGCAGGATTGCTTGAGGCAGCTGGTGGTGTGGGCGGTCAATCGATCTGCGCCTTGAACCCGGCGAATGGAGCCGGCATTCGGAGCCGTAAACCCCTTCGACCGGATGTCAGGAGAAAAGCGGCTGCGTGCGCACCCACAGTTCCAACGTCGTTTCGCTACCGAGCGTCGCCGAACGATGTGGGAGATGCGACTGGAAATGCATGGAGTCGCCTTTGTTGAGGATGTGGCGCTCGCCGCCCACCTCCAGAAGCATGCAGCCTTCCAGCACATAGACGAAATCCTCGCCCTCGTTGTGCATGATCTCCGACACATGTCCCGGCGGGCGGCGCACGAGGGTCGGATGCAGTTTGGCGCCGGAAAAGCCGGCGCCAAGCAGCTCATAGGTCCGCCTGACATCGCCAAGACTGAAGGATTCGCGCTCGCCGGGGCGCGACACCGAGCCCGACTGGCGCGGCGCCTTGATGAAGGCATCGACATTCGTGCCGAGCGCTTCGGCGATGTTGCACAGCGAGGCAAGCGACGGCGTCGAGGTGCCGCGCTCAACCTGCGACAGGAAGCCGATGGAAAGCCCGACGCGCTCGGCAACCTGCTGCAACGTCATATCCATCGCACGGCGACGCTTGCGTATCTTCTTGCCGAGATCCTCTTCCGCAACGCTGTCTGCCACGTCCTTCTTTCTCGCTTTCGCCTCTGGCGACATTACAACACCCGTTTGCGGACCGGTTCGAAATCCGCCGAAATATGAGCCACGCCACCGGCAATGTCGATGTGCGCGGCAGCGGCCATCCAGCGAATTCTCGCGCTTGCGACCTCATCTGTATCGACCGTTTCGTACTCCTATAAAAATTTTACCACAAGCCTTCAATTTCTTTTGCATTGGTTCAATTTTTGAGCAACAACTCTGCGCAGTGAGGATAAAGCTCAAGGGAGGAGCCCCCATGCGGATGCACAAGAACTGGACGATTCTGATGGCGACGGCGGCCGTGATCGGCGCGCTGCAGACTGGCACTGTGCTGGCGCAGGAGGAGCCGCAGACCGGGGGTGTGCTGCGTATTCTGGCGACGGGCGAGCCCGACCATATGGACCCGGCGCTTGCCGGCATGGTGACGACGAACAATCTCATGCGCGCGATCTCCCGCCAGCTCGTCAGCTACGAGGCGTCCACCGATCCGGACATTGCGATCAAGCCGGTCGGGGATCTCGCAATCGAGGTTCCGCAGCCGAGCGCCGACGGCCTGACCTACACCTTCACCCTGCGCGACCGCGCGATGTGGAATGCGCCTTCCGGCGCGCGCCAGATCACGTCGGTCGACGTGGAGCGTGGTTTCAAGCGCCTCTGCAATCCGCATATGCAGGCGGCGACGCTCACCTATTTCACGGCCCTGATCTCCGGCCTGACGGAATTCTGCGATGGTTTTGCCAAGGTCGAGCCGACGCCGGCGGCGATGAAGGCCTATATGGAAGGCAACGACGTCACGGGCATCGAGACGCCCGACGACAAGACCGTCGTGTTCAAACTCAAGGAACGGGCCGGCGACTTCGTCTATATGCTCTCCCTGCCGATGCCCGCGCCAGCGGCCATCGAGACGCTGGACTACCTTCCCGACAGCCCGGAATACCGCGCCAACTTCATCGGAAGCGGCCCCTATACGATTGGCGAATATACGCCCGATAACAGCCTGAAACTGGTGCGCAACCCGGCCTGGAAGGCTGAGAGCGATCCGTTGCGCAAGGCCTATGTCGACGAGATCGACATCACCATGGGCATGCAGGCGGATGCGATCATGCAGCAGCTTCAGTCGGGCGACGGCGATCTCGCCTATGACATCAACGTGCCGACCGCGATCCTCTCGACGCTTGCCGCCACCGGCGACGAGAAGCTGACGGCCATGTCCGCCGGCAATACGAACTTCCTGTTCATCAACACGGTCTCGGACAACAACAAGGGCGCGCTGAAGGACCTGCGCGTGCGCCAGGCGCTGCAATATGCCGTCGACAAGGCCGCCATCGTGCAGCAATGGGGCGGTGCGGCGGTGGCGGAACCCGCCAACGGTATCTTCGGCATCGGCGTGCTCGGCTACCACAAGTTCGACCTCTATCCCTCGACGGACGCCAAGGGCGACCCGGAAAAGGCGAAGTCGCTGCTGAAGGAGGCCGGCTTCCCTGATGGCATCACGCTGAAGATGCCCTATCGCAACAAGGACCTGGAAGTGGCGACCGCCGCGACGATCCAGGCAAGCCTTGCCCGCGCCGGCATCACGCTGGAAATGACGCCGGTCACCGCGGCCGACTACTATTCCAAGTTCATGACGAACCCGGTCAACACCAAGGACGGCACTTGGGACATCGCGCCCGTGGGCTGGACGCCGGATTGGGTGGGCGGGGCTGCGCGCTCGGTCTTCCAGCCGCAGTTCACCTTCAACGGCACGCACCAGACCTACAACTACACCGACTACAACAACCCGAAGGCCAACGAGATCGCCGCCAGGGCGATCAACGCCACGACACCGAAGGAGACGGGCAAGCTCTGGGCCGAGGTCGATGAGCTCGTCATGGCCGATGCGCCGGTCGTGCCGCTGATCGCCAACAAAAACCCGCGCTACCGCAGCGAGGCGGTCAAGAACTTCCAGCCCTATGCGC
>NZ_JBLZPK010000066.1:14560-43763 GCF_049199905.1 Shinella sp. M27
CTTCCTTTCCTCTGCAGACGAACGGGTTCTGGCTTGGCTATTCTCGAAGCGAAGGGTCTCACCGTCGATATCCCGACGGAAGACGGCACCGTGCATGCGGTGCGCAACGTCTCCTTCTCCATCAAGCCGGGCTCGCTGTTCGGCATCGCCGGCGAGTCCGGCTCGGGCAAGAGCGTGCTTACCCAGGCGGTGATGGGGCTTCTGCCCAATGCCGATATCGGCGGCGAGGTCTGGTTCGAGGGACGCAACCTCATCGGCCTTCCACAGGAGGAAATGCGGCGCCTGCGCGGCGGGCGCATCGGCATGATCTTCCAAGATCCGCTGTCGAGCCTGCATCCCTTCTACACCATCGGTGCGCAGATCGCCGAGGTGCTGCACGCGCATGAGACGATCAGCCCGGCGGATGCGCGGGCGCGCGTTATCGACATGCTCGGCAAGGTTGGCATTCCCGCGCCGGCCGAGCGCTTCGACGATTATCCGCACCAGTTTTCCGGCGGCATGCGCCAGCGCGTGATGATCGCCATGGCGCTGATCCTGAAGCCGGCGCTTGTCATCGCCGACGAACCGACCACGGCGCTCGACGTCACCGTGCAGGCGCAGATCGTGGCGCTGCTCGACACCATGCGCCGCGATTTTGGCACCACCGTCATCCTCATCACCCACGATCTCGGCCTGCTTTCGAGCGTCGCCGACGATGTGATGGTGATGTATGCCGGGCACCGGTTGGAATACGGCCGGGCGGCGGATGTTTTCCGCGCGCCAGCCCATCCCTATACGGCCGGCCTCCTGCGCTCGACGCCGGCCAGCTACCGGCCCGGCACCGAGCTTGCGCCGATCGGCGGCCGACCGCCGAGCCTGCTCGCCACGCCCGCCGGTTGCGTCTTCGCGCCTCGTTGCACGGAGGCCCTGCCGCACTGTTCCAGCGAGCCGCCGCCGCTGCGCCGCTACAGCGACGGTGTCGAAGCCCTCTGTTGGCTGGAGGAGGGCGCAAGCACCGCTCGGCCGGCCGCCAAGGCGGCGACGACCGTCAAGAAGGTCGGTTCTCCGGAGCCGGTGGCAGAGATCGAGGATGTCTGCCTGACCTATCACGTCGGCAGCTTCTTCGGCCCCAAGCGCGCGCTGGATGTGCTGAAGGGCGTGAACCTCACCGTCGGGCGCGGTGAGACGATCGGGCTTGTCGGCGAAAGCGGCTGCGGAAAATCCACGCTGGCGCGCATCGTTGCCGGGCTGGTGCCGGCCACCTCCGGCCGCGTGCGCGTGCTTGGCCGCGACATGGGCACGCTCGACGCCCGGCAATGGCGGGAGATGCGCCGGGAGGTGCAGCTCGTCTTCCAGGATCCCTTCGGCTCGCTCAACCCGCGCCGCCGCGTCGGCGCCATCATCGGCGATCCCTTCCGCCTGCATGGCCTTGCCAAAGGCGAGGAGCGAAAGGAAAAGGTGCGGCATCTGATGGAACGTGTCGGGCTCAATCCAGAGCACTACAATCGCTTCCCGGCCGAATTTTCCGGCGGGCAGCGCCAGCGGATCGGCATCGCCCGGGCGCTGGCGCTCAACCCGGCGCTGATCATCTGCGACGAGCCGGTCTCCGCGCTCGATGTCTCGATCCAGGCGCAAGTGCTCAACCTGCTGCGCGAATTGCAGCGCGACCTCGGCCTGACCTATCTCTTCATTTCCCATGACCTTTCGGTGGTGCGCCATGTCTGCGACCGCATCGCGGTGATGCAGGGCGGGCGCATCGTCGAGATGGAGACGGCCGAGCGGCTGTTTGCCGATCCGCAGCACGACTATACGCGGACGCTGCTGGCGGCCTCCAGGACGCTGCCGGCCTTTGCCGAGGGCGGTCGCCGGTCGCTGGTCGAAACACAGGTGGCATCATGAGCGACGTGACGACGAACGAAACCGCACCGCAGGGCGAGATCGTCCAGCGTGGTTCCTTCGCGCTGACGATGCGCAGGCTCAGGCGCGACACGTCCAGTATCGTGGCACTGTGCGTGATTTTCGCGATCATCGTACTCGCCGTCATCGCCCCTTGGGTGGCTGATATCACCGGCCATTCGCCGATCGAGCAGTTCCGCGAGACCGGCCTGTCGCCGGCCGGCATTCCGGTCGGGCCCGGCAGCGAATTCTGGTTCGGCACCGACCAGCTCGGTCGCGACGTGCTGGTCAGGCTCGCCTATGGCGCGCGCGTCTCGTTGCTCGTCGGCGTCTTTGCCTCCCTGCTCGCTTCGCTGATCGCCGTCGTCGTCGGCACGACGGCGGGCTATTTCGGCGGCACGGTCGATCTTGTTCTCAGCCGGTTGACGGACCTCGTCATGAGCGTGCCCTTCCTGCTCTGCGCGCTGGCGCTGGTCTCGGCCTTCGGGCCGAGCCTGACGCTGTCCGTCGTCGTCATCGTGTTCTTCAGCTGGGCGCCGATGGCGCGCGTCATCCGCGGCCAGGTGATCTCGCTGCGCCAGCAGGACTTCGTGCTGGCCAGCCGTTCGCTCGGTGCCGGTCCATTGTCGATCATGGTGGTCGACATCCTGCCCAATCTCGCCGTGCCGATCATCGTCTACACCACCATGCAGATCCCCAATTCCATCGTCTTCGAGGCGACACTGTCCTTCCTCGGCATGGGCATCGTGCCGCCGACGCCGAGCTGGGGCGGCATGCTGGCGGATGCGTCCTCCAACTCGCTTTATCTCGTCGCCTGGTGGCTGATCTTCGTGCCCGGCACGGCGCTGCTCATGACGACGCTCGCCTTCAACATTCTCGGCGACGGGTTGCGCGATGCGCTCGACCCGAAAAGCGCCCGCACCCTGCGCCGCCTCAAGCGCCGGCCGAAGGCAGGAGCCAAGCCATGATCCGTTTCCTCACCCATCGCATCGGTTTCGGCGCGGGAGTGCTGCTCGTCCTCTCGGCCTTCGTCTTCTTCCTGTTTTTCGTCGCGCCCGGCGACCCCGCCCGCATGATCGCCGGCGACAAGGCGACCGAAAGCCAGCTTGCGCAGATCCGCAAGAATCTCGGCGTCGACCGGCCGATCGTCGTGCAATACGGCGCCTTCATGCAGAAGGCGCTGTCGGGCGATCTCGGCTTCTCCTATCGCAACCAGCAACCAGTCGCACCGATCATCCTCCGGCGCATTCCGGTAACGCTGTCGCTGGTGCTCGGCGGGGCGGTGCTGTGGCTCTCCATCGGCGTGCCGATCGGCATCATGTCAGCCCGGCATGTCGGCAGCCTGCGCGACCGGCTGGGGCAGGCCTTCATTCTTGTCGGCCTCAGCTTTCCGACCTTCGTGCTCGGCATGATGTCGCTCTATCTGCTCTATTTCATGCCGAAACAGGCCGGCTTCACGCTGTTCCCGGCCGGCGGCTACAAGGCGCTCTCGTCCAATCCCGCGCTCTGGGCCTGGCATCTCGCCTTGCCTTGGATGACGCTGGCGCTGACCATGGCGGCGATCTATGCCCGTCTCACGCGTGGGCAGATGCTCGACGTGATGGGGGAGGACTATATACGCACCGCACGGGCCAAGGGCCTGACGGAACGCCGGGTGGTCTGGAAGCATGGCATGCGCGCCGCACTGACGCCGCTCGTCACGCAGCTCGGCGCCGATATCGCCCTTCTTCTGGGCGGCGTCATCGTCATCGAGCAGGTCTATGGCCTGCAAGGCGTCGGCGCGCTTGCGGTACAGGCGGTCGCCAACCAGGACCGGCCGATCATCATCGGCGTCGTGCTGCTCGGCGGCCTGTTCATCGTCATTGCCAATATCGTGGTCGACCTGCTTTACGTGCTGCTCGATCCGCGCGTCCGTTGAATTCGTCGCGCGCCAGGCGGCAAGGAAGGAAATTTTCATGATCGTCTCCGAATACACCATCCCCGGCCTGCATGTGCGCGATCATATCGTGACCGTGTCGCTCGACTGGTCGAAGCCCGAAGGCAGGACCATCGAATTCTTCGCCCGCGAGGTGGTCGATCCCGCCCATAAGGACGAGGCGCTGCCGCTTCTCTGCTTCCTGCAGGGCGGGCCGGGCGGCAAATCCCCGCGCCCGACGAAGAGCAGCCCCTCCTGGCTCGCCAAGGCGCTGAAGACGCACCGCATCATCCTGCCCGACCAGCGCGGCACCGGCCGCTCCACACCCGTCGACGCGGCGACCATTGCCGGCTTCGACGGTGAAGCGGGTGCGGATTACCTCGCCTGCTTCCGCGCCGATTCCATCGTCGACGATCTCGAGCATTTCAGAAAAACCACCTTCGGCGGTGAGCGTTGGCAGACGCTGGGCCAGAGCTATGGCGGCTTCCTGACGCTGACCTATCTCAGCCGCGCGCCGGAAGGCCTGTCTGCCTGCTACGTCGCCGGCGGCATCCCGAGCCTCGATCCCTCCGCGGACGCGGTTTATCGCCACACCTATCCGCGCGTACGCGCCAAGAACGAGATTTTCTACAAGCGCTATCCTGACGACAGGGCGCTGGTGGCCCGCATCGCGGATTTCATCGAAACCAATCCGGTGCTGCTGCCGGATGGTGACCGCCTTTCGGTGCGTCGCTTTCAGAGCCTTGGCCTGGATTTCGGCATGGGGCCGGGCTTCGAGAATATCCACTGGCTGCTCGACGAAGCCTTTGCCGCGCCCGATCGCCTGTCCGACCAGTTCCTTGGCTCGGTCATGCAGGCGACGGCCTATCATGGCAACCCGCTGTTCGCCGTGATCCACGAGGCGATCTACGGGCAGGGCGAGGGAGCGACCGCCTGGTCGGCCGAGCGGCTGCTGGGGGAATTCCCGGAATTCGACGCCAAAGCACGGCCGCTGCTCTTCACCGGCGAGATGATCTATCCGTCGATGTTCGAGGAGGTCGCGCTGCTCAAGCCTTTCCGCGCCGCCGCCGAGGTGCTCGCCCGCCGTCCGCGCTACAGCCAGCTCTACGACAAGGCCCGTCTCGCCGGAAACACCGTGCCGCTTGCCGCGGTTGTCTATCACGACGACATGTATGTCGACGCCGGTATCTCGCTTCAGACCGCTAGCGCCATCGGCAACATGGATGTCTGGATCACCAATGAATTCGAACATGACGGCATCCGCCAGTCCGGCGCGGTCTTCGACCGGCTCGTCGCGATGGTGGCCGAAAAGGGTGGTCCGCTGAAGACCGGCCGCTGAACGAAAGTAAAAGACATGACGATGAATGACCGTGCGCCGGTGCTTGCGGCGCTTCGCGGCTGGCTTGACGCGTCCGGATTGGACGGATTGATCGTGCCGCGCACCGATGCCCATCAGAGCGAGGTGACGGCGCCGCACGACGATTGCCTGCGCACTATCAGCGGCTTTTCCGGTTCGGCCGGATTGGCCCTGGTGTTGAAGGACCGGGCGCTCATCTTCGTCGACGGGCGCTATCAGGTGCAGGTGCGCCAGGAGGTCGATCCTTCCCGCTTCGAGGTGCATCACCTGCATGACGATCCGCTCGACGGCTGGCTCGGGCAGCATGCGCAACGCGGCTGGCGCATCGGCATCGATGCGATGCTGGTGGGCGGCAGCCTTTACGATCGTCTGGCCATCGGCTGCGCTGTCGCCCACGCGGATCTGGTCGCGCTTGAGGCCGATCCGTTCGACGTGGTGTGGCGCGATCGTCCGCCCCGTCCGCTGGGCGCGATCAGGGCCATGCCGCCGCAGGTGGCCGGGGAAACCGCAGCGAACAAACGGGCGCGGATCGCTGAGGGCATTCGGCGGAGCGGGGCGGACGTTCTGGTCGAGACCCTGCCCGACAACATCGCCTGGCTGCTCAATGTGCGCGGCTCGGATGTCCCGATGAACCCGGTGCCGCACTCCTTCCTGCTGCTGGATGCGGACAACGACCTCGAATGGTTCGTCGATCGCCGCAAGCTCGGCAACGATCTCGACGCCTACGAACTGGACGGCGTTACCCTGTCGCCGCCGGAGCGTTTTCTCGATCGCCTTGCCGAGGCGACGGCGGAAAGGACCGTGGCGATCGATGCAGATTTCGCACCGCAGGCTGTGCGGGCAGCCGTGCTTGCGGCCGGCGGCCGGATTGCGTCGCAGACCAGCCCGATCACCCTTGCCAAGGCGAGGAAGACACTGGCCGAATTGCAGGGTTTTCGGGATTGCCATCTGGAAGACGGCATCGCCGTCACCGAGTTCCTTGCCTGGCTTGCATCGGAAGTGCCGGCCCGGCTAAAGGAGGCCCGCCCGCTGACCGAACTCGGCGCCGAAGCCCGGCTGCTGACTTTCCGGAGAGAGGGGCCGGGTTTCCGTGAGCCAAGCTTCCGCACCATCTCCGCCGCCGGCGCCAACGCCGCCATGTGCCACTATGCGGCCAGCGCGGAGACGGATGCGCCCCTCGATAGGGCAGCACCCTACCTGGTGGATTCCGGCGGGCAATATCTCAACGGCACCACCGATCTGACGCGCACTGTCATGCTGGGCGTGCCGACCGCCGAGATGAGGATCGCCTATACGGCCGTGCTCAAGGGCTTCATTTCCCTGATGTCCGCGCGCTTTCCGGCGGGAACGCAGGGCCACCAGCTGGATGCCTTCGCACGCCGCCCGCTCTGGGATGTGGGCCTCGACTACGACCACGGCACCGGCCACGGCGTCGGTCACAATCTGCTGGTCCATGAATATCCGCATCGCTTCGACCGCAAGCCGAACCTTCATGTCCTGGAGCCCGGCACCATCATGACGGTGGAACCCGGCTACTACAAACAGGGCGCCTTCGGCATGCGCATCGAAAACCAGGTGGAAGTTGTGGCTGATGGTCCGGGCTTCTGCCGCTTCGCCTCGCTGACGCTTGCGCCTGTCGATCTTACGATGGCCGATCTCGATGCGCTGAGCCCCGGCGAAATCGCCTTTCTGGACGACTATCATATCCGCGTCCGGGACGCTCTGCTCGCCCATATAAGCCCGCAGACGCAGGCGTTCCTGCTTGCGCAGACACTGCCGGTTGTCGAGCGGCGCGGGGCCTGTTGACCGCTATGCCGAAGCGCTGTTCTGCCGGCGCGCCAGCAGGGCGAAGAGCACGTCGAGCATCACATACATCGGCGCCCGTCCGGTGGGCACGATGAGGGAATGGCCGGAGGCGCGGTAGGCGTTGAGGTTGATGTTCTCGTCGGCGAGCGAGGCGACGACGGACCCGCCCGGCGAGATGGACAAGATGCGGGCGCCAGCCTTCTTCGCGATCTCCATATTCGAGATAAGGTAGCTCGTGCGGCCGGAGAAGGAGAGCACGAACAGCACGTCCTGAGACGTCAGGTGCGGGGCGGATACCATCTGCAATGTCGGGTCCGCATAGGCCACGCTGGCGATCCCGAGCGAGGCGAGGCGGTGCTGCGCTTCGCTTGCCAGGAACCCGGAGCCGCCATAGCCATAGACATCGATGCGGCGGGCTTTCGCCAGTATATCGACGGCGCGGCGCAGGCCCTCGAGATCGAGATCGTGACGGGCTTCGCGCAGGGATTCGACGGCGCGGTTGAAGACGTCGTCGATGAGGCCGGTGAAAGGGTCGCCGCCGGTTTCCGCCTGAATTGCCGGCGCCTGGCGCACGGCCAGCTGCTGGGCAAGCTTGAGGCGGAAATCCGGGAAGCCGTCGCAATCGAGCCGCCGGCAGAAGCGGATGATCGAGGGCTCGCTGACCTTGGCGATGCGCGCCGCATCGGTAATGGACCAGGTGATGGCCGTGCTCGGCGTATCGAGGATCGCTTCCGCGATCCTGCGTTCGGCGGGCGTGAACTGGGCAAGCGACTGCCTGATCAGGTCAAGCATGAAAGCCATCGGGGTCCGGCATCGGCGTGGCGCGTATCATGAGCGGCTTTCTGCCCGAGGGCTAGAGAATCCCGTCCTTCATCTGCTTGGACAGGTTAGACGATTGATAGTCAAAACCGGCCTGCGCGACAACGAGCCTTTTTACCGAGCCCAGTGCATCCTCGTTGGGTTCGAGCCGGCTTCCGGCTGCATCCTGCACATAGACCTGTCCGCCCGCTGCCTCGACGAGCTGGATGCCGGCCGCGATGTCCCAGGCGCTGAACTTCGATTCGTAGCAGACGGCGACGCGACCGACGGCGACATAGGCGAGATGCAGCGCGCAGGAGCCGAGACGGCGCACGGCACGGAAGGAATTGACGAGATCGGCATGGGCTTCCTGGGCCGCACGCGAGGGGCGCTCACCCTCATAGGGCGCGTTGGTTAGGACCTCTACCTCGCGGTCCGTGCGTCCGCGCAGGAACGGTTCGACCTTCTTGCCGTTCAGCGTCAGACGACCCTGGTTTGCCAGGAAAAGTTCCTCGCGCACCGGATCATAGACGACGCCGCAGACGGGTTCGCCCTTGTGGTAAGCGGCAATCGAGACGCAGAAGAAGGGCAGGCCCGAGGCGAAATTGCTGGTGCCGTCGATGGGATCGATGATCCAGGTCGTGTCGCCTTCACCCTGCCAGCCGCCTTCCTCGCCGAGGATGCGGGACGTCGGGATGCGCGACCAGATCGTATCGCAGGCGGCTCGCTCGGCCGCCTTGTCGGAGGCCGTCACGATGTCGAAGAAGCCGGCCTTCTGTTCCGTCGCCAGCGTCTCGGGGCTCGCATTGACGAAGCCCCGGTGCGCCACCATGCCGGCAGCAAGTGCCGACTCGCAGGCGACGGTCGCGATCATGTCGTGGATATCATTGCTCATGGGCTTGATGAGGATCATGCGGCTTTTCCCAATGCGGTGGCTTCATTTTCCGGCAGGACCCAGACCGGCCGGCTATCGATTGCGAGTTTGACGGTCTGGCCGACTTCGGCGACGCCGGACTTGTAGTAATCCGTGTCGAGGAAGACACATTCCTGGCCTTCGAGATCGGTGAGATATTCAACATATGCGCCCTGGAAGACGACGCGGCGCACCTTCGCCTCCATCGTGCCTGCGGTATCGACGCGGATATGCTCCGGCCGCACCACGCAGCGCACGTCCTGCCCGACCTTGAAGGCGCGGTCGTTGCGGGCGAGCGTGAAGGCGACCGTCGAGGCGATGCGCACGCGCACCGTGGTGTCATCGACCGACTCGACCTTGCCTTCCAGAATGTTCGCCTTGCCCATGAACTCGGCGACGAAGCCGGTGCCGGGGCGCGAATAGACGTTGAGGGGACTGTCGTCCTGCTCGATGACGCCGTTGCGCATGACGACCACGCGGTCGGAGATGGCCATGGCCTCGCTCTGGTCGTGGGTGACGTAGAGGCTGGTGATGCCGAGGCGCAGCTGGATGGCGCGCAGTTCGTCGCGCATGCGTTCGCGCAGCTGGGCATCGAGGTTGGAAAGCGGCTCGTCGAACAGCAGCACCTTCGGCTGGGTGACGACGGCGCGGGCGAGCGCTACGCGCTGCTGCTGGCCGCCCGACAGACGCGACGGCGAGCGATCGGCATATTGGGCGAGCGCCATGGTATCGAGAATGTTGTTGACGCGATCCTTCATCTCGGCCTTCGGCAGGCTGAGCAGGCGCACGCCGTATTCGACATTCTCGCGCACCGTCATGTGCGGGAAGAGGGCGTAGCTCTGGAACACCATGCCGACATTCCGGGCATTGACGGGAACATTGGTGACGTCGCGGCCGCCGATGGTGATGGTACCGTCCGAGGGCGTCTCGAAGCCGGCGAGCATGCGCAGCGTCGTCGTCTTGCCGCAGCCGGAGGGGCCGAGCAGGGTGACGAGCGTACCTTCCTCGATGGTGAGGTTCAGCTTATCGACGGCGGTGGCGCCGGCAACGCCCGGAAAGCGCTTGGTGATATTGGAGAAGATGACTTTCGACATGGGGATTACCTCTTCGATGTCGAATTGAGAACGAGCTGCATGACCGCCAGGATGGCGAGCACGACGAAGACGAGGATGCTGCAATAGGCCGCCGCGACGCCGAGCTTCAGCGTTTCCACCTGCGAGAGGATGGTGACCGTGATCAGCGTCCAGTTGGCCGAGACCAGGAAGATCACCGCCGAGAGCGTCGTCAGCGAACGCGTGAGCGCATAGGAGAGCGAGGTGAACAGCGCGGGCTTCAGGAGCGGCAGCGTGACCTGGAAGAAGGTCCGTGTGTTCGAGGCTCCGAGGATGGTGGAGGCCTCCTCGATCGATTTGTCGATCTGGCGCAGCTGGTTGGAACCGGCCTCGATCCCGACCTGCAGGTTCTTCACCACCATGGCGGCGACGACGATGAAGGCGGTGCCGGTCAGGAGCAGCGGGGCAGCATTGAACGTGCTGACATAGCCGATGCCGAGGATGGTGCCGGGTGCGGCAAAGGAGAGCAGCGTCGCCCAGCGCAGCAGGAAGCTGCCCGGAAACGCCTTGCGGATCAGGAGATAGGCGATCAGCATGCCGGCGATGGCGGTGATCGGGGTGGCGATGCCGGCGAGCAGCAGCGAATTGGTGAGCGTCTGGAAGCCGGCGGTGAAGACGGTGGCATAGTGGTCGAGCGTCAGCGTGTTGTTGACGCCGGGCAGCTTGGTAAAGGAGACATAGACCACCGTCAGATAGAACAGCAGGATGGCGAAGACGATGGCGTAGCAGCCGATGGCGAGCGGCACCACGACCCCGCCGGAAATGCGGATCGTCTGGGCGGACGGCTTGCCTGTTACGGTAACGTAGCTGCGCTTGCTCACCCAGTAGCGGTGGATGAGGAAGGCCGTCATGGACGGCACCAGCATGAGGCTTGCGAGCAGCGCGCCGGCCTGCAGGTTGAAATAGCCCACCATCTGCGAATAGGCCTCGACGGCAAGCGTGTTGTAATTGCCGCCGATCAGCATCGGATTGCCGAAATCTTCCACCGACTTGACGAAGACGAGTAGCGTCGAGGAGAGGATTGCCGGCGTCACCAGCGGCAGCGTTACCCGCGAAAAGGTCGTCCAGCGCGAGGCGCCGAGCGAGGCGGAGGCATCTTCCAGCGCCGTGTCGATGGATTGCAGCATGCCGCGGATGTTGAGATAGGCGATCGGCGTGAAGGCCAGCGACTGGATCAACACCAAACTATGGAAGCCATAGACATTGGCGTTGCGGATGCCGAGCAGTTCGCGGGTGATGAGACCCGAGCGGCCGAACAGGATGACCACCGCCAGCGCCATGACGAAGGGCGGCGAGATGATCGGCAAGAGCGCCACGCCATGCACGAAGGTCTTGCCGGGCATGGTGGTGCGGGTTGCGGAAAAGGCGAGCAGGAAGCCGGCGGCGGTGGCGATGATGGCCGAGGTGGCGCCGAGCAGCAGCGTGTTGAAAAGCGAGGTCCAGACGAAGGACTGGGACAGCGTGTCGACGAGCACGCCGAGATCGAAACCGTGATCGGTGACGACGGCCTGCTTCATCACGACGAAGATCGGTAGCGCCGCGAAGATCAGCACGGAGAGCGTGACGACGGCGAAGATGCCGAACAGCCAGGGATCGACGACGATCTTGCGCAGAAAGGCTGGCGACGTCCCGGCTCTTGCGGGTGGTGTCGCTTGCGAAACGAGGGTCATGGAAGGCTCCTTGGGCAATTCCAGGAACGGTTTCCGCTCGGAATCGCATGAGACAAAGGGGTAGAGCATTCCGCTTCGGAGAAAAGCGGAATGCTCCTGCCTGCTGTTTAGGGCCGCCCCCGTTACTTGGCGTCGGCCTTGTGGCGCACGTCGTTTTCGTAGCGCTCCAGCAGGCGTGCTCGGTTCTCGCCGGCCCAGGTGAAGTTGTAGTCGATCATCTTCACGCTGGAGAGGTCGATCTTGGCTTCAGGGTTCTTGTAGCCCGGCACGATCGGGCCGCGGAAGGTGGCGCCGATGGCGGCCTGGCCCTTTTCGGTCAGGATCCAGTCGAGGAAGGCGCTCGCACCCTTGGCCTGTTCTTCCGGCGCATTGGCGATGGCCGCGGCGGCATTCACCTCGAAGCCGGTGCCTTCTTCCGGGAAGGAGTAACCGACCGGATAACCCTGCGCGAGGGCTGCCTCGATATCCTGCGTATAGGCCATCGCAAGCGCGATCTCGTTGTTGGCGACCATGCGCGAGGGGGCGACACCCGAACGGGTGTACTGCACCACGTTCTTGTCGACTTCCTTCATCAGCTCGAAGGCAGGTTCTTCACCCAGCAGCTGGACGATCGAGGCGAGCGCCACATAGGCTGTGCCCGAAGACGCCGGATGGGCAAGCGCCACGCCGTCCTTGAAGATCGGATCGGCGAAGGACTTCCAGCTCGTCGGCGGCTTGGCGCCGATCTCGTCGAGCACCTGCTGGCTGTAGGCGAAGACGATCGGCGACAGCGAGATCGGCGTCCAGCGGCCTTCCTTATCGGTATAGCGCTGATCGACCTTGTCGATGCCGACGGTCTTGTGCGCGGCGAGCAGGCCTTCGGATGCCGCCTGGATGAAGTTGTCGGCGGCACCGGCGAGCCACAGGCCGGCCTGCGGGTTGGCCTTTTCGGCGCGGATACGGGCCAGAATTTCGCCTGCTCCGATGCGCACGAACTGCGCTTCGATGCCGGTATCGTCCTTGAAGGCCTTCAGCACGGCGCCGCAATCGTCTTCCGACATCGGGCAATAAACGGTCATTCCCGCAGCTTCGGCGCCACCGGCCGAAAAGACATGCGAGCACAGGACTGCAAGCGCTGAAGCCAGCGCGAAACGGCGTTTCATTATCGATTTCCTCCAGGTGAACGCCACGGCCCCTGCCAAAGCTTTGTGGGCTTTCAGGTCTCACTCACCGTGCGTGATTGTCGATATAATTAAGAAATCTACATTTGTCAAAATAAATGTAGGTAAGCTACATTTTCTTTTTCTATGTAGCCCGTATCCTACTCGCCTGCGACCACAAGGCCGGGCACGGCCTCGGCAAGGGCTTCGAAGCCCGATTTCTGGCGGGCTTTTGCATCGGTGATGAGGTGGGCCATTTCACCGGTCTCGCAGAACACCGAGCGGCTGACGACGCCGATCTTGGAGTGATCGGCTAGGATGATCGTGCGACCGGAATGGCGCACCATGGCACGGGCGATCTCGGCGCCATGCAGAAAGTAGTTCATCGCGCCCATCGTCGCATCGACACCCCAGGGGGCGAGCAGGGCGACATCGGCGCGATAACGCTGGATGTCGTTGATCGTCGCCTCGCCGTAGGTCTCCATCGGGTCTTGTTTTACATTTCCTGCAAGCAGAATGACGCGGGTGCCGCGGGAGAGATCGCCGGACCGCTCCGCCAGCTGGCTCGCCACGTCGACGGAGTTGGTGAGGATGGTGAGGTTGGTGAGGCCGGTCGGACCGGCCAGCGCCTCGGCCATGGTGGACGTCGTCGCACCGGCATCCATGAAGATCGTCTGGCCGCTTTCGAGAAAGCCGAGCGCCGTGGCGCAGATCGTGCGCTTCTCCTGCTGGCGCAGCGTGATGCGCACGCCGAAGGTCGTATCTTCCCGCGCCTCCATCGGAATGGCGCCGCCGCGCACCCGCCTGAGTTCGCCCGCCACCTCCATTTCCATGAGGTCGCGGCGGATGGTTTCGCGTGACACGCCGAAATCCTCGACGATGCGGTCGATCGACACCTGGCCATAGGCAGCAAGCAACGAACGGATTTTTTGCTGACGTTCTTCCTGCCACATCCTGAAAGCCTCCCTAGAGAAGCCTTGATACGCGATGCCTCGCTTTGCCACAAGAACCATGTGATTTGCCGCATAAAAACTCATTTTGCCAACTAAAACACATATTGCCACATTGATGAAATGCATGTAGGAAGATTGCAGAGGCCGAAAAATGGCCCAGCCAAATCCTTCAATCAGTCGGAAAGCATTGCCGGCGCTTCATCCTGCACCCTGTGCAGGAGCGATGGCGGCTGTCCGAAAACCGGGAAAGCGTCGAAGAGAGAATGACCAGCGCCGCCCTCATCGAAGACCAGCATGTCGCCTTCGCCATCGAGCTGGCGAATGTCGCCCGCTCCGTCCTGAGCGAAAACGACATGGCCCATGTCGACGTTTCGGTGAAGCCGGATCGCAGCCTTGTCACGGCGATGGACATCCGGATCGAGGATCGCTTGCGCGAGATGATCTCCGCCCGCTATCCCACCCACGGTATCATCGGTGAGGAGCGCGATTGGGTACGTCCCGGCAGCGACCATGTCTGGGTGCTCGATCCCATCGACGGTACGACAGCCTTCATCGCCGGTCTGCCCTATTACGGCACGCTGATCGCGCTCGCCGTCGGCGGTGTGCCGCGGCTCGGCGTCATCGATATTCCCGCCATCGATTCTCGCTGGGTCGGCGCCGAAGGCCGGCAGACGACGCGCAATGGCAAAGCCATCCGCGTGCGCACCTGCTCCTCGATCGGCCAGGCGATCATGACCAACAGCAACCAGGACTATTTCGCCCCCGCCGAGCGTCCGGCGCTCGACCGGCTGCGTGCCGTCACCGGCGCGCGCTCTTATGGCGGGGCAAGCCTCAATTACGGCCTGCTTGCTGACGGGCGCACCGACCTTGCCATTGATGGCGGCCAGAAGGTTTTTGACTTCGCGCCCTTCCGACCCATCGTGGAAGGGGCGGGTGGTATTGTCACCGATTGGGCCGGCGCGCCGCTGACGCTCGAAAGCTCCGGCCAGCTGCTCGGCGCGGGTGATGCCGCGGTGCATCGCCAGGCGCTCGATCTCATCACGGACCTGAAGGCCGTTCCGGTCCACGCCTAAGCCTCAAAGACCAAAGAAGGGGGAACCCATGGGCATAGCGATTTCAAACCTCTCGGTGAAATACGGCGCCGAGACCGTCATTTCGGGCCTCTCCCTCGATATTCCCGAGGGTTGTTTCTTCACGCTGCTCGGTCCGTCCGGCTGCGGCAAGACCACGCTTCTGCGCACCATCGCGGGCTTTGCGCCGGCCAGCGGCGGGCAGATCCGTTTCGGCGGGCGCGATGTCACCGAGCTTCCGCCGCACAAGCGCGCCATTGGCATGGTGTTTCAGGATTACGCGCTCTTTCCCGACAAGACGGTCGCCGACAACGTCGCCTACGGTCTTCGCGCCCGTGGTGAAAAGGGGCCGGGCGTCGAGCAGAAGGTGAAGGCCGCGCTGGAGCGCGTCGGCCTCGGCCATCTGCTGTCGCGCCATCCGGCAGCGCTTTCCGGCGGCCAGCGCCAGCGCGTGGCGCTCGCCCGCGCTCTCGTCATCAAGCCGGCCGTGCTCCTGATGGACGAACCGCTCTCCAATCTCGACGCGAAGCTGCGCGTGCAGATCCGCGAGACGATCATCGAATTGCAGCGCGAGGCCAACATCACCACCGTCTTCGTGACGCATGACCAGGAAGAAGCCCTGTCCATGTCCGACCTGATCGGCGTGATGAACAAGGGCAAGGTCGAGCAGCTCGGCACGTCGCAGGAGATCTATGCGACACCGCGCACCGGCTATGTCGCCGATTTCGTCGGCGCGGCCAATCGCACCGAAGTCCCCGTCCGCCCGGTTTCGAGCGGCCTCGTCGAGGTCGAGCTTGCCGGCAATCGCCTCGTGGCGACCGACGCCCTGGACGGGCCGGCCGAGCGCGGCCTGCTCATTCTGCGGCCGGAAGACCTGAAGATTTCCGCAGCCCCCGTTAGCGGCCGGCAATCGCTGCCGGCGACCGTTCGCGGCCGGCAATATCTGGGGTCGCGCACCAGCTACAGTGTCGAATGCGCTGGCGGCCTGGTGCTGAATGCCGAAATGCACGGCGCGGGTCATGATGCCTTCCTGCCGGGCGCGTCCATCCATCTGGGCTTCGATCCCGTTGCCGCACGGGTGATCCGCTCATGAACCACTCCGCTTTCCGCACGCCCTGGCCGTGGCTTTCGGCCGTCGCACTCGCGCTTCTCGGCGTCTTCGTGCTCTATCCGCTGCTCTATATCTTCACCGCGAGTTTTCTCGGCGAAGGCCGTTCGGGCTGGCTGCAGCTCATGGAGGACGGCAAGAGCCTCGCCGCCATCGGCAACACGCTGATGCTCGCCACCATCGTCACGCTGTTCTCCACGCTGATCGGCGTGCCGCTCGCCTATGTCTCGGCCCGCTACCGCTTCCGCGGCAAGCTGTTCATCACGCTGCTGCCGCTCATTACACTCGTCATTCCCGAAGTGGTGACGGCGCAGACCTGGCTGATGATCCTCGGCAACAACGGCGTCATCACCCGCTTCCTCAAGGGCTACGGCATTCTCATTCCGAGCTTCTACGGCTGGTTCGGCCTCATCACCTCGATGAGCTTCATCTACTACACCTATGTCTATATCGGCACGGTGGCCGCCATCGGAAAGTTCGACGCACAGCTGGAGGAGGCCGCCCAGAGCCTCGGCACCGCGCCGGCCCGCTCGCGCATGCATGTCATGCTGCCGGTCATCCGGCCGGCGATCCTCGCCTCGGCGCTGCTCGTCTTCACCATGGTCATCGGCAATTTCGCCATCTCCACCATTCTCGGCCACAATGTGCCGCTGCTGTCGGTGGCGATATACCAGGCGGCCGTTGCCGAGGGCGCAAGCAATCTCACCATGCAGAGCACGCTTGCCAGCGTCTCGGTGCTGATCGTCATGGCCGTGCTTTTCATCAACCGCCGCATCATCGCCAAGGGGCGCTATGAAATCGTCCAGGGGAGGGGGGCCAAGCCGCAGCCGCTGAGGGGCGCGCAGGGCGTGCTCGTCAGCGGCGCGGCCGGCATCGTCGTTGCCATCTCGCTCCTGCCGCTCGTGACGATCGCCGTCGGCGCCTTCACGGTCTCGCGAGGCCCGGTCATGCGCTGGGGCGAATGGACGCTCGACAACATGGCGCGCGTCTTCATCACGGCGCCCGGCCCGCTCGTCAATTCCATTCTCTATGCCGGCATCGCCACGGTCATTTCGGTCGCCTTCTCGACGTTGGTCAGCTACCTCGTCGTCAAGAAGCCGAACCTGATGACGCCGTTGATCGACTATGTCTCGGCCATTCCGCTGGCGCTGTCGGGCACGGTGCTCGGCGTCGGCCTGCTCGCTTCCTTCAACGGCGGCTTCCTTGCGATGACCGGCACCTCGACGATCATCGTGCTCGCCTATGTCATCCGCCGCATGCCCTTCGGCATGCGCAACGGCCAGGCAATCCTGCACAATATCCCGAACTCGATCGAGGAGGCCTCGATCAGCCTCGGCTCGCCGCCGCTGCGCACTTTCCTGCGGGTCGTGCTGCCGATGATGCTGCCCGCCGTCGCCTCCGCCGCGATCCTGACCTGGACGACCACGGTTTCCGAACTCTCGGCCTCGCTGCTCGTCTATTCCGGCGGCCGCGAGACCCTGCCGATCCAGATCTTCCGGCTGATCGATTCCGGCCTGATGGCCTATGCCTCGGCCTATGGCCTGGTGCTGGTCGCCGTCATCCTGCTGCCGGTGGTCATCGCCACCACCGTCTTCAAGGTCGATTTGTTCGCTTCAAAATGAACCCCGAAAACCAAAAGAGAGGAACTGCCATGAAGAAATTTGCCGCAACCGCGCTCGTTTTCGCCGGCCTTGCTGCCGGTGCTCAGGCGGCCGATCCGGTCATTTACACCACCAATCCGGTGCCCGCCGTCGAAGCGGTGCAGGCCGTCATCAAAGAGAAGGCTGGATTGACGACCGGTATCATCACCGGCGGCAGCGGCGTGCTGCTGCGCCGTATCGAGGCGGAAAAGGCGGCCCCGCAGGGCGACGTCTTCTGGTCGTCCTCGGCCAACACGATGGGCGCGTTCAAGGATGTGCTGGAACCCTATGCCTCGCCGGAACTTGCCGCCATGCCGGCGGACCTGCGCGTCGCCGATGACCATTTCCAGCCGGCCAATGTCCATGTCGTCACGCTGATGGTCAACACCGACCAGCTGGACGGTGCGGCCGCACCGACCGATTGGAAGGATCTCGCCGATCCCGTCTGGAAGGGCCGCATTATCCTGCCCGATCCGGCCAACAGCTCGACCGGCTACACGATCGTCTGGGGCCTTTCCAAACTGCTCGACGCGGAAACCTACAAGGCGCTCGTCGCCAATCTCGTCGTCTCCTCTTCGTCCTCGGCGGTGCCGAAGGGCGTTGCCATGGGCGAATATGCCGCCGGCATCACCTTCGAGACGAACAGCTACAGCTATGTCGATGGCGGCCAGACGGAAATCAGCATCGTCTATCCGTCGTCCGGCACCTTCACGACGCCGGAATATTCCGCTCTCGTCAAAGGTGCGCCGGCCGGCGAGGATGCAAAAAAGGCGATCGACGCGCTGCTTTCCAAGGAATCGCAGATCGAGCTCCTGAAGGTCGCCTTCCGTCGCCCGAGCCGTACCGACATCAAAGTTTCCGACTACGTTAAATTGCCGGAACTGTCCTCGATCAAGGTCTTCAAGATCGACGAGGAAGAAGCCGCAAAGAGCCGTGACGCCTTTCTTGCCGAATGGGCCAGCCTGCCGAAGGCCGGTTCGAGCGAGTAACGAGCCTCCCGCGCGGGGAGACCGGTAGAGGTCCGCGCTTCAAAGCACCGGCTCCCTGCGACTGGGCGGCGTGCGGGCAATTCTCCTGCCCGCACGCCGTTTGAATATAGCCCTTGGCGTTTCACTGGACACTGTCGGCCCAGAAGCACCGGCCACCGCCATCATTTCGCGGCGGCGAAAGCCTGCGTGATTGTCGCGAGAACGCGTTCAAGCGACTGGACGCCGCCCGCCGCGATGTAAAAATCCGGCGCGGGGAGATGGACGACCTGGCCCTTCTTCCATGCCGTCGTTTCGGCGACGAGCTCGTTGTCGAGTGTCACCCTGGCCGCCTGCTCGTTCGAGCCGACGGCGGCCGCACGGTCGAGAACCAGCAGCCAGTCGGGATTGGCCTGGCGGATGAACTCGAAGGAGACGGCTTCGCCATGCGTCGCCGTCTCGATCTCGTTGACGGCCGCCGGCAGGTCGAGCGCGGCATGCACCCAGCCGAAGCGCGAACCAGGCCCATAGGTCGAGACCTTCGGGCCGTTGGACATGACGATCAGCGCCTTGCCCTTGCCGGCAACTGCGGCTTTTGCGGCGGCGAGCCTGGCGTCGAGTTCATCGGCGACGGCCTTGGCCTCTACCTGTTTGCCGAAGAGGTCGCCATAGGCGGCGAGGCGCTGTTTGGCCTGCTCGAAGAGGTCGTCGCCGTCAATCGTCATGTCGATGGTGGGGGCGACTTTCGCGGTCACGTCGGCCTTGGAGGCCGAGCGGCTGCCGACGATGATGAGGTCGGGGGCCAGCGCGCTCAGCGCTTCGAGGTCCGGCTCGAAGAGCGTGCCGACCGGCGCCGCTCCTGCCTTCACCGGTTCCAACTCGGGAACGTAGAGTTTGTCCGGCAGGCCGGCGAGGGGGATGCCGAGGCGGGTCAGCGTATCGATTGCGGCAACGTCAAAGACGGCCACCGTTTTGGGCACGTTATCGACCGCGACCGGCCCCCGCGCCGTTAGAACGTCCATGGCGCTCGCCGGAAAGGTGGAAAGGACGATGGCAGCGACGACGGCGATGCGAGGGATATATTTCATGAATTTACCTGTCGTTTGAGAGGTGGCATATGTTCAGGCGGCCTTGTCCTGCCGCTGCCAGTCGAGAGCGTCGAAGGTCTCGCGAAAGGCAAAGCGCGCGAGATGCGATTCGATGATCGACTGGGTCTCGACAAGGCCAGCCTCATCGCCGGAGGTCACCAGCATGCGCAGGCCCCTTGCATCCGCGTCGAGGCTCGCCGTACCGCTGGCGAACTGACATTCACCATGGGTGTCCGTATAGGAAACCGTGATCTTGTGGGCGAAATGCTTGCAGAGCTGCACCAGATACTTTGATCCGTTCGTGGTCTCGAGATGGGCGGCGGATTGCGGCATGGTCTTTCCTTTCAGCTTGAGAACGTCTGGCGCGTGAAGTACGGCAAAGCGCCGGCCGTTAGGGCGGGCTCCCGCCAAAAAGCGCGATCAACCCATCCGGCAGGACGCCCTGCCAGACGAGATAGTCGTGTCCGCCGGCATAATCGCGGTAGGTGACGGGAATGCCCTTGGCCCGCAGCACGTCACGCAGATGCCGGCTCGTATCGAGGATGCCGGCCGTACCGTTGGCACCGGTCTCGAAAAGGCCGGCGGCGAGGAAGAAGCGCAGCGACAGTACCCCGCCTCTAGCAACCAGCCCCGCCACATACTCTTTCTGGTCTTCAGGCGTGCCGGGCGGGCTCCACCAGAAGGAACCGGACATGGAGAGCACATTGCCGAAAACCTCCGGGTGCCGCATGGCGACGGTCGCGGAGGCGAGCCCGCCGTAACTCGACCCCGCGAGCACCGTCCGGGCCGCCGAAACGGTGATGCCGGTTTCCTTGAGAACGAGCGGATGAAGCTCCGTCGCCATGAAATCGGCGAAGGCGGGATTGGCCGGCAGTTCGCGTGCCCGCGCTGCCCGGTCGGGATTGGCGACGAAGACCGCGACGACAGGCGGCACCGCACCGGCGGCGATCATGTTGTCGAGCATGCGCGGCACCGGCACCCGTTCCAGATACTGGTCGGCATCGAAGACGAAGAGCAGGATCGTGTCCGTGCGCGCCGAGTCGAAGCCGGGCGGACGGTAGATCGTGATGTCGCGGCGGTTGCCGAGCGCCTTGCTTTCGACGGAGTGCGTTTTCAGTGTGCCGGCGGGATTGTCTTTGTCCGCCAGCCACGGCTGCGGCGGCGCGCCTGCAAGTTCCAGCACGCTGTCCTGATTATAGGCGTCAAGCGCTTTGGCCGGCCATGGATGACGGTTCAGCGGGTCCGCTTTGGCCGTTGAAAGGATGGCGATGCGCCGGTCGCGCGCCGTACCCGGCACATCGGGCACGTCGAAGGCGAGCTGGTAGGAAAGCCGCGTGGCATCGGGAACGTCGAAGCTCTTGAACCAGATGTCGGAGCCGGCAAGCTGCTGCAATTCCTCATGGTCACCGCTCGGCGCGCCGAAGAGGCGGATGTTTCGCTGCGCGCCGCGGCCCAGGAAGGTGACGATCTTGCGACCGTCCTCTCCGTCTTCGACAAGTGGCGTGCCCTGCGCCTCGACCTTCGCCCAGAAATCATCCGTCGGCTTGCCGGCGGCGATGGCGCGGGCGACATCGGCTATCGTGGGACTGAGATAGGTCGGCGTCGGCGGCAGCTGATCTGCGTGTGCTACCAGACGATCGAGGGCCAGCGCATAGGTTCCCGGCTCCCGTCCCGTCACGACGAGCCGGTCGCCCGGCGCCTCGACGACGAACTGGAATTCGGCCATGCCTCTGATACCATCGGCAAGCCGGCGCAGATGCCGGCCGGAGGCATCCACGAGATCGAGATCGAAGCGGCCAGTGGCAACGTGCAGCTGACCCTTGACATAGGCGCCCTCGGCCGCACCGGGGTCGAAAGCCTGTTTCGCCCCGGCCGCTTCGGCTTTGCTTTCCACGGCCTTTCCTACGGCAAGCGCCGGCACCTGCGGCGTCTCCGCCGCAGGTGCCGGTGTCATCGACAGGGCCATGGCCACAAGACCGAGCCCGATTGTGCGCAGCCTTACCATTGCTTCTTCAGCGTCGCGACGATGCTGCGGCCTTCGCCGTAGAAGCAGGCATAGGCATTGGCGCAGGAGGAAACATAGCGCTCGTCGCCGATGTTCTTGACGTTCACCTGGAGGGAAAGCCCCTTCAGGTCGGTGCTTGTCGCGCCGAAGTCATAGGAGGCCATCGCGTCGAACAGGGTGACGGCGCCGACCTTGAACGTATTCGTGCCGTTGCCCCAGCTCGAACCCATGTAACGCACGCCGCCGCCGACCGTCAGGCCCTCAAGCGCGCCGGTATCCACCGTATAGGTCGCCCAGAGCGCGGCCTGATGCGCCGGCACGCGCGACGGCGTCTTGCCGACGATGCTGCTGTCGACGGAGGCCTTCACGACGCTATCGATATAGCTGTAGCCGGCGATGAGGGAGAGGCTGTTCGTCACCTCGGCTCGTGCCGACAATTCGATGCCGCGATTATGGATCTCGCCGATCTGCGAATAGACCGTCTTGCCGGCGACCGGATCCCAGGCGCCGTCGACCACATCGTTCTGCGTCAGGTCGTAGTAGGCGGCCGTCAGCAGCAGGCCCGTTCCTTCCGGCGCATATTTCACGCCCACCTCGAACTGGTCCGCGGTCGTCGGCTTGAAGGCCGGATCGCCCGCCGATGGCGCATAAAGGGCCGGTTCGAAGGACGTCGCATAGCTGACATAGGGCGCGATGCCGTTGTCGAAGGTGTAAAGCGCGCCGGTGCGCCAGGTGAACGCACCGTCGTCATAGGACTGGCTGGTGCCGGCGAGGAGGTCGTCGATCTTCGTCTCCGCACGGTCGTAGCGGATGCCGGCGAGCAGGTTCAGATTGCCGATCTCCACCTGATCCTGAAGGTAGACGCCGGCCTGGCGGGCGGTCGTCTCGGTCAGGTCGGTCGTTGCAAGCACGATCGAGTCGTAGTCGATGGTGCCGTATTGTGGATCGGTGAGGTCGAGCGTCGGCGCAGAGGCCGAACCCCATTGGTAATCGCGCTTGCGATACTGGTAATCGACACCGGCAAGCAGCGTATGTTCCGCCGGTCCCGTCAAGAACTTCGCCTCGAGCTGGTTGTCGATGGTGAACTGGCTCCAGTCGTCGGTGCCGCCGCGGGCGCTGCGGTTGAGGATTGTGTTGTTGCCGGTCACCGGATCGGCGGAAAGCCAGCCGTAAACGAGAGTGTGATGCAGCCAGTCGGTGCGGTGGTAGCGTGCGTTCTGGCGGAAGGTCAGGTTGTCGTTGATCTCGTGCTTGAACTCATAGCCGATCCAAGCCTGCTGGCGCTCGGCGCGTTCGAAATCCGGATCGGAGACGAAGAGGTCGGGCGAAATGAAGCCGAAACCGGGGATCGGCTCGACGGTGCCGGCCGCATCGAGGAAGTTGCGAAAACCGGCATCCGGCTCGTTCTGGTAACCGCCGAGCACCGTCAGTGAGGTTCCCTCATCCGGCGACCAGGTGATGGACGGCGCGACGGCGAAGGAGCTCTGCTTGGCATAGTCTTCCTGCAGGTCGCGCTTCAGGCCGGTGGCGACGATACGGTAGCCGAAGGCGTCGTCGAAGCGATCGCTGACATCGAAGCCGCCGGAGAGATAGCCATCCGTGCCGATGGAGATTTCGGCCTCGCGCAGCGGCTCGTCCGTCGGCTTCTTGCTGACCATATTGATGATGCCGCCCGGATTGGCCTGGCCGTAGAGCACGGAGGCGGGGCCGGAGATCAACTCGACGCGTTCCAGCAGGTAAGGGTCGATCTTCGCATAGGAGAGATCGCCGCCGAGGAAGAGCCCGTCGAGATATTTTGGAACATAATAGAAACCACGCACGAACATTTCGTCGCGCAGATTGGAGGCGCCTCGATATTCGGTGACGACGCCCGGCGTGTAACGCAAGGATTCGGCGACGGACAGCGCGTTCTGGCTCTGGATCTGCTCTTTCGGAACGACGGCGATTGTCTGTGGGGTCTTGGCGACAGGCGTATCCGTCTTGGTGCCGGTCAGGCTTTTCTTCGCGACATAGCCGCCGACGGGGCCATCGCCTTTTTCATCCGTGCCGCCCTCGACCACGACGGCCTCCAGCGCGGTGCTGCCCGTAGCCGCGCTTTCCTCCTGCGCCGCAGCCCCATTCAGCGTCAAAACGCTGGCCGCAGCCAAAAGCATGATACGACGTCGCCCCATGGACGGCGAAACAGTGCCCCACATATCCCAAACCCACATGCCGAAGGCCGGCTCTGCGGCCGGCGATTAAACTTGATTAACGCAGTCAACTATGCCAGTAGCTGGGTTTACCTGTCGACGGCAAAGACTTTCGCTGAGGCGTCAGAAAACTTTGCACAGGCGGCAGCGGGCATTCCACGCGGGTAAGGCGATGCAAGAGGGCGGCGTCTTGAACATCAGGATCAAACCGGAGATTCCCCAGCACCTGTTCGTCGGCGCGATGGACGGGCCGGCGAGCTGCACGCCTGACGACAAGCTTTACGATGTCTGGCCGAAGTTTCTCATCATGGTCCTATTGCAGGGCCAGCAGCATTTCGTGATGGACGACGAGCATTTCCGCATCAATGCGGGCGATGCTGAAAATCCGGAACCGGTCGTGTTCATGCTGAACGTGGCCCGCGAGTGCAAGCTGCAGTTCGTCAACGAGACCGCAACGCCGCTGCGCAAGGTGATGATTTCAGCGCCATTGCCGTGGATCGACCGCCTGATCCGCTCTCAGCCCACCAGCATGCCGAAGCTGCGCGCCTTCTTCTCGCGCCATCTCGCGACCTTCAGCTTCGCGCCCAACCGGCACCTTTCGCAGGTCGCCGAGCACATCCTGAAGCCTCCGGGCGCCATGGCGGGCGAGCTTCTGACGCTCTACCGCAACTCTCACGCCTTCGACATCATGTGCCAGGCCTGCTCGGTTCTCGTCGAAGACGACGCGACGGCCCATCAGCCCACGGCGCTTAGCCGGCGCCAGGGCGAGAAGGTGCGCGACTACATCCTTGCCCATGTCGGCGAGGACCTGACGCTCGACCGCATCGCCCGCGAAGTCGGCATCAGCACCTCCTCGATCCAACGCCATTTCAAAGAGCATTTTGGCACCAACGTCTCGGATTTCATCCGTCTCGAAAGGCTGGAAACCGCGCGTATCGCCTTGGAGCGGGATGGTATACCGATCTCTCAGGCTGCCTATCTCGCGGGCTACCGCAACCCCTCGAGCTTCACGACGGCCTTCAAGAAGACCTATGGCGTTTCGCCGAAACATCGGCGGGCTTGAGAGCTGCTGCGTACCCCAATCTCAGGGCCATTGTCTTGTGAAACTGCGCGTTAGAGCGCAGGGAACAAGACCACCGCCAACGGCGCGGCCATCCGAGACGATCAGCGCGAAGCCGCGCATGATCTGCATGGTGGCGGGCACAGGTATAGGCCGGTCAACAGGAAACCCTGCTATTTTCCGCAAGGTGTTTTGCCTTTTCAGAAAAGGTCGCGTCGTCGATCCTCAGTGCGCACGCACCGATTCCTTGATTTGATTGATAAATGACGGACCAGCGAGAAGCTTTAAAGCAGCCAACAAGGCCAAGCTCAGCAACCGAAGAGGACATGACGTATGGCATGCCCTTGACAGTCTCCGACAATTGCATGCACTAGTCGTGAACGTGCAGGTTCAAGCCTCACGGGAAAGCCCCGCTCAACTGATGTTGATGACGATCCGGAGTTCGCACCTCCTGGAACAGGGTCCTAGCGAAACTGGCCGGAAAGCCAGTTCAACTATGGAGCTGATGGGGCATGAGGATTTTTACTCTCATCCATGACAGGTTTCGTTTCTGGTGTGCATTGAGCACTCCGGCGGCGCGGCTTTCGCGCGACGTCTATCGTCGCCTGTTCGACATCACCCCAGCATCAGCGCGGCCGGCTCGGCGTGCGCGTCTCTGCTGCGGCTGCCTTACCCGGCAACGGCTTCATCTTCAGGCCTGAGCTCAAGCTGCGGCATTGGCCTTTGCCCCGATGGCCATGCCGAATTGCCTGATCGAAACGGGGCTCCATTCAAAACGAAATGCTCGCAAAGGTAGGGAGGAATTTACCTTGGCAAATGCGGAAGAGGAAAGTGCAGTCAACGCGCGCCCGGAGGATCAAAAACTCGGCATCGGCGCTAATATCGCCTATGGGCTTCAACACGTTCTGACGATGTACGGCGGTATCGTCGCCGTGCCCCTCATCGTCGGCCAAGCAGCCGGCCTCAGCTCGGCCGACGTCGGCTTGCTGGTGACGGCTTCGCTTTTTGCCGGCGGTCTGGCCACCATATTGCAGACTTTGGGATTGCCCTTCTTCGGCAGTCGTCTGCCGCTCGTGCAGGGCGTATCGTTCTCGGGTGTCGCGACAATGGTCGCAATTTCCGGCAATGGGGGAATTCCCTCCATCCTGGGCGCCGTCATCGTCGCCTCGCTGATCGGGCTTCTGATCACCCCCGTTTTCTCGCGGGTCATCCGGTTCTTCCCGCCCCTCGTCACGGGGGTCGTCATCACCACGATCGGATTGACGCTGATGCCTGTCGCAGCATTCTGGGCGATGGGCGGCAACAGCCGTTCGCCCGATTTCGGCAGCACAGCGAATATCCAGCTGGCCGCTGTAACACTCGCCATCGTCCTTCTGCTGAGCAAGCTTGGAAGCGCATCGATCTCGCGTCTCTCGATCCTGCTGGCGCTGATCATCGGGACAGGCATTGCCTATGCCTTCGGCATGACGGATTTTTCGCAGGTGGCGAACGGGCCGTTCTTCGCCCTGCCGACGATCTTCCATTTCGGTTATCCAGTCTTCGAGATCGCCGCCATCATCTCGATGCTGATCGTGATCATCGTCACGCTCGTGGAGACATCGGCCGATATTCTCGCCGTCGGCGAGATCGTCGAAACGAAGGTCGACTCCCGCCGCCTCGGCGACGGTCTGCGTGCCGATATGCTGTCGAGCATCCTTGCGCCGATCTTCGGCTCGTTCACTCAAAGCGCCTTCGCGCAGAATGTCGGCCTCGTCGCCGTCACGGGTATCAAGAGCCGTTATGTGGTGGCGACCGGTGGACTTTTCCTCGTCATCCTCGGACTTCTGCCGGTTATGGGGCGCGTCGTTGCGGCCGTACCGAGCTCCGTCCTCGGCGGCGCGGGCATCGTGCTTTTCGGCACCGTGGCGGCCAGCGGCATCCGCACACTCTCCAAGGTCGATTACCAAAACAACATGAACCTGGTCATCGTCGCCACATCGATCGGCTTCGGCATGATCCCGATCGCGTCACCCGGCTTCTACGAACACTTCCCGGCCTGGGTCGCGACGATCTTCCATTCCGGGATCAGTTCGTCGGCGCTGATGGCGATCGCCCTTAATCTCCTGTTCAATCATGTCAAAACCGGCAATTCCGACCAGCAATCGGTCTTCGTCGCGGGGACGGAGCGAAGCATTCGCTACCAGGACATCGCCCGGCTTCATGATGGCGACTACTTCCTCAACGGCAAGCTCTTCGACTCCAAGGGCGTCGAGGTGCCGATGATCTCTGAAGCCGCCCATTGATCCACCCTACGGTCCGGTTGCAACACGACTGTTTATCCGGACCGCTATTTCCTCAAAATACAAAGGAGAAAAAATGTCGGAAGAATACGAAACCAGGCGTCTGCTCGATGCGCTTTTCAGCACGATGGAGGAAGGGGTCATTCCCACAACGCAAGCCGGCGTTGCCGCGGGCAACAAGGTTTTCGGGGCCGCGCTGCTGCGCAAATCGGACCTTTCCACTGTTCTCGTCGAAACCAACAACGAGACGGAAAATCCGCTGTGGCACGGAGAGGTTCACACCTTGAAGCGGTTTTATGAAATGCCGCAATGCGACCGGCCGGACTCGAAGGATCTCATCTTCCTGTCGACCCATGAGCCATGCTCAATGTGCCTTTCGGCGATCACCTGGGCCGGCTTCGACAATTTCTTCTACTTCTTCAGCCACGAGGATTCCCGTGATGCCTTCGCCATCCCGCACGATCTGAAGATTCTGAAAGAGGTCTTCACACTGGAACCCGGCGGCTACAACCGGACAAACGCCTTCTGGAAGGGGCAGTCGATCCATGCGTTGATCGATCAGATGCCGGAGCCCTACCGTTTGCAGCTTCAGGATCGGGCAAGCGCCATCAGTCGCAAGTACGATGATCTCTCGTCCGTTTATCAGGCCGGCAAGGACGGCAACACTATCCCGCTTAACTGAGCTTCTTTTCTTCCCGCAAAGCGTCGTGTTGCAGGCGGTTCCATCCTCCTCTCAGGAAACGCCTGCCGGAACAGCGGCACTCCTCCTCCCAGTCGCTGTTCGGTTCTTTCGAAAAGCCTGCCGCACCTCATCCGCGGCAGGCTTTTTCTTTTCGTCACGCAACGCCGGCCCGTTGATGTGGCAGATACCGCTCTCGATGCGGGCGGCGACGGCCATGGCCCGTCGGATGTCGTGACTGTAGACGGAGGCCGGCAGGCCGTATTCAGTGTCGTTGGCGACCGCCACCGCCTCGTCCTTCACGCGGATCACCGGCTTGACAGGGCCGAAGCTCTCCTCGTCATAGAGGCGCATGCCGGGTTTCACGCCGTCGAGCACCGCCGCATCGATATCGGCATCGTCGAGCACGATCATTGGCGCCTTGCCGCCGAGTTACAGCAGGGCCGGTTTCAGGTGGCTGCTGGACAGTTCGCCGACAATGCGGCCTACCTTGGTCGAGCCGGTGAAATTAACGCGCCTGACTTCCGGCGCGGCAATTAATGCCTCGATCACGGCTGCGGCATCCTGGGGCGCATTGGCGATGACGTTGACGACGCCATCGGGGAAGCCGGCTTCGACGAAGACCTTGCCGATGGTGACATGCATGTCGAGGCAAACACCGGCCGGCTGACGGATGCTCATGGCAAGTGTGCCAGGCTTGTCGGAGGGAATGATCTCACCCTGGATCTGGGTGATCATGCTGGCGGCCTCGCGCAGCGTGTTGCCCGACAACATGGTGTTTAAGCCGGCCCAGGGCACGGTGCCGCCGGTCTCCGTGATCATCAGTTCCGCAAATTCGCCAGCCTTAGCGGCCGGCACGTCCGCTGCCCTGTTTAGGAAGGCGCGGCGTTCGCCGGAACCGTTCGACCTCAAGCTCATGGCGACGCCATGCGTGAACGTGCGCTGTATATTCCTGGCGATGGGTCTCGAAGCTGTCGCAGCGGGCTGCTCCGTCCCTGGATGATGAAGCGGCACTGACCGCCGCCGCGCTCGCACTCCAGTATGGCCGATACGGCTATCGCCGCATCTCGGCGATACTGCACCGAGCTGGCAGGATATGAGCCTCAAGCGGGTCGAGGTCGTCTGGCGGGTTTAGGGTATGAAGGGGCCGCACAACCCGAGCACGGTCGGTTGTGGTCGAACGAGAGTTCATGCATCCGGACGCAGACGGAATACCCCTTCTATTGCGCAAGACCACCATACGTTTGAAGGTTCGCGCGGCCGGTGGTCTCGGAGTTCACGTCGTCTTCGTCGGCAAGCGCGTTGACGGCGATGAGAATACGGTCCTGGGCGGATGTCATTGCAGGTCTTGAAGGGACGGATGCAATGCCAATGGGGCAGCCTGGCCGCTGCCCCATTCATTCAAGTCTCAGCCGAGAACCGCTTTCACGGCACCGGCTGTTGCCTTGACGACGATATCGGCCTCCTCGCGGGTGAGGCATAGCGGCGGGGCGAAGCCGAGGATATCACCCTGCGGCATGGCGCGGCCGATGACGCCGCGTTCGAGAAGGGCGGCCGAGATCTGCGGGCCGATCTTTTTGCC
>NZ_JBLZPK010000067.1:0-28250 GCF_049199905.1 Shinella sp. M27
CCGCACCCAGTCGCCATCGCGGATGCCGCGGTTTTCCGCATCGTGCGGATGCATTTCCAGCCGGTCCTCCTCGTGCCAGAGCACGTTGTCGGTGCGCCGCGTCTGGGCGCCGACATTGTACTGGCTGAGGATGCGGCCGGTGGTGAGCAGCAGCGGGAAGCGCGGGCCGGTCTTCTCATCCGTCGCGACATATTCCGTGCGGATGAACTTGCCCTTGCCGCGCACGAAGCCGTCCGTGTGCATGATCGGCGAACCGAGCGGATGCTTCTCGTTGCAGGGCCACTGCACCGAGCCGACCTTGTCGAGATAGTCGTAGGAGACCAGCGCGAAGCTCGGCGTCGTCGCGGCGATCTCGTCCATGATCTCGGAGGGATGGCTGTAGTTCCAGCCCAGCCCCATCGCCTGGGCGAGGTTCTGCGTCACCTCCCAGTCGGCATAGCCGTTCTTCGGCGTCATGACGCGGCGCACGCGGTTGATGCGGCGCTCGGCATTGGTGAAGGTGCCGTCCTTTTCCAGGAAGGTCGAGCCCGGCAGGAAGACATGGGCGTAATTGGCGGTTTCGTTCAGGAACAGGTCCTGCACCACGACGCATTCCATGGCGGCGAGGCCGGCGGAGACGTGCTTGGTGTCGGGGTCCGACTGAAGGATGTCCTCGCCCTGGATATAGATGCCCTTGAACGTACCTTCGACGGCGGCGTCCAGCATGTTGGGGATACGCAGGCCCGGCTCGTTGTTGAGCGTCACGCCCCAGAGCTTTTCGAAGATTTCGCGCGTCGAGTCGTCCGAGATGTGGCGGTAGCCCGGCAGTTCGTGCGGGAAGGAGCCCATGTCGCACGAGCCCTGCACGTTGTTCTGGCCGCGCAGCGGGTTCACGCCGACACCCTCACGGCCGATATTGCCGGTCGCCATGGCGAGGTTGGCGATGGCCATGACGGTGGTCGAGCCCTGGCTGTGCTCGGTGACGCCGAGGCCGTAATAGATCGAGCCGTTGCCGCCGGTGGCGAAGAGGCGGGCGGCACCGCGCAGCGTTTCGGCAGGCACGTCGGTCAGCGCCTCGGTTTCCTCCGGGCTGTGGCGCGGCTCGGCGACGAAGCTCGCCCAGTCCTCGAATTCCGACCAGTCGCAGCGCTCGCGGATGAACTTTTCGTCGTAGAGGCCTTCCGTCACGATGACATGGGCGAGTGCGGTGACGACGGCGACATTGGTGCCGGGGCGCAGCGGTAGGTGATAGGACGCCTGGACATGCGGCGAGGAGACGAGGTCGATGCGGCGCGGATCGATGACGATCAGCTTGGCGCCCTGGCGCAGGCGCTTCTTCAGGCGCGAGGCGAAGACCGGGTGGCCGTCCGTCGGGTTGGCGCCGATGACGATGACGACGTCGGTGAACTCGACTGAATCGAAATTCTGCGTGCCAGCCGAAGTGCCGAAGGCCTGGCCGAGGCCGTAGCCCGTCGGTGAATGACAGACGCGGGCGCAGGTATCGACATTGTTGTTGCCGAAGCCGGCGCGGATCAGCTTCTGGACGAGGTAGGTCTCCTCGTTGGTGCAGCGCGACGAGGTGATGCCGCCGATGGAATCACGGCCGTATTGATACTGGATGCGGCGGAACTCGGCAGCCGTGTGGGCATAGGCCTCTTCCCAGCTCACTTCGCGCCAGGGATCGGTGATCTTTTCGCGGATCATCGGGTTGAGGATGCGGTCGCGGTGGGTCGAATAGCCATAGGCGAAACGACCCTTCACGCAGGAGTGGCCGCGATTGGCTTGGCCATCCTTCCATGGCACCATGCGCACCAGCTCCTCGCCGCGCATTTCCGCCTTGAAGGAACAGCCGACGCCGCAATAGGCGCAGGTGGTGACGACGGAATGTTCCGGCTGGCCGATCTCGATGACCGATTTTTCCGTCAGCGTCGCCGTGGGGCAGGCCTGCACGCAGGCGCCGCAGGAGACGCATTCGGATTCGAGGAAATGTTCGTGCATGCCGGGCGAGACACGGCTGTCGAAGCCACGACCCTCGATCGTCAGCGCGAACGTGCCCTGCACCTCTTCGCAGGCGCGCACGCAGCGCGAGCAGACGATGCATTTCGACGGGTCATAGGTGAAATAGGGGTTCGATTCGTCCTTCGGCATCCAGCGGGCGTTGGCCTCGCCGTTGCTGCGCGCCTTGACGTGGTTGTCGCCCTCATAGCCGTAGCGCACGTCGCGCAGGCCCACGGCGCCGGCCATGTCCTGCAATTCACAGTCGCCGTTGGCCGCGCAGGTCAGACAGTCGAGCGGGTGATCGGAGATGTAGAGTTCCATCACGCCCTTGCGGATGCTCTTCAGCCGGCTCGTCTGGGTATGGACGACGAGGCCGGGTGCGACGGGCGTAGTGCAGGAGGCGGGTGTGCCGTTGCGGCCCTCGATCTCGATGAGACAGAGGCGGCAGGAGCCGAAGGCATCGACCATGTCGGTGGCGCAGAGTTTCGGCACCTTTATGCCGGCCTCCATGGAGGCGCGCATGATGGAGGTGCCCTCGGGAACGGTGATCTCGTTCCCGTCGATGGTGAGCGTCACCATCTTTTCCGAGCGGGCGGCGGGCGTGCCGAAGTCGATTTCAGGAACGAGGGACATGGGAACCTCCGGATCGTCTCGCGCCGCATTTCAGCGGCGGCTTGGGTTCAATTCTTACGATTTCGTCTCGGCGAGCGTCGCCGCGACGAGGGCATTGGCATGGCCGTGGCCGAGACCGTGCGTTTCCTTGAGGAACGTGACGATCTGCATATGGGTCTTGCCCTCCTGCGCGCGGACGATGGCTTTCCAATGCTCGATCGGCTGGCCGTATTTCTTCTCGATGGAGGGGAAATAGGAGGCCGGGCCTTTGACCTTTTCCGTCTCGCTCATTCCGCGGCCTCCACCAACGGTGCCGGGGAGAAATCCTCCGGAAAGTGGGTCATGGCGCTCATGACCGGGTAGGGCGTGAAGCCGCCAAGCGCGCAGAGCGAACCGAATTTCATCGTGTTGCAGAGATCGGCGAGCAGCTCGCGGTTCTTCTCCGGCTCGATGCCCTGCGCGATCTTGTCGGCGGTCTCGACGCCGCGCGTCGAGCCGATGCGGCAGGGTGTGCACTTGCCGCAGCTTTCGACGGCGCAGAATTCCATGGCGAAGCGCGCCTGCTTCAGCATGTCGACGGTGTCGTCGAAAACGGTGATACCGGCATGGCCGATGAGGCCGTCCCTGGCCGCGAAGGCCTCGTAGTCGAAGGGCGTGTCGAACAGCGCGCGCGGGAAATAGGCGCCGAGCGGGCCGCCGACCTGCACGGCGCGCACCGGGCGGCCGGAGGCCGTGCCGCCGCCGATCTGGTCGACGATCTCACCGAGCGTCAGGCCGAAGGCTGTCTCATAGAGGCCGCCATGTTTGACATTGCCGGCGATCTGGATCGGGATCGTGCCGCGCGAACGGCCCATGCCGAAGTCCCGGTAATAGGCGGCGCCCTTGTCCATGATGATGGGTACGGAGGCGAGCGAGATGACGTTGTTGACGACGGTCGGGCGACCGAGAAAACCCTGAAGTGCGGGCAGCGGCGGCTTGGCGCGCACGATGCCGCGTTTGCCTTCCAGGCTATTGAGCAGCGCCGTTTCCTCGCCGCAGACATAGGCACCTGCGCCGACGCGGATTTCCATGTCGAAGGCCTTGCCGGAGCCGAGCACCGAGGGGCCGAGCACGCCGGCGGCGCGGGCGACCGCGACGGCCTCGTTCATCACGGCGATGGCGTGCGGATATTCCGAGCGGGTATAGACATAGCCCTTGGTGGCGCCGGTCGAGAGGCCGGCAATCGCCATGCCCTCGATAAGCACGAAGGGATCGCCTTCCATGATCATGCGGTCGGCGAAGGTGCCCGAATCGCCTTCGTCGGCATTGCAGACGATGTATTTTTGGGCGCCGGGCGCGTCGTGCACGGTCTTCCACTTGATGCCGGTCGGGAAGCCCGCGCCGCCGCGGCCGCGCAAGCCGCTGTCGGTAACGTCCTTGATGACGTCGAGCGGGGCCATGGCGATGGCCTTTTCCAGGCCCTTCAGGCCGCCATGCGCCTTGTAATCGTCAAGCGAGACCGGATCGATCACGCCGCAGCGGGCGAAGGTGAGGCGGGTCTGGTTTTTCAGGAACGGAATGTCTTCCGTTCCGCCAAGACAGAGCGGGTGGGCCTTGCCTT
This sequence comes from Shinella sp. M27, assembly GCF_049199905.1. Lineage (NCBI taxonomy): Bacteria > Pseudomonadati > Pseudomonadota > Alphaproteobacteria > Hyphomicrobiales > Rhizobiaceae > Shinella > Shinella sp. M27. Next base: position 4,190 of record NZ_JBLZPK010000067.1, read on the forward strand.
CCAGCAGGCCGGCATCGATGAGGCCGGCAACATCAGATGGTTTGACCGGGCCGTAGGCGATGCGGCCCGCGGCCGTCTCGACCTCGACCAGCGGCTCCAGCCAGTGCATACCGCGCGAGCCGTTGCGCACGATGACGATGTCGAGCTTGCGGGAATGCGCTTCGGCCGAGAGCGCCTTGGCGACGCGGTCGGCGCCAAGGGCGAGGGCTGCGGCATCACGGGGAACGTAAAGGCGAACGGTCATGAGCGGGCCTCCGCAATGAGGTCTTTCGCAAGGTCGACGTCGACCCGTCCATGCACCTCGCCGTCGAACATCGCAGCGGGTGCGCAGGAACAGAGACCGAGACAGTAGATGGGCTCCAGCGTCACGGCACCGTCCAGCGTCGTCTGGTGAAAATCGATGCCGAGTAGCGCCTTGATGCGTTCGGCGACCGCGTCTCCGCCCATCGATTGGCAGGCCTCGGCGCGACAGAGTTTCAGCACATGGCGGCCCGTCGGGTGGTCGCGGAAATCGTGATAGAAGGTGACGACGCCGTGCACTTCTGCGCGCGACAGGTTCAGTTCGCGCGCAATGACCGGCAGGCTTTCCTGCGGCACATAGCCGAACTCGGCCTGGATTTCATGCAGGATGGGAAGAAGCGGCCCTTCGAGCCCCTTCAGTTCGCTGACGATTGCCAGGGTTCGAGCGCCGACATCGCTGCCGGTAACGTGCACATTCATGGCCGAGCCTCCCAACCGACACGAATGAACCGCGGGACATCGAGGTTCTGCGCGCCGATCCCATTGAAAACGGTCGGCGAAGATCGGAACCCTGTCGATCGCCGCGACTTAGTTTAGCAGCTTCTCAGCCGGGAGACGACGGGTCAATAAAGGAAAGCCGTTGCCTGATAGGAAATTCCTATCAATTCATTCCCTTCTCGGCCAGCACGCGCGCTTCGTGCAGCAGGGCGGAGACGAGCGGCGTGAAGGGCTCGCGATGGGTGGCGACGAGGCCGACCGTGTGGTGCGGTTCGGGGTCGGTAAGGGAAACTATACTGATTTCCTCAGGGAATCCAAAGGATTTTGCGACATTGCGCGGCATGATGCTCGACCAGCGTCCGGTGCGGACATGGGAGAACAGCACGATCATCGAATTGGCTTCGAGCGACGGCTCCACCGTAACGCCGGCCTCGGCGAAGTGGCGGTTGATGATGCGGCGGTTCTGCATGTCGGCGGTCAATAGGCAAAGCCGAACGCTGCTCGCCTCCTGCCAAGTCACGGTTTCGCGATCGGAGAAGGTGTTGCCCTTGGCGGTGATCAGGCAATAGTGCTCGTGCAGCAGCGGCACGCTGGTGACGCGGCCGAGCGGTTCGTTTTCGAGATAGGTCAGGCCGGCATCGATCTCGAGATTTTCGAGCAGGCCGAGAATCTTGATCGAGGTCGTCGAGACGATCGAGAAGGTGACGTCGGGGTGTTTTTCCTGGAAGGGCGCGGTGATGCGCGGCACCATGGCGAGCGTTGTCGGGATGGCGGCCAGGCGGATGTGGCCGGAAAGACCCTTTCGCGCGGCGCGCATTTCCTCGCGCATGGTGCGGGTGTCGCCGACGATGCGGCGCGCCCATTCCAGCACGCGCTGGCCCTCCGGCGTCAGGCCCTGGAAGCGTGAGCCGCGGACGACGAGCATCACGCCGAGCTGGTCCTCCAGCTGGCGGATCGCCGCCGACAGCGTCGGCTGGGAAATGCCGAGCTCCTCCGCCGCGCGGGCAAAATGCCGTTCGCGGGCGAGCGCGATGAAATATTCGAGCTTGTCTATCATGTCAGAAGTGCGCCTCCGCTCTCTTGATACAAAAGAACAGTGGCGGCACCAATGCCCTCCGCCCTATATCTGGTGCAACGCAGCGAAAACGAGGAGGACGAGGATGACGTTTCAGGCACTGTTGGTAGAGAAGGCCGCCGATGGCGCGGTGACGGCATCGATCCAGACGCTTGACGACACGCGGCTTCCCGATGGCGATGTCACCATCGCGGTGGAATATTCGACGCTGAACTACAAGGATGGGCTGTGCATCAACGGCAAGGGCGGGCTGGTGCGCACCTTTCCGCATGTGCCGGGCGTCGATTTCGCCGGCACGGTGGAGGTCTCCGACGATCCGCGCTACCGGCCGGGCGACCGGGTGGTGTTGACCGGCTGGCGTGTCGGCGAGGTCTGGTGGGGCGGTTATGCGACCCGCGCCAAAGTGAAGGCCGACTGGCTGGTACCGCTGCCGGAGGAACTGTCGACCCGGCAGGCCATGGCGATCGGCACGGCGGGGCTTACTTCGATGATGTCCGTCATCGCGCTGGAAAAGGCCGGGCTGTCGCCGCTGAAGGGCGAGGTTTTGGTGACCGGGGCGGCCGGCGGTGTCGGCTCGGTGGCCGTGGCGCTTCTGGCGCGGCTCGGTTACTCGGTCGCGGCCATCACGGGACGGCCGGAAACGGCGGGCTATCTCAGGGATTTGGGTGCGGAAACCATCATCGACCGTGCGGAACTGGCCGAACCGAACAGCAAGCCGCTCGAATCCGAGCGCTGGGCGGGCGCGGTGGATGCCGTCGGCGGCGACATGCTGGCGCGGGTGCTGAAGCAGATGAAATATGACGGCGCCGTCGCCTCGGTCGGTCTTGCGGCGGGTGCTGGCGTGCCGTCCTTCACGGTCATTCCGTTCCTGCTGCGCGGCGTCAGCCTGCTCGGCATCGATTCGGTGAATAGGCCTTACGATCAGCGCGTCGATGCCTGGAACCGCATCGCCGCCGACCTGCCGATGGACAAGCTGGAGGCCATGGTCGTCGAACACCGGCTTTCCGACTTGCCGAATCTGGCCAACCAGATCCTGGAGGGCAAGGTGAAGGGGCGCGTGGTCGTCGATGTCAATGCCTGACGGGCCTGACGGCGAAAGCGGTCAGCAGATGAGCTGGCCGCCGTTCACCTCCAGCACCTGGCCGGTGATGTAGCCGGACAAGGCATTGGAGGCGAGGAAGAGATAGGCGGGGGCGCAGTCCTCTGCCGTGCCCAGCCGTTGCAGCGGGATCGTCTTGCGGGTCGCTTCCAGCTTCTCGGCAGACGAGTAGCGCTCGTGGAAATCCGTGGTGATGGTGCCCGGTGAGACGCAGTTGACACGGATACCGTCCGGCGCAAGCTCGCGGGCAAGGCCCTTCGAATAGGTCGAGACGAAGGCTTTCGTCGCCGAGTAGATCGCCGAGCCGGGGCTGCCGCCGGTCAGCGCCGAGATCGACACCGTGTTGACGATGGCGGCGTGCGGCGCGCGGCGCAGCGACCGCAGCAAGGCACGCGTTACCTCGACGACGGAGGTCTGGTTGAGGCGCACGACGGTTTCGTATTGTTCGTCGGTAAGATCGGCGGCCGGGAAGCGGCCGACCATGGTGCCGGCATTGTTGATCAGCACGTCGACATGCGGAAAGAGACTGTCCGTCCGCTCAAGGATCGCGCCGATGCCGCCTTCCTCCAGGAAATCCGCATAGACGATATGGGCGCGGGCTTCTGCGACGGCGGTTTCCAGGAATTCCGGCAGCGGCCCCGCCGGGGCACGACCGCCATGCAGCAGCACATGGGCGCCGCAATCGAGGAACTGCCGGGCGATCTCCAGGCCGATGCCGCGGCCGGCACCCGTCACGACGACATTGGCGCCCTTGAACAAGGCTGGATGAAACATGGTCTGTCCTCCCGGTCACCTGCGATCCGCCCAGTATCACAAAAACTTGGTTGCTCTCCAAGAAGGCAGAGCGGATCAATTGATGTACTTTCGTTTTTGCATATGATGAAAAAAAACGAAAGCAGTGGGAGGTGTCTATGTTTCTGACGGGTCGACAGGCGGAGATCGTGGATCTCGCCAAAACCGAGGGCCGCGTGCTCGTGGAAGACCTGGCATCACGTTTTTCCGTGACGCCGCAGACCATCCGCAAGGACCTGAACGACCTCTGCGACAACAAGGTTTTGACGCGCATCCATGGCGGCGCGCTCTTCCCGAGCGGCAACGAGAATGTCAAATACGAGGCGCGCCGCTCCATCGCGGCCCCCGAAAAACAGGCGATCGGCCGTGCCGCCGCCGCCGTGATCCCGGACAATTCATCGCTCTTCATCAATATCGGCACGACGACGGAGGCCGTCGGCGAGGCGCTGCTCGACCACAAGGAATTGATGGTCATCACCAACAATATCAATGTCGCCAATCGCTTGCGCGTCTATCCCTCGATCGAGGTGGTGATTGCCGGCGGCGTGGTGCGTGGGGCGGATGGCGGCATCGTCGGCGAAGCGGCCGTCGATTTCATCCGCCAGTTCAAGGTGGACTACGCCGTCATCGGCGTTTCGGCCATCGACGAGGACGGCGCGCTGCTCGATTTCGACTATCGCGAGGTGAAGGTGGCGCAGGCGATCATTGCGAATGCCCGCCATGTCATCCTGGTTTCGGATTCGACGAAATTCGAAAGGACAGCACCGGTGCGCATCGGCCACCTCTCGCAGGTCCACACTTTCATCACCGACAGCTGTCCTTTCGAGGGCATCCGGGCCATTTGCCAGGAACATGACGTGCGTCTTGTGGAGACCGCTTCACAGGCCTGACATAACGGCATGCTATTTCTACTCGCATTCGTTTGACATTCGAAATGTTTTCGTTTTAACTCCACTTGCTTTCGCAACTGCGCGCATATTGTGCAATGCGAAATGGGAGGGGAACTTGGACGGCAACGGCATCCGCGATATTTTTGTCATCGGTGGCGGCATCAACGGCTGCGGCATTGCGCGCGATGCCGCCGGCCGCGGCTATTCGGTCGTGCTTGCCGAAATGAAGGACTTTGCTTCCGGCACGTCCTCGGCGTCCACCAAGCTGATCCATGGCGGTTTGCGTTACCTCGAACATTACGAATTCCGCCTCGTGCGCGAGGCACTGATGGAGCGCGAAGTGCTCTGGGCGATGGCGCCGCATGTCATCTGGCCGATGCGTTTCGTGCTGCCCTTCCAGAAGGGCGGGCCGCGTCCGGCCTGGCTCATCCGCCTCGGCCTGTTCCTCTATGACTATATCGGCGGCCGCAAGCTCCTGCCGGCGACCAGCACCGTGGACCTTGCCAAGGATCCGGCCGGTGGGCCGCTGAAGAAGCTGTTCCGCAAGGCCTTCGAATATTCCGACGGTTGGGTGGATGATGCGCGTCTTGTCGTGCTGAACGCCCGCGACGCCGCCGACCGTGGCGCCGATATCCGCACCGGCACGAAGGTCGTTGCTGCGCGCCGCGAGAACGGCCACTGGAATGTCGAGACGGAGAATGTCGAGACTGGGACGCGCGAGACGGTGCGTGCGCGCATGCTGGTCAATGCGGCCGGCCCCTGGATCGACAAGGTTCTGTCCTCCGCCTTCGGGCGCAACGACGTGCACAATGTACGCCTCGTGCAGGGCAGCCATATCGTCGTGAAGAAGAAATTCTCCGATCCGCGCGCCTATTTCTTCCAGAACCCGGACGGGCGCATCATGTTCGCCATTCCCTACCAGGAAGAGTTCACGCTGATCGGCACGACCGACCGCGATTATCAGGGCGATCCCCGTGATGTCCGCATCAGCGACGAGGAAATCGGCTATCTTTGCGCCTCGGCCAGCGAATATTTCGCCGAGCCGGTGACACGCGACGATATCGTCTGGACCTATTCCGGCGTGCGTCCGCTCTTCGACGATGGTGCCAGCAAGGCGCAGGAAGCGACACGCGATTACGTGCTGAAGGTCGAGGGCGGTGATGGCCAGGCGCCCCTGCTCAACATCTTCGGCGGCAAGCTCACCACCTACCGGCGTCTTGCCGAATCCGCGCTGGAGAAGATTTCGGAATCGATCGGCACGAAGGGCAGCCGCTGGACCGCGCAGTCCCGCCTGCCCGGCGGCGATTTCAAGGTCGACGGTTTCAACGCGGAAGTGAAGGCGCTTTCGGCGCGCTTCCCCTTCCTGGTCCCGGCTCATGCCCGCCGGCTCGTGCGCCTCTACGGCACCCGCGCGGCAGCCCTTTTGGAGGGCGCGACAAGCGCGGCGGATCTCGGACAGCATTTCGGTAGCGATCTCTACGAGCGCGAAGTGCGCTGGCTGATGCAGGAAGAGTGGGCCCGGCACGCCGAAGACGTGCTGTGGCGGCGGACCAAACGCGGATTGCACCTGACGGCGGCGCAAGCGGCGGCACTCGAAGACTACATGGCGGCCGCACAGGCGGCGCCCCACTAGCACACCCTGATCCGGTGGCTGGGAGGAACGACGGAGATAGGAATGCTTGAACTTAGAAACATCGCGAAGGTGGCGGGGGCGGAAACGCATATCCACCCGACCAATCTCGTGCTCGAGCGGGGCTCGCTCAACGTGCTGCTTGGCCCGACGCTGTCGGGCAAGACCTCGCTGATGCGGCTCATGGCCGGCCTCGACAAGCCGACATCAGGCTCCGTCTGGTTCGACGGCAAGGACGTGACGGGCGTGCGCGTGCAGGATCGCGGCGTCGCCATGGTCTATCAGCAGTTCATCAACTATCCGGCGCTGACGGTCTATGAGAACATCGCCTCGCCGATGCGCATCAAGGGGGCCGATACGGCGACCATCGACCGCGAAGTGCGCAAGGCGGCCGAGCTCCTGAAGCTCACGCCCTATCTCGACCGTACGCCGCTCAATCTCTCGGGCGGTCAGCAGCAGCGCACGGCGCTTGCCCGCGCCATCGTCAAGAATGCCAGCCTCGTGCTGCTCGACGAGCCGCTCGCCAACCTCGATTACAAGCTGCGCGAGGAGCTGCGCCTCGAACTGCCGAAGATCTTTGCCGCCTCCGGTGCGATCTTTGTCTATGCGACGACGGAACCGTCCGAGGCGCTGCTGCTCGGCGGCAACACGGCGGCGCTGTCGGAAGGCCGCATCACGCAGTTCGGCCGCACCATCGACGTCTATCGCCGTCCGAACGATTTGCTGACCGCGCGCACCTTCGCCGATCCGCCGCTCAACACCATGCAGGTGCTGAAGAACGGCGGAAGCTTCGAAGTCGGCGGTAAGCCGGTACTGCCGGTGCCGGCGCATCTTGCGGCCTTGGCGGACGGTCCCTGCACCATCGCTTTCCATCCGCACCACCTGTCGCTTTCAAGCCAGAATGCTTCTTCGGCAAGTCTCCAGGCGCGCACCGCGATCTCGGAAATCGCCGGTTCCGAAAGCTTCATCTACATCGAATTCGAGGGCAACCATTGGGTCATGCTCTCGCCGGGCATCCACGACATCGAGCCGGATGCGATCATCACCGTCCACGTCGACACGCGCCATCTGATGGCCTTCGGCACGGACGGCAGGGCGATCGCCGAGCCGGCCGTCGCGGCGGCCTGAGGAGGAGACCATGGCACGCATCAATCTCGATCACATCCGCCATGCCTACGGCGCAAAGCCGAAGTCGGAAGCGGACTATTCGCTGAAGGAAGTCCACCACGAGTGGAACGACGGCGGCGCCTATGCGCTGCTCGGCCCGTCCGGCTGCGGCAAGACCACGCTGCTCAACATCATCTCGGGTCTCTTGCAGCCGTCCGAAGGGCGCATCCTGTTCGACGGCAAGGATGTCACCTATCTCTCGACGCAGCAGCGCAACATCGCGCAGGTCTTCCAGTTCCCGGTCATCTACGACACGATGACGGTCTACGACAATCTGGCCTTCCCGCTGCGCAACCGCGGCGTGGCCGAGCCGGAAGTCGACCGCCGCGTGCGCGACATCCTTGAAATGATCGACCTCGCCGGCTGGGCGAAGAAGACGGCGCGCGGGCTGACCGCCGACCAGAAGCAGAAGATTTCGCTTGGCCGCGGCCTCGTGCGCAACGACGTCAACGCCATCCTGTTCGACGAGCCGCTGACCGTCATCGACCCGCATATGAAATGGGTGCTGCGCTCGCAGCTCAAGAAGCTGCACCGCCAGTTCGGCTTCACCATGGTCTATGTCACGCATGACCAGACCGAGGCGCTGACGTTCGCCGACAAGGTCGTCGTCATGTATGACGGCCAGATCGTGCAGATCGGCACGCCGGCCGAACTTTTCGAAAAGCCGAAGCATACCTTCGTCGGCTATTTCATCGGCTCGCCGGGCATGAACGTGCTGCCGGCCGCCATCGACGGCAGCAGCATCAAGGTTGGCGAGCAGACGCTCACACTCGATTACAAGCCGCAGATCGCCGCCGGTGCCAAGATGGAACTCGGCATTCGCCCGGAATTCATTTCGCTGTCGCGTGAGGGCATGCCGGTCTCGATCAGCAAGGTCGAGGACATCGGCCGCCAGAAAATCGTTCGTGCCGAATTCGCCGGCAGGCCGATCGCCATCGTCGTGCCGGAGGACGGCGAGATCCCCGCCGATCCGCGCATCACCTTCGATCCCGCCGCCATCAACATCTACGCCGATAGCTGGCGTGTCGGCAGGGAGGGCTGACGATGAACAAGACCTGGAACAACAAGGCCTGGTTCATGGTCCTGCCCGTTCTGCTGCTCGTCGCCTTCTCGGCGGTGATCCCGCTGATGACGGTGGTGAACTATTCGGTGCAGGATACGTTCGGCAACAATGCATTCTTCTGGAACGGCGTCGGCTGGTTCTCGGACGTGCTCGAATCCGACCGCTTCTGGGAAGCGCTCGGCCGCAACCTGCTGTTCTCCGGCATCATCCTGGCGCTTGAGATTCCGCTCGGCATCCTGATCGCGCTCAACATGCCCAAGAAGGGCCTGGGCGTGCCGGTCTGCCTCGTTTTGATGGCGCTGCCGCTGCTCATTCCGTGGAACGTCGTCGGCACGATCTGGCAGGTCTTCGGCCGCGTCGACATCGGCCTGCTCGGCCACGTGCTCGATGGGCTCGGCTTCGACTACAACTATGTCAACGACGTCTTCGACGCCTGGGCGACGCTCATCGTCATGGACGTCTGGCACTGGACGAGCCTCGTCGTGCTGCTCTGCTATGCCGGTCTCGTCTCGATCCCGGAGGCCTACTACCAGGCCGCCAAGATCGACGGCGCCTCGCGCTGGGCCGTCTTCCGCTACATCCAGCTGCCGAAGATGAAGCGCGTGCTGCTCATCGCCTTCCTGCTGCGCTTCATGGACAGCTTCATGATCTATACAGAACCCTTCGTCGTCACCGGCGGCGGTCCGGGCAACTCGACCACGTTCCTTTCGATCGACCTCGTCAAGATGGCGATCGGCCAGTTCGACCTCGGCCCGGCCGCGGCCATGTCCATCATCTACTTCCTGATCATCCTGCTGTTCTCGTGGATCTTCTACACGGTCATGACCAGCAGCGACGAACAGGCGTGAGGGAGGAAACCATGACCTCACAGGCAACCACCGCAAACACGCTTCCGGCCCGCGCCAGCACAAAGCGCGACCTGTCCTGGATCGTGCCGACGCTCTACATCGTCTTTCTGATGCTGCCGATCTACTGGCTCGTCAACATGAGCTTCAAGACGAACGAGGAGATCATCGGCACCTTCTCGCTGTGGCCGCAGTCGCCGACGCTGAAGAACTATGCCGTCATCTTCACCGATCCGGCCTGGTATTCCGGCTATATCAACTCGATCATCTATGTGGCGCTGAACACGCTGATCTCCGTTTCCGTGGCGCTGCCGGCGGCCTATGCCTTCTCGCGCTACCGGTTCCTCGGCGACAAGCACCTGTTCTTCTGGCTGCTCACCAACCGCATGGCGCCGCCCGCCGTCTTCGTGCTGCCGTTCTTCCAGCTCTATTCGGCCTTCGGCATGATCGACACACACATCGCGGTCGCCATCGCGCACTGCCTGTTCAACGTGCCGCTCGCCGTCTGGATCCTGGAAGGTTTCATGTCCGGCGTGCCGAAGGAGATCGACGAGACCGCCTATATCGACGGCTATTCGTTCCCGAAATTCTTCGCTCGGATCTTCGTGCCGCTGATTGCGTCCGGCATCGGTGTCGCCGCCTTCTTCTGCTTCATGTTTTCCTGGGTCGAGCTTCTGATCGCCCGCACGCTGACGACGACGGATGCCAAGCCGATCGCCGCCACGATGACACGCACGGTCTCGGCCTCCGGCATGGATTGGGGCGTGCTGGCCGCCGCCGGCGTGCTGACCATCATTCCCGGCGCGCTCGTCATCTATTTCGTCCGCAACTACATCGCCAAGGGCTTTGCCCTTGGCCGGGTCTAAGGGGGAGGGGCTGATGGCCGCTGTCGTCAACAACAACCGCTGGCCCGTGGCTCTTGCCGCCGTGCTCGGCATCTATGCCCTCATCACCGGCTTTCTCGTCATGTCGATCCCCGTCAAGGACGGCGTGCGCGACTGGTTCGGCTCGCTGATCCCCGGCGGATGGATGGCCTGGTCGTTTCCGACGGCCATGTTCTTCCTGACGATCTTTCTTTTGATCGCGCTGATGGCGGTCTGGGAATATGCCCGTCCGGGTGGCAACCCGCGCGTCGGCATCCTGCGCTTCGAGACGACCCGCGGCGACCGGCTCTTCGTGTCGCTGCTCGGCTCGGCGTTCATTCATCTCGCATGGTTGGGCCTTGTCGGTCCCAACCTGTGGTGGGCTCTTGCCTTGTCCGTGGCCTACGCCGTCGGCGTGTTCCGCTTCGTGTAAGGCAAAAGAAAATGGAGGCCTCGGGGAGAATGGGGCCTCCGCACATGCAGTCGCAATCGCAAAACCCTAAGGGAGGATCAAAATGCGAAAGCAACTTCTGACGACGACGGCAGTCCTGCTGCTGGCGTTCACCGGTTCCGCATTCGCGGACATGGATGCTGCCAAGAAGTTCCTGGATTCGGAAGTCGGCGACTTGTCCTCGCTCGACCGCGCTGGCCAGGAAGCGGAAATGCAGTGGTTCGTCGACGCCGCCAAGCCGTTTGCCGGCATGGACATCAAGGTCGTCTCCGAAACGATCGCCACGCATGAATATGAATCGAAGGTTCTCGCACCGGCCTTCACCGCCATCACCGGCATCAAGATCACGCACGACCTGATCGGCGAAGGCGACGTCATCGAAAAGCTGCAGACGCAGATGCAGTCGGGCGAAAACATCTACGACGCCTATGTCAACGACTCGGACCTCATCGGTACGCACTGGCGCTACCAGCAGGCCCGCGCGCTGACCGACTTCATGGCCAATGAAGGCAAGGACGTTACCAACCCGAATCTCGACCTCAAGGACTTCATCGGCACGTCCTTCACGACGGCGCCTGACGGTAAGCTCTACCAGCTGCCCGACCAGCAGTTCGCGAACCTCTACTGGTTCCGCTACGACTGGTTCAACGACGAGAAGAACAAGGCGGACTTCAAGGCGAAGTACGGCTACGACCTCGGCGTTCCCGTCAACTGGTCGGCTTACGAGGACATTGCCGAGTTCTTCACCGGCCGCGAGATCGACGGCAAGAAGGTCTATGGCCACATGGACTACGGCAAGAAGGACCCGTCGCTCGGCTGGCGCTTCACCGACGCGTGGCTCTCGATGGCCGGCAACGGCGACAAGGGCATTCCGAACGGCCTGCCGGTCGACGAATGGGGCATCAAGGTCAACGAGAAGTCGCAGCCGGTCGGTTCGTGCGTTGCCCGCGGCGGCGACACCAACGGCCCGGCAGCCGTCTACTCGATCGAGAAGTACCTGCAGTGGCTGAAGGCCTACGCACCGGCATCCGCCGGCGGCATGACCTTCTCCGAATCCGGTCCGGTTCCGTCGCAGGGCGAAGTCGCCCAGCAGATGTTCACCTACACGGCCTTCACGGCGAGCTTCGTCAAGGAAGGCCTGCCGGTCGTCAACGCCGACGGCACGCCGAAGTGGCGCTTCGCCCCGAGCCCGCATGGCGTCTACTGGAAGGACGGCATGAAGCTCGGCTATCAGGACGTGGGTTCCTGGACGCTGATGAAGTCCACTCCTGACGATCGCGCCAAGGCCGCCTGGCTCTATGCGCAGTTCGTGACCTCCAAGACCGTCGACGTGAAGAAGAGCCATGTCGGCTTGACCTTCATCCGCCAGTCCACGCTCGACCACAAGTCCTTCACGGACCGCGCGCCGAAGCTCGGCGGTCTGGTCGAGTTCTACCGTTCGCCGGCCCGCGTTCAGTGGTCGCCGACCGGCACGAACATTCCGGACTATCCGAAGCTGGCCCAGCTGTGGTGGCAGGCGATCGGCGACGCGTCCTCGGGCGCCAAGACCGCGCAGGAAGCCATGGACTCGCTCTGCGCCGAGCAGGAAAAGGTGCTGGAACGCCTCGAGCGCGCCGGCGTTCAGGGCGACATGGGCCCGAAACTCGCCGAAGAGCACGATCTTGCCTACTGGAACAAGGATGCCGTCGAAAAGGGCAACCTCGCTCCGCAGCTGAAGATCGAGAACGAGAAGGAAAAGCCGCTCACCGTCAACTATGACGAACTCGTCAAGAGCTGGCAGAAGTAACAAGGCCTGGACGGGGGGGTCGCCGCCCGTCCTTTTTATCATCCGATCCCTTTTGCCCGCGTGCCCGACAAGGTGCGCGGGCCTTTTCGTTCCTGGCCCGGAGCCGAGAGCGGCCGGTTTCCCGTCCTTTTGCCCGAACCGTACCGATTGGTACAGTTTGCGCATTGCACAGCGCGGGGTCTTCCGCTAAGAACCCCGCGATTTCTCCCGCGCGCTCGCGCGACATCGAAAATAGCGGTAAACACACATGGCACGCATCGTGATGAAATTCGGCGGAACGTCCGTCGCTGACCTCGACCGTATCCACAATGTGGCCCGCCATGTGAAACGCGAGGTTGATGCCGGCCACGAGGTTGCCGTCGTCGTCTCGGCGATGTCGGGCAAGACGAACGAGCTTGTCGCCTGGGTGCAGAACATGCCGAAGGTGACGGGCGCCAACTCGCCCTTCTACGATGCGCGCGAATATGACGCCATCGTCGCCTCGGGCGAACTCGTCACCGCCGGCCTTCTCGCCATCGCGCTCCAGTCCATGGACATCAATGCCCGCTCCTGGCAGGGCTGGCAGATTCCGATCAAGACCGACAACGCGCATGGCGCTGCCCGGATCCTCGAGATCGAGGGCTCGGAAATGGTCCGCCGCATGGGCGAAGGCCAAGTGGCCGTCGTTGCTGGCTTCCAGGGCCTGGGCCCGGATAACCGTGTCGCGACCCTCGGCCGCGGCGGTTCCGATACCTCGGCCGTCGCCATCGCCGCGGCCGTGAAGGCCGACCGTTGCGACATTTATACCGACGTCGACGGCGTTTACACGACCGACCCGCGCATCGAGCCCAAGGCGCGCCGCCTGAAGAAGATCGCCTTCGAGGAAATGCTCGAAATGGCTTCGCTCGGCGCCAAGGTCCTGCAGGTGCGCTCGGTGGAACTCGCCATGGTGCACAAGGTGCGCACCTTCGTGCGCTCGTCTTTCGAGGATCCCGATGCGCCGGGCATGGGCGATCTTCTGAACCCGCCCGGTACGCTGATTTGTGATGAGGATGAGATCGTGGAACAGGAAGTCGTAACCGGCATCGCCTATGCCAAGGATGAAGCGCAGATCTCGCTCCGCCGCGTCGCCGACCGGCCGGGCGTTTCGGCCGCGATCTTCGGCCCGCTGGCCGAAGCCCATATCAATGTCGACATGATCGTCCAGAACATTTCCGAGGACGGCTCCAAGACCGACATGACCTTCACGGTTCCCTTCGGCGACGTGGAAAAGGCGCTCAAGGTTCTGGAAGGCGCCAAGGAACAGGTCGGTTTCGACGTGATCCAGCACGAGACGGGCCTGGTGAAGGTGTCGGTCATCGGCATCGGCATGCGCAGCCACGCCGGCGTTGCCGCTTCGGCCTTCCGCGCACTGGCCGACAAGGGCATCAACATCAAGGCGATCACGACTTCGGAAATCAAGATTTCCATCCTGATCGACGGTCCCTATGCGGAACTCGCCGTTCGGACTTTGCATTCCGTGTACGGTCTCGATAAGAAGTAAGAACCGGCCGACTCGGCGTCGATCTTATGATCGCCGGCGCGGGCCAAGCGCCGGTGGAGTAATGTCATTTTCGGGAGACGCCACGCGATGAGAGATCTCTCCGCGGGTCCGCGGGTTCTTCTCAAGCGGCTGCGCGAATTGATGGCGGAGCCGCTCGAGCCGCAGGAGCGCCTAGACCAGATCGTGCGCCAGATCGCGCAGAACATGGTCGCGGAAGTGTGTTCCGTTTATGTGCTGCGCTCCGACGGCGTGCTCGAACTCTACGCGACCGAAGGTCTCAATCCCGGTGCCGTTCACCTTGCCCAGCTCAAGATGGGTCAGGGTCTCGTCGGCACAATCGCGGCCTCCGCCCGGCCGCTGAACCTCTCCGACGCCCAGTCGCATCCCGCCTTCACCTATCTGCCGGAAACGGGTGAGGAGATCTACCACTCCTTCCTCGGCGTTCCTATCTTGCGCACCGGCAGGGCGCTCGGCGTGCTTGTCGTGCAGAACAGGGCGAGCCGCACCTACCGCGAGGACGAGGTCGAGGCGCTCGAAACGACGGCGATGGTGATTGCGGAAATGGTGGCGACCGGCGAGCTGAAGAAGCTCACCAAGCCCGGTCTCGAGCTGGACCTGTCGCGCCCCGTCGCCATCGAAGGGTCGAGTTTCGGCGAGGGCATCGGTCTCGGTTATGTCGTGCTGCACGAGCCGCGCATCGTCGTCACCAACCTGCTCAACGAGGATTCCGAACACGAGCTCGGCCGTCTCGCAGAGGCGCTCGGCTCGCTGCGCATCTCCATCGACGACATGCTGTCGCGCCGCGAAATCTCGATGGAAGGTGAGCACCGCGAGGTTCTGGAGACCTACCGCATGTTCGCGCATGACCGCGGCTGGGTCAGAAAGCTCGAAGAGGCGATCCGCAACGGCCTGACGGCGGAAGCGGCGGTCGAGCGTGTGCAGAGCGAGACCAAGGCGCGCATGATCCGCCTGACGGATCCTTATCTGCGCGAGCGCATGCACGATTTCGATGACCTGGCCAACCGCCTGCTGCGGCAGCTGACCGGCTATGGCGCGAAGCTTTCGGCCAGCAGCTTCCCGAACGATGCGATCGTCGTCGCGCGTGCCATGGGTGCGGCCGAACTGCTCGACTATCCGCGCCAGAACGTGCGCGGCCTCGTGCTGGAAGAGGGCGCGGTCACCAGCCACGTGGTCATCGTCGCCCGCGCCATGGGCATTCCGGTGGTCGGTCAGGCGGCCGGTGCCGTGGCGCTTGCTGAAAACGGCGATGCCATCATCGTCGACGGTGACGACGCGCGGGTGCATCTGCGTCCGCTCGGAGACCTCCAGCGGTCCTATGAGGAAAAGGTGCGTTTTCGTGCCCGCCGGCAGGAACAGTATCGTGCGCTGCGCGCGGTCGAGCCGGTTACCAAAGACGGCCGCCACATCAATCTGCAGATGAATGCCGGCCTGCTGGTCGACCTGCCGCATCTCAACGAATCCGGCGCTTCCGGCATCGGGCTCTTCCGCACCGAGCTTCAGTTCATGATCGCCTCGACCATGCCGAAGGCGGAGGAGCAGGAAGCGTTCTACCGCAATGTGCTGAAGCAGGCGGGCGGGCGTCCGGTGACTTTCCGCACGCTCGATATCGGCGGCGACAAGGTCGTGCCCTATTTTCGCGCGGCGGAAGAGGAAAACCCGGCGCTCGGCTGGCGGGCCATCCGCCTGTCGCTCGACCGGCCGGGCCTCCTGCGCACGCAGCTGCGCGCCATGCTGCGCGCGGCCGCAGGCGCCGATCTCCGGCTCATGCTGCCAATGGTGACCGAGGTCTCGGAACTGAAGGAGGTCCGCGATCTCCTTCAGAAGGAAATCCAGCGCCAGTCGAAGATCGGCGAACAGCTGCCGAAGAAATTGCAGTTCGGCGCGATGCTCGAAGTGCCGGCGCTGCTCTGGCAGATGGACGAGCTGATGGCCGAGGTGGATTTCGTCTCGGTCGGTTCGAACGATCTCTTCCAGTTCGCGATGGCCGTCGACCGCGGCAATGCCCGTGTGTCGGACCGTTTCGATACGCTCGGCCGCCCGTTCCTGCGCATCCTGCGCGATATCGTGCGCGCAGGCGAACGCAATGACACCTCGGTGACGCTGTGCGGCGAAATGGCGAGCAAGCCGATTTCCGCCATGGCGCTGATGGGGATCGGCTTCCGCTCCGTTTCGATGTCGCCGGCCGCCATCGGCCCGGTCAAGTCGATGCTGCTGGCGCTCGATGCCGGCAAGCTCGAGGCGTTGCTGGCGCCGGCACTCGACGATACGAAGCCGACGGCCTCGATCCGGCAGATCCTTACCGACTTTGCGGCCGAAAACGGCATTCCGCTTTAAATGACGATTGGAGTTTGAACGGTGGCGAAGCTTCCCGTTGAAAAGATGCGCGAACTCGAACGCCGTTTTGGCGAGATCGAGGCACGCATGTCGGCGGGTCCGGATTCGGAGACCTATGTGCGGCTCGCCTCGGAATATTCCGAACTCCAGCCGGTCGTCACGAAAATCCGGGAATACCAGAAGGTCAGCGGCGAGATCGCCGACCTCGACGCGCTGCTCAACGACAAGACGACCGATCGCGAGATGCGCGATCTCGCCGAAATGGAACTGCCGGAGCTGAAAGAAAAACTCGAAGGCCTCGAAAAGGAGATGCAGATCCTGCTTCTCCCGAAGGATGCGGCGGACGAGAAGAGCGCCATCCTCGAAATCCGCGCCGGCACGGGTGGTTCCGAGGCGGCGCTGTTTGCCGGCGATCTCTTCCGCATGTATGAGCGCTACGCCGCCGCCCATAACTGGAAGGTCGAGGTTCTCTCCTCCAGCGAGGGAGAGGCGGGCGGCTTCAAGGAAATCATCGCGACCATCACCGGGCGCGGCGTCTTCGCCAAGCTGAAATTCGAATCCGGCGTGCACCGTGTGCAACGCGTGCCGGAGACGGAGGCAAGCGGGCGCATCCATACCTCGGCGGCGACGGTGGCCGTGCTGCCGGAGGCCGAGGAAATCGATATCGAAATCCGCCCGGAAGACATCCGCATCGATACGATGCGCTCTTCCGGTGCCGGCGGCCAGCACGTCAACACGACCGACTCGGCGGTGCGTATCACCCATCTGCCGACGGGTCTGATTGTCACCAGTTCGGAAAAGTCGCAGCACCAGAACCGGGCCAAGGCCATGCAGGTCCTGCGCTCGCGGCTCTACGACATCGAGCGCCAGCGCGCCGACAGCGAACGCTCCGCCGACCGCAAGAGCCAGGTCGGTTCGGGTGATCGCTCCGAGCGCATCCGCACCTACAATTTTCCGCAGGGCCGCGTGACGGATCACCGCATCAACCTGACACTCTATAAGCTCGACCGCATGATGGTCGGCGAAATCGACGAGATCGTCGATGCGCTGATGGCCGATTATCAGGCGGGCCAGCTCGCCCAGCTCGGCGAACAGGGCCGATGAGCGCCGCAACGCTCGCCGAGGTTCTGGCCGCGGCGCGGCGTCAGCTGGCGGATGGCGGCATCGCGGATGCGGCGCAGGATGCCCGCGCACTGGTGTCCGGTATCCTCAAGCTGTCCTCGACGGCGATTTTCACCGATGGTGCTCGTGTTCTTGATGATGCCGAGCAGTCGGCGGTCTCCGCGGCCATTGCCCGCCGTGTGGCGCGTGAGCCTGTCCATCGTATCCTCGGCCGCCGGGCGTTTTCCCGGCTCGATCTTGCCCTCTCGCCCGAAACGCTGGAGCCGCGTCCGGATACGGAGGTGCTTGTCGATACGCTCGTACCCTATGCGCAAAAAATCGTTGCCGAGACGGGGGGCTGCCGCATCCTCGATCTCGGTACGGGCACCGGCGCGATCTGCCTTGCGCTGCTCGATCTCGTGCCCGGTGCGACCGGTGTCGGCGCGGACCTGTCTGCTGGAGCCCTTGAAACGGCCTGCCGCAATGCCGATCTCAATGGTGTCGCCGATCGCTTCGAAGCGGTTGAGAGCGACTGGTTTGCCGGCGTGACCGGGGCCTTCGACATCATCGTGTCAAATCCGCCCTATATCGTGCGTTCGGTGGTCGCAATGCTGGACGACGAGGTCCGGCTCTTTGATCCGATCCTGGCACTGGATGGCGGCGAAGACGGGCTTGATGCCTACCGCGCCATTGCTGCCGGTGCAGGCGATCATCTCAGGGAAAACGGCTTGGTGGCTTACGAAATCGGTTACGACCAGAAGGATGCGGTCACCGCTATCATGCGCGAAAAGGGTTTTGCGCGGATCGAAGCGGTGACGGATCTCGGCGGCAACGACCGTGCGCTCGTCTTTGCAAAATCGCCGGCTTTTTAAGGTTTTGCTGCACCTGCGCAGCAAATTCAGCGGGCGTGAAGAAAAGGCTTGGAATTGGGAAGGAAGCGGGCTAGGTTGCGGCCACGCACTAGGCAAGCGGTCATGACACAGAGATTCGCTCCTGCGTGACCCCGATCGAGGATTACTCTCTCGAAGAGTTGATAGGGTTGAAGACTGCCCTGTGCGGGTACCTGTTAATTTGACGTCTTACGGCGACAGGACCACCCACCGGCGTGGTTTGCCCGCGGGTAAGGATGCTTGATTTGGCATGGCCGGATCAAGCGTGCAGACACATGATCATCCAGACACGATACGTTAGGTGAGTGAAATATGAGGCCAGGACAGCAAAACAAGCGCGGCCGCGGGCGTAACAACAATAATAACAACAACAATAACAGCAATAACCACAACAACCACCGCAAGGGCGGCAATCCCCTGACGCGGACCTACGACAGCTCGGGTCCGGACGTGAAGATCAGGGGCACGGCCCAGCACATCGCCGAAAAATACACCACGCTTGCGCGCGACGCCCAGAGTGCTGGCGACCGTGTCATCGCGGAAAACTATCTGCAGCACGCCGAGCACTACAACCGCATCATCGCGGCTGCTCAGGCGCAGATGCAGGAGCGCTACCCGCGTGACGAGCGCGCCGACAATGCCGACCGCAACGACGACAACGACGGTTATGATCGCGATCAGGACGATGGCGATTCCATGCCCGCGGACGAGCCGGCACCCGTTGCCGCAGCCCCTGTCGCCAAGCCTGCCCCGAAGCCGGCGCCCAAGCCCGTTGTCGAACAGCCCGTGATCGATGGCTCCGGCCCGCAGCCGGTCATCGACGGCACGCCGGCCGAAGTGGCGCTCGAAGAAGAAGCCGCAGCACCCGCCGGTCGCGCACCGCGCCGCCGCAGCAATACGCCGCGTCCGCGCCGTCCGCGTCGTGGCGAAGGCCAGGTCGCCGGTGAAGACGGTGCATCGTCCGGTGACGATTCCCCGGCACTCGAGCCTGCTTCGGAATAACGAAGCGTGTTTTAGACCCATCAGGAACCCGGCCTTGCGCCGGGTTCTTGCGTTTGCGCAGGTCGTTTGGAAAAATATCTCGTGCGGCTTGCGACGATCCTTTAATTCCGAAATCCTCTCCACCATATTCGCTTCAGGCGGTTGACCGGTCGCAAGGCTGGTGCGCCGCAAGCATGAAAGGTTCGCCTTGATGGGAGCCTATCTTCAAATCGTCGACCGGTGCCTGAAGGGCCGGCCGAGTCCTGGAGGCCTATATGAACATTGAAAAATACTCCGAACGCGTGCGTGGATTCCTGCAATCCGCCCAGACCAAGGCGTTGGCCGACGGCCACCCGCAATTTGCGCCCGAACATGTGCTGAAAGTGCTGCTCGACGACGAGCAGGGCATGGCCGCTTCGCTCATCGAGCGGGCCGGCGGCAATGCGCGCGATGCGCGGATGGCCAATGACGCCGCTCTTGCCAAGCTGCCGAAAACGACCGGCGGCAATGGGCAGGTCTATCTCTCGCAGCCACTCGCCAAGGTTTTCTCGACTGCCGAAGACGCCGCCAAGAAGGCCGGCGACAGTTTCGTCACGGTCGAGCGCCTGCTTCTGGCGCTTGCCATCGAAAAATCCGCTGCGACGTCCGATATCCTGGCGAAGGCCGGCGTCACCGCCGTCAAGCTCAACCAGGTCATCAACGACATCCGCAAGGGCCGCACCGCCGATACGGCAAGCGCCGAACAGGGTTTCGATTCGCTGAAGAAATTCGCCCGTGACCTGACCGCCGATGCGCGTGAAGGCCGCCTCGACCCCGTCATCGGCCGCGACGACGAAATCCGCCGCACGATCCAGGTCCTGTCGCGCCGCACCAAGAACAACCCCGTTCTGATCGGTGAACCCGGCGTCGGCAAGACGGCGATCGCCGAGGGCCTTGCGTTGCGCATCGTCGATGGTGACGTGCCGGAAAGCCTGAAGGACAAGAAGCTGATGGCGCTCGACATGGGCGCGCTGATCGCCGGTGCGAAATATCGCGGTGAATTCGAGGAGCGCCTGAAGGCCGTTCTTGCCGAAGTGCAGGCGGAAGACGGCGAGATCATCCTGTTCATCGACGAGATGCACACGCTGGTCGGCGCCGGCAAGGCGGAAGGGGCGATGGACGCCTCCAATCTGCTGAAGCCCGCGCTTGCCCGCGGCGAGCTTCACTGCGTCGGCGCCACCACGCTCGATGAATACCGCAAGCATGTCGAGAAAGACGCAGCCCTTGCCCGCCGGTTCCAGCCCGTCATGGTGGAAGAGCCGACCGTCGAGGACACGATCTCGATCCTGCGCGGCCTGAAGGAGAAGTACGAGCAGCACCACAAGGTCCGGATCTCCGACTCGGCCCTCGTTGCCGCCGCGACGCTTTCCAACCGCTACATCACGGATCGTTTCCTGCCGGACAAGGCGATCGACCTGATGGACGAAGCCGCCTCGCGGCTGCGCATGCAGGTCGATTCCAAGCCGGAAGAACTCGACGAACTCGACCGCCGCATCATCCAGCTGAAGATCGAGCGCGAGGCCCTGAAGAAGGAAACCGACCGCTCGTCGCAGGATCGTCTCGAAAAGCTCGAAGTCGATCTTGCCGCGATCGAGGAGGAAGCCTCGGCGCTGACCGCCCGCTGGCAGGCGGAAAAGTCGAAGCTCGGCCGCGCCGCCGATCTCAAGCGCCAGCTCGACGAGTTGCGCAACGAACTCGCCATTGCCCAGCGCAAGGGTGAATTCCAGCGCGCCGGCGAGCTTGCCTACGGCATCATTCCCAAGCTCGAAAAGGAGCTGGAAGATGCGGAAGGCCACGAGGTCGGTGATGTCGATCCGATGGTGCAGGAGGTCGTGACCCCCGACAACATCGCCCATGTGGTCTCCCGCTGGACGGGTATTCCCGTGGACAAGATGCTGGAAGGCGAACGCGACAAGCTGCTGCGCATGGAAGACGAACTCGCCAAGTGGGTCGTCGGGCAGGGGGATGCCGTCCAGGCGGTGTCCCGTGCCGTTCGCCGCGCCCGCGCCGGCCTGCAGGATCCGAACCGGCCGATCGGCTCGTTCATCTTCCTCGGTCCGACCGGCGTCGGCAAGACGGAGCTGACCAAGGCGCTCGCCCGCTTCCTGTTCGACGACGAGACGGCGATCCAGCGCATGGACATGTCGGAATACATGGAGAAACATTCCGTGGCCCGGCTGATCGGCGCGCCTCCCGGCTATGTCGGCTATGAGGAAGGCGGTGCGCTCACCGAATCCGTCCGCCGCCGGCCGTACCAGGTCGTGCTGTTCGACGAAATCGAGAAGGCGCATCCGGATGTCTTCAACGTGCTCCTGCAGGTTCTCGACGACGGCCGCCTGACCGATGGCCAGGGCCGCACCGTCGATTTCCGCAACACGATGATCATCATGACGTCGAATCTCGGTGCGGAATATCTGACGGCACTCGGTGAAAACGAGGACAGCGATACGGTTCGCGACCAGGTGATGGATGTCGTGAAGACGGCATTCCGCCCGGAGTTCCTGAACCGCGTCGACGAGATCATCCTGTTCCACCGCCTGAAGCGGTCGGAAATGGGCGCGATCGTCGATATCCAGCTGGCGCGCCTGCGCAAGCTGCTCACCGATCGCAAGATCGTTCTGGAGCTTGACGAAGAGGCTGTGCACTGGCTGGCCGAGAAGGGCTACGATCCGGTCTATGGTGCCCGTCCGCTGAAGCGGGCGATCCAGAAGCACCTGCAGGATCCGCTGGCGGAGAAGATCCTTTCCGGCGATATCCCGGATGGTTCGACCGTCAAGGTGACCGCCGGTTCCGACCGGTTGCTCTTCTCGCCGCGCAATGCGGCGGTGAACAAGGCCGCCTAAATCGGCCCTATCTGAAAAAACGAAGCGCGGGTCTTGGCCCGCGCTTTTTGTTTAGTGGGTTTCGGCGACTTGTGTCGGGTCGCCGCGGCCGAGCAGGTCGTCGATGCGCTTGCGCTCGGTCTCGAACTGGGCGAGCGCCTTGCCTTCCAGCGATTTCCCACCGGGCAGGCGGATTTTAAGCGCATCCACCTTGTTGCCATTGACGATTAGCTCGTAGTGCAAGTGCGGGCCTGTCGAGAGACCGGTCGTGCCGACAAAGCCGATGACCTGACCCTGCCGCACCTTCGCGCCGACCTTGACGCCCTTGGCGATGGCGCTCTGGTGGTTGTAGGACGAGACATAGCCGTTGGCATGGCGGATCAGCGTCTGGTTGCCGTAGCCGCCGGAATCCCAGCCGGCCTTTTCGACCACGCCGTTGCCGGCCGCGATGATCGGCGTGCCGCGCGGGGCTGCCCAGTCGACGCCGGTATGCATGCGCGAGAAGCCGAGGATCGGGTGACGGCGCATGCCGAAGCCGGAGCGGAACGTGCCGTTCGGAACGGGATTGCGCAGCAGGAACTGGCGGATGCTCTTGCCGTCCTCGTCGTAATAATCAACGCTGTCGTCTTCCGGGCTCTGAAAGCGGTAGACGCGGGTTTCCGTATCGCCGAACTTGGCGTCGAGGAAGAGGATTTCCGAATCCTCCGTCGCCAAACCCTTTTCATCGGTCACCGAGAAGAAGGCTTCGAGCGAATCCGTCGGGCGAAGCTGTGCCTGGAAATCGACATTGCTGGCGAGAACGCGAATGATTTCCGCCGTCATGTCCTGGCCCATGCCATAGGACAGCGCGGCACGATAGATGCCGTCATACACGCGCGGCAGGTCGCGGCCAGCAATGATGGTTGGCCGGTCGTCGGCATCGAAGGCGGTTGCCACGGCATCGAGCACTGGCGGTTCGGCGCCGCTGACGAAGCGGCCGGAATCGTCCAGCGCCGCCGTTACGACATGGCGGCCGCGCGAATAGACGCTGGCGCGCACGATGCTCGCTTCCTTGCCCTGCTGCGAAATGCAGATGCGCAGGACATCGCCCTCGGCCAGCTGCTTGCTGCCGAGCTGTCCCTCGAGATAGGCCGAGAGGTCTTCGGCCTGGGCCTTGGTATAGCCCGCCGCCGTCATGATCTCGGTAATATCGGCGGCACTGCGCACCGGAATGACGTCGTCGGCATATTCGGTATCGTCGGGGGTCGCCGTATCGAAATTCGAAACGCTCATGTTCTCTTCGACCACGCGCGCTGTCAGTCCCTGCAAAAGGTCGAGGTCGGATCCTTCGGAGGCGAAGCGCTGCGGGTCGACATAATAAAGGGACGCGACCTGCGTATCGCCATCCGTCAGGACGGAGCCGTTGGTGCGCACATTCTCCTCGACCTCTTCGATCGACATCTGGTCGGCATAGTCGAGCGCCGAGCCGCCAGTCGGGAAGGCATCGGTCTGCAAGGCCACTTCGGATTCGACATCCGAACCATAGATCGTGCCCATGCGCGGGGCTGACGCCGCATCCTTGCCATTGGTCGAGAAGATCGCCAGCGGATCGAAGCGCGGATAGTCCTCGGTCGTCGCATGATTGGCGGCCAGTGCCATCTTCACATGGGCAAAGGGCTGGCGTCGCACCACTTCCTTCTGGCCGTCATGGATCATGGTGGAAATTTCCATGATCTTCTTGTCGGCGGGCTTGGCGACGATGGCCGGTTCCAGCACGCGTTCGCCGCGCTTGGCCGTCTCGCCGGTCTTGTTCGTCTGGTTCGGCGTTCCGAGCGCCGCATAGGCTTCTGCCGGAATGGCAAGCTGCTGGCGGCCGTCGAGGGCGGCAAAGAGCGCGACGCCCATAAGGATGGACGAGGTAATGCCGGTCAGGAAGGTGCCGGACAGCCAGCGCAGCGAAATCTCGCGGCGGT
>NZ_JBLZPK010000067.1:28299-28778 GCF_049199905.1 Shinella sp. M27
GCGCCCGTCGGCGAGGATCGGCGGTTCATTGCCGAGGGATCGGATCATGTTCCGGTCGGTGGTCATGCCGATTGCATTCGCCCTGTCTTATCGTTTCAGCGCGGGAAGATGCACGCAGGTGGGCCCGCGAGTCAAATCACGCTGCTTCTTATGCATCTCTATAGGAGCGCGGATTGTGATAATCTGAGGGCAATCGGCCGCTTTCACACCGTTTGCGCAGCGAACCACCCGGAAAACCGGCTTTTCGCTGCGGTAAATGAAAGGCAAACGCATTTTTTCGAAGATTTTTTCAAAAAAGTGTCACATCGCTGTTGACGCTTTGAAAGTGTGGGCCTATAACCCGGCCATCGAACGAGAGCGGCGGCGCTTCTGGCGGCCGACGAACTCGCTCTAAGGTTTCCTGATGGAGCTGGTGAGAATAGGGCCTGATTTGGTTCAGGATGTTTTTGCTGCTTCTGACGAGATTGGGACGGTTTGAC
>NZ_JBLZPK010000068.1:0-9007 GCF_049199905.1 Shinella sp. M27
GGCCTGCATTGTTTCAGCACCTCTGGGAAAGACTCAGTCCTCGTTGGCCGCAAGCTGCGAGAGAACTTCACCTCGGCCGCGGGCGCGCAGGATAAGCGGTACGGCGACGGCGAGGAAGGCGAGGCCGAAAAGCAGGACGGCGATCGGCGACATGAACAAGGCCGTCACGTCACCCTGGCTGATCGCCAGTGCCCGACGCAATTGCTGCTCGGCCATCGGCCCCAGGATGAGCCCGACGACGACAGGCGCGATCGGATAACCGAACAGCCGCATGGCGAAACCGAGCAGGCCGAAAGCCAAGAGCATGCCGAGTTCGAAGACCGACGGATTGGCGCCGATCGTGCCGAGCGTCGCGAAGACCAGGATACCGGCATAGAGCCAGGGCTTCGGGATGCTGAGCAGCTTTACCCACAGGCCGATCAGCGGCAGGTTCAGCACCAGCAGCATGAAATTGGCGATGAGCAGGCTGGCGATGAGGCCCCAGACGAGCTGCGGATTGGTCGCAAACAGTAGCGGCCCCGGCTGCAGGCCGTATTGCTGGAAGCCGGCGAGCATGATGGCGGCGGTCGCCGAGGTCGGAAGACCGAGCGTCAAGAGCGGAACCAGCGTGCCGGCGGCCGATGCGTTGTTGGCCGCCTCCGGACCCGCTACGCCTTCGATGGCGCCGTGGCCGAATTCTTCCGGATGTTTGCTCAGCTTCTTTTCCGTGGCGTAGGAGAGAAACGTGCCGATCTCCGCGCCGCCGGCCGGCATGGCGCCGATCGGGAAGCCGATGGCGGTGCCACGCAGCCAGGGTTTCCACGAGCGCGCCCAATCGGACGCATTCATCCAGACCGAGCCCTTCACGGCCTCGATCTTGTCCGGCTCGGAATCGCCCTTGGAGGCGATGTAGAGCGATTCACCGATGGCGAACATCGCAACCGCCA
Source organism: Shinella sp. M27 (assembly GCF_049199905.1). Lineage (NCBI taxonomy): Bacteria > Pseudomonadati > Pseudomonadota > Alphaproteobacteria > Hyphomicrobiales > Rhizobiaceae > Shinella > Shinella sp. M27. The sequence goes on from NZ_JBLZPK010000068.1 coordinate 927, forward strand.
GCGTCGTCACTTCCACGCCGTCGAGAAGGTCGGGAATGCCGAAGGAGAGACGCGTCTGGCCGCTCAGCTGGTCGATGCCGATGATCGCCAGCGTCAGGCCGACGAACAGCGAGGTCAGGCCGCGCAACGTGGAATCGCCGAAAGCGGAGGAGACCGTCACGAAGGCGAGCACCATCAGCGCAAAATATTCGCGCGGCCCAAAAACCAGCGCGAGCTTGACGATGAACGGCGCGATGAAGGCGAGCGCCAGCGTGGCGATGAGGCCAGCGACGAAGGAGCCGATGGCAGCCGTCGCAAGCGCCGGTCCGCCGCGCCCCGCCCGCGCCATCTTGTTGCCCTCGAGCGCCGTGACGATCGAGGCGCTTTCACCGGGCGTGTTGAGCAGGATCGACGCCGTCGAGCCGCCATACATGCCGCCGTAGTAGATGCCGGCGAACATGATGAGGGAGCCGGCCGGGTCAAGCTTGTAGGTGACCGGCAACAGCAGCGCCACAGTGAGCGCCGGGCCGATGCCGGGCAGCACGCCGACGGCCGTGCCGAGCGTCACGCCGATCAGCGCATAGAGCAGGTTCATCGGCAGGGCTGCGACGGCGAGGCCTTGCAGGAAGAATTCGAATGTCGACATGGTCTGTCGCCCCTTCAGAAAAACAGGCGTTCGAGCGGCCCAGCAGGCAGGGATAGCTGCAGAAGCTTGGCGAAGATCACCCAGACGACGAAGGACAGCGCGATGCCGATGGGGATGGTCGCCCAGAGCTTGCGCCGGCCGAAACCGCAGGCGGTGAGCGCGAAGAGCAGGCCCGTCGCGATCGAGAAGCCGGCCGGCTTGAGGAGCAGCATCTGCGCGGCGAGGCCTGCGACGAGACACATGACCGGCATGCGGGCAACGGGCTCGCGCACCGGAAAATCGCCGCGCCAGGCTTCGAAAATGGTCCAGATGCCGAGAATCACAAGGCCGATCGCGATCCAGTGCGGCACCGTGGCGGGGCCGATCGGCGCGACATTGCTGACGGCGGTGATGCGGGCGACATCCCACCAGATCACGGCGGCGACGATGAGGAGCGCGGGTCCGATGACCAGCGCCGCCCGGTCAGGGCGGCGCTTTCCTCGCGATTGGGAGGACGGGACCTCGCTCATTTGACGAGCCCGATATCCTTGAGGATGCTTTCGGTAGCCGCGACATCCTTGTCGAGCTGCGACTTGAAGGCGTCACCGGCGAGATAGGTATCCTGCCAGCCCTTGGTCTTCAGTATGTCCTTCCAGGCGGCCGATTTGACCATCTTCTCGATGTCGCCGTTGATCGCGGTCACCTGCTCGGCCGAGAGGCCGGGAGCAGCCGCCACCATGCGCCAGTTCTGGACGACGACGTCGAGGCCGCCTTCCTTGATCGTCGGCGCATCGATGCCTTCGATGCGCGCATCGCTGGAAATGGCAATCAGGCGCAGCGTGCCGGCCTTCACCTGGCCTTCGAATTCGCCGTAGCCGGAAATGCCTGCAGTCACCTGGTTGCCGAGAATGGCGGCCAGCGCCTCGCCGCCGCCGGCATAGGCGATATAGTTGATCTTGGTCGGATCGACGCCGGCAGCCTTGGCGATCAGGCCGGCCGTGATGTGGTCCGTGCCGCCTGCCGAGCCGCCAGCCCAGGATACGGCGCCCGGGTCGGCCTTCAGGGCCTTGACCAGGTCTTCCATGTTCTGGATCGGCGAAGCGGCGGGAACGACGATCGCCTCATACTCGCCGGTGAGGCGGGCGATCGGCGTCACGTCCTTCAGCGAGACCGGCGACTGGTTGGTGAGGATCGCGCCGACCATGACGTAGCCGCCGACGATGAGGGCGTTCGGATTGCCGCTGTTCTGGCTGGCGAACTGGGCAAGGCCGATCGTGCCGCCGGCGCCCGGAACGTTCGTCACCTGCACGCTGCCGGCGATCTTCTCATCCTGCAAAACGGTCTGGATCGAGCGGGCCGTCTGGTCCCAGCCGCCGCCGGGGCCGGCCGGCGCGATGATCGTATAGTCTGCGGCAAAGGCCGGAAGCGCCATGGCGCCGGCGATAAGGGATGCCAGGAAGAAATGTTTCAAAGGTCTGTCCTCCGTCAGGCGCGGTTTTCGCGCACGTTTTCATGGCGGGGGATAGGCAGCCGCGGCGGCGCGAACGTTGCGGTTCGCGGTCGCAAAAACAGTCGGCTGAAGTCTCCTCCCGATCTCCCGTCCGCCTCCACGGACGATGAAGAGCCCTAAACCAGCACAAGAAGCTGACATCTAACTGACATGGAGCACGGCGGCGTGTTGTCGAGAGGCCGAACGGGTTATTAAAGCCGCAAATCCGGCCTATTGCTTGCGCAGAACCTCGTTCCAGCGCGCGATCAGCCGGGCGCGCTTGACCTGGTCGAGATAGACCATCAGGCCGGGGCTGACGGGCACGGGTTTCAGCTGCGCGCCGAGCAGCGCGCTCATGGTACGCGCCGTGTTGGAGCCGGAGACATCGGGGCTGACGGCGGCGATCTGTAATTCGCGCGACAGGATTTCCTGGCCTTCCTTCGACATGAAGAAGGCGAGATAGCGCCGGCCGAGTTCCGGCGAGGCCGCCGCCTGCGGCACAAGGCCGATGCGCGACATCACGACGGTATAGTCCTTCGGCAGCACGATGCCGACATTCGGATCGCGCGAAGCCCAGTCGGCGGCATAGGAGCCGAGGATGTTGTAGCCGAGCACGAAGCGGCCGTCGGCGACGCGTTCAAGGATCGCCGAACTCGTCGAGTAGAGCTTGACGCCGGCCGCACCCATCGCCTGGATCACCGTCCAGATATCGCCGAACTGTTCCTGGTCGCGTGCCATGAAGAGGAAGCCGACGCCCGAGCGCTCGATGTCATAGGTGCCGATACGGCCGAAAACCTTCTCGCCCTCGCTCTTGAGATAGTCGACGAACTCCGCCCGCGAGGCCGGCGGCTTTCTGCCCTTGAAGCTCGGCTTGTGATAGACGAAGACGGCGGGCTCGAAGGTCAGCGCATAGGCCGTGTTGCGCCAGTTGGCCCATTGCGGCCAGCGGTCGCTCATCGGCAGGTCGCTGCGCTGGGCATAACCGTCATTGCTGAGCTTGACCTGCAGATCCATCGCTGAGGAGAAGGCAAAATCCGCTGTCTTCTGGCCGGCATCGGTCTCGCGCACGATGCGGTCATGCACCTCGCCGGTCAGCATTTCCTCATAGCGCACGGCGACATCAGGATTGGCCGCCTGGAACCCACGGATCATCGGCCGCGCCAATGGCTCGTCGAGCGAGGAATAGACGACGAGCACGGGCGCCTGCGCATTGCCGTCGCGTGCCAGAAACAGGGTCGCATCGGCGAAAGCGGAGAGCGGCGCGGAAAGCAGCGCGAGAAGGGTGAGGACAAGACGCATGGCGCGACCTTGCCAAAGCGCAAGGCCGTTCACAAGCCCGCCCGCCACGGCTAAGGTCTGGCGGGGAGGACGACACGCTTGCGCATTCTACTGGTCGAGGACAACGAAGCCCTGGCGGATGGCCTTTTCGCGATCCTCAAGGGCACGGGCCATGCGGTGGACGTGGTGCGCGACGGCACCTCGGCGGATGCCGCCATCGCGTCGGAGAATTTCGACCTCGTCATCCTCGACCTGACCCTGCCCGAGATGGACGGGCTCGACGTGCTGCGCGCCATGCGCGCCCGCCAGAGCAAGGCCGCCGTGCTGATCCTGACGGCGCGCGGCGCGCCGGACGAGCGCGTGCGCGGCCTCGATCTCGGCGCGGACGACTATATGATCAAGCCTTTCGACATCTCGGAATTCGAAGCGCGCGTGCGCATGCTGCTGCGCCGGCAGGCCGGCCTGCGCTCATCGGCCATCACCTACGGCGCCATCGCGCTCGATCTCAACTCCCGCACCTTCTCCGCCGACGGCGCGCCGCTCGATATCCCGGCCCGCGAGGTCGGCCTCCTGGAAATCCTCTTCATGCGCGCGGGAAAAGTCGTCTCCAAGGAGGCGATCATGCAGTCGCTCGCCGCCTTCGACGACGACCTCTCCGCCAATGCCATCGAACAATATGTTAGCCGGCTCAGAAAACGCCTTGCGCCGCATGGCCTGACCGTGCGCACCGCCCGCGGCATCGGCTATTACCTCGACAAGGCGAGCGCGGCTTGACCCTCCTTCCCGCCTCCTCGCTGCGCCGCCGCCTGCTCGCCTGGCTGCTCGTCTCGACGGCCGTCATCGGCGTCGCCGCGCTCATCGATACCTGGCGCGAGGCGGTGAAGACCGCCAATGTCGTCTCCGACCGCGTACTGGCCGGCTCCGCGCTCGCCATCGCCGAGCGCGTCGTGGTGACGGAAAACGGTGCGCTGGAAGTGGACATTCCCTACGTCGCGCTGGAAATGCTGACCTCGGCGGCACAGGACCGCGTGTTCTACCGCGTCGATGGGCCGCCCGGCCAGTTCATCACCGGCTACCAGACCCTGCCGACCATCCTCGACATGCGGGGACAGTCCACCGCCTATCAGGATGCCACGTTCCGCGGCGAGCCGATCCGCATCGCCTTGCTGCAACGCTCCGCCTCGACCGGCATCAATTCCGTGCCCTTCGCCGTGACGGTGGCCGAGACCACCATCGCCCGCCGCCAACTCGCGCAGGCGATCCTGCTGCGCTCGGCGCTGCGCCTTGCCATGATGATCGCGGGTGCCGCCACCATCGTCTGGATCGCCGTCACGGTGTCGCTGCGCCCGCTCTACCGGCTGAGCGATGCGATTGCCGAGCGCAATCCGAACGACCTGCACCCGATCGAGCAGCGCGTACCGAGCGAGGTGCAGGGTCTCGTCGTGACCGTCAATTCCTTCATGGTGCGCCTGCAATCGGCGCTCGATGCGCTCCGGCACTTTTCCGGCAATGCCAGCCACCAACTCAGAACGCCGCTCGCCATCATCCGCACCCAGTTGGCACTCGCCAGCCGAGCCAATACGCTGGAGGAAGCGCAGGAGGCCGCCCGCAAGGGCGATGCCGCCGTGGCGCATGCCGAGCGCATCCTCGCCCAGCTCCTGCTGATGGCGAAGATCGATGCCGCCGGCTCCAACGAGCCGCAGAAGCCGGCCCCGATCGATATCGCGGCATTGGCCCAACAGCTGACGGCCGACCGCGTGCCATCGGCCGCCGAAGCCGGCATCGATCTCGGCTACGAGGGCGACGGCCCCGCCTTTGCCCACGCCGAACCGCTGCTCTTCGGCGAACTTCTACGCAACCTCGTGGAGAATGCGCTCGCCTATGCCGGCGACGGCGCAATGGTGACAGTCAGCGTGCGTCAGGCCGCCGATGCCGTGCTGCTGACCGTCGAGGACAACGGCCCCGGTATCGCGCCCGAGCGCCGCAACCTCGTGCGCCAGCGATTTTCACGCGGCGACCACCGAGATGCCCCCGGCATGGGTCTCGGCCTGCCGATCGTCGAGGAGATCGCAACGCTCTTCGAGGCGACCATGGCGCTGGAAAGCGGTGCGAATGAGCGTGGTCTTCGCGTAACGATCCACTTTCCCGCTGTCGTCGCCTAAGGCTTGCGCCAGCCCAACAGGCCCGGCGCGGCGTGCCAGACGGCCTGAACGGCAAAGCCCATGAAGAGCAGGCCGGACATGCGCACGATCGCCAACTCATGGCGGCGGTAGAAACGCCGCACCATTCCGGCGCCGATGATGCCGATCAGGATGATATCCGCCATCAGGAAGCCGAAGAAGGACACGCCAAGTAAGGCGGGCAGCGCATCGAAATCCAGCGCATTGGACGAGCCGGCGAGCAGCGCCGTGAAGGTCGCCAGCGCCACCGGATACCCCTTGGGATTGGTGAGACCGAAGACGAGGCCGCGGCGCAGCGGCTTTTCTACGGTCATCACGGCGGCTCCGTCCTGTCGAGGCTTGGCGCGCAGCGCCGACCAGCCGATCCAGGCGAGATAGAAGCCACACAACAGACCGAGCACGTCGAACACCATCGTGCCGATCGTTTTGGCGCCGACAATGGCGACGAGTGCCAGCGTCGACCACAGGAGATCGCCGGCGAGGTGGCCGCCCATGAAAAGCGCGCCAGCCTTGCGGCCCTGCCCCGCTCCGATGCCGAGAAGGGCGAGAAAGGCCGGGCCGGGGATAAGCACATAGAGCAGAGCAGCCATGAAGGCGCCGAATAGCATCGAGCTGGTCATGAGGAATCCCCTTGAATCTCAAGGTATTCCAGCCCGTAGCAGCGGTTTCGTCAAGGGCGCATTTGCCGTTTCGCAAAGCAGCCATGCGCTACCGCTCTAGCTTGACGGTTGTTCATTCCGGCCGCGCATAGTAAGTTAAACTTACATAACTCAGAAAGCGATCATGCCCTCAAGACCCGATCCCGACGCCCTCGGTTTCGTCCTCATCGACGTTGCCCGCATGCTCCGCAGTGCCTTCGAGCGCCGCATCGCAACCGCCGGTCTCGGCCTGACGCCGGGGGAGGCGCGCACCCTGGTGCGCATCGCCACATTGGAAGGCAGCCGCCAGCTCGACATCGCCCAGCGCATGGGCATCGAGCCGATGACGCTTTCGACCTATCTCGACCGCCTGCAGAGCCTCGGCTTCATCGAACGCCGCGCCGACCCGTCCGACCGTCGCGCCAAATTGATCTACACGACACCGACCGCCGGCGTGCTGATCGGAAATATTCGTGACGAACAGGTCGAACTGATGCAGCATGTAACGAGCGGCATCGGCGAGCAGGACCTCGAAGCCATGCGCGAAAAACTGAAGCGGCTGCGCGCCAACCTGTCGGCCCTCGAGGAAGACAGCGCTGCGCTAAGCCTCGTAAAGGAACTGGCGCAATGACACTGCCGCGCATGAGCGAACGGCGCACCAGCATCATCGCCGCCTTCCTCGTGGCGCTCGGCCCGGTCTCCATGGCGCTCTATACGCCGGCCATGCCGCAGCTGGTTCATGCTTTTTCCTCCACGGAATCGGCGATCAAGCTGACGCTGTCGCTCTATTTCGCCGGCTTCGCATTGGCGCAGCTGGTGTCCGGCACCACGTCCGATGTGCTCGGGCGGCGCAAGACGACGCTGATCTTCATGTCCGTCTATCTCGTCGGCAGCCTGATGGCCGCATTCGCGCCGACTGTCGGCGTGCTGCTCGCCGGCCGCCTCGTGCAGGGCATCGGCGCCTCCGTCGGCATGACCGTCTCGCGCGCCATCGTGCGCGACCAGTTCACCGGCACCAAGGCCGCCCGCATCATGAATATGGTGGGCATGATGCTCGCCATCGGCCCGGCCGTCTCGCCGACGCTCGGCGGCTTCGCGCTCGGCCTGTTCGGCTGGCAGTCGATCTTCTTCCTGATGGTCGGCTTTGCGCTCGCCGCCTGCGGCGCCGTCTATTTCTGCATGAGCGAGACCACGGTGCCTGACCCGGCCAAGGGCCATATCGGCCCGATCCTGCGCGGCTATGGCGAGCTTGCGACCAGCAGCCGCTTCGTCTCCGCCACGCTCGTCATGGCGGGCGCCGTCGGCGCGCTCTATGGCCAGGCGACCATGCTGCCCTTCGTGCTCATCGACCGCGTCGGCCTGACGCCAACCCAATTCGGCGTCGGCATGCTCATGCAATCCGGCTTCTTCTTCGCCGGCACGGTCGCCGTGCGCCTGCTGATGCGCACATTCGCGCCCGACCGGCTCGTTCCGGCCGGTCTCTCCTTCATCGGCGTCGCCAGCATCTTCATCGCACTCGCCTCGCATCTCCTGGAGACACCAACCTTCCTCAGCGTCATGGGCCCGGTCGGCCTCTATGCCTTCGGCATCGCCTTCGTCATGCCCTATATGATGACGGCCGCCATGGAGCCCTTCCCGCATATCGCAGGCTCCGCCTCGGCCGCCATGGGTTTCATCCAGATGGGCTCCGGCTTCCTCGCCGGCCTGATCGCCGCCGCCATCGGCATGCCGCTCTTCGCCTTTGGCACGATCATCCCGGCGATGGGCCTGATGGCGATTGTCTCCTATGCCTGGTATCGCGCGGTGTGCAGCCGCGAGGCACGGCTTGCGACGGAACCGGCGGAGTAGCTCGCCAACGCGATAACGAGGGCGAGACCCCGCCTCCTCCCCGC
>NZ_JBLZPK010000068.1:9202-48495 GCF_049199905.1 Shinella sp. M27
GGCGAGGGTGCGCAGGCGCAGCGCGTTCAGCTTGATGAAGCCGGCGGCGTCCTTCTGGTCGTAGGCGCCCTGGTCGTCCTCGAAGGTGACGAGCTTGTCGGAATAGAGCGACTTGTCCGATTCGCGGCCGATAACCATGACATTGCCCTTGTAGAGCTTCAGCGTCACTTCGCCTTCAACATGCGTCTGGCTCTTGTCGATCAGCGCCTGCAGCATTTCACGCTCCGGCGAGAACCAGAAGCCGTAATAGATCAGCTCGGCGTAACGCGGCATCAGCTCGTCCTTGAGGTGCGCAGCACCGCGGTCGAGCGTGATGCTCTCGATGGCGCGGTGCGCGGCCAGCAGGATCGTGCCGCCGGGCGTCTCGTAGACGCCGCGCGACTTCATGCCGACAAAGCGGTTTTCCACGAGGTCGAGGCGGCCGATGCCGTTGTCGCGACCGTAATTGTTGAGCGCGGCCAGCAGCGTTGCCGGCGACATGCGCACGCCGTTGATCGAGACGGCATCACCACGCTCGAAGCCGACCTTGATGATCGTCGCCTTGTCGGGTGCGGCTTCCGGCGAAATGGTGCGCATATGCACATATTCCGGGGCCTCGACGGCCGGGTCTTCCAACACCTTGCCCTCGGAGGACGAGTGCAGCAGGTTCGCATCGACGGAGAACGGCGCTTCGCCCTTCTTGTCCTTGGCAACCGGGATCTGGTGCTCTTCGGCGAATTCGAGCAGATGTGTGCGGCTCTTGAACGACCAGTCGCGCCAGGGCGCGATGATCTTGATGTCGGGGTTCAGCGCATAGGCCGAAAGCTCGAAACGGACCTGGTCGTTGCCCTTGCCGGTCGCGCCATGCGCGATGGCATCGGCACCGGTCTTGGCGGCAATCTCGATCAGGTGCTTGGAAATCAGCGGGCGGGCAATCGACGTGCCGAGCAGGTAGACGCCTTCATAGACCGCATTGGCACGGAACATCGGGAAGACGAAATCGCGCACGAATTCTTCACGCACGTCCTCGATGAAAATCTCCTTGATGCCCAGCATCTCGGCCTTCTTGCGCGCCGGCTCCAATTCTTCGCCCTGGCCGAGATCGGCCGTGAAGGTCACGACTTCGGCGTTGAGTTCGGTCTGAAGCCACTTCAGGATGATCGAGGTGTCGAGGCCGCCGGAATAGGCGAGAACGACTTTCTTCACGTCTTTATGTGATGCCATGATGATGAGGTCCGTTGCATGGAAGGGCCGCGGAAGACCCGCGAAGGCCCGGTGTCGCGGGCACTTTTAGCGAGATTGGCGCGTGACGCAAGGGCGGGCACCGTCGCATCCTAACGCAAGCAGGGTTTGACGCCGCCGCAAGCGACCCCATATTGCGCAGGACAGGACCATGGAAGGGGATGAAACCATGACCGACCTCAAGGACATCATCAAGCAAGACAACGTCGCCGTCGTCACCGGTGGCGCCTCCGGCATTGGCCTTGCTGCCGCGCGGCGCTTTGCCGAGGCCGGTATGTTCGTGACGATCGCCGATCGCAATGCCGATAAGCTCGCCGAAGCCCGCGTCGAGCTCGAAGCCATCGCCGGCGAAGCGAACGTCATGGCGGTGGAGACGGACGTTGCCCATCGCCACGAGCTGGAAGCGCTGGAGCGTGCCGTCCAGCAGCGTTTCGCCCGGGTCCATGTGCTGATGAACAATGCCGGCATCCAGCCGGACACCTCGATCTTCAGCGCCGAGGCCAACTGGGACCACATCCTCGCCGTCAACCTGATGGGCGTCATCCACGGCACGCAGGTCTTCGGGCCGAACATGCTGGCCCATGGCGAGCCCGGCCTCATCATCAACACCGGCTCCAAGCAGGGCATCACCACACCGCCCGGCAACCCCGCCTACAATGTCTCTAAATCAGGCGTGAAGGTCTTCACCGAAGCGCTCCAGCACGAGTTGCGCAACACCGAGGGTGCGAAACTCTCCGCGCATCTGCTGATCCCCGGCTTCGTCTATACGGCGCTCACCAAGGGCGACCGCACGGAAAAACCCGATGCCGCCTGGACGTCGGCCCAGACCGTCGATTTCATGCTGGAAAGCCTTGCACGCGGTGACTTCTATATCCTCTGCCCGGACAACGACGTGCCGCGCAAACTCGACGAAAACCGCATGGCCTGGGCGATCGGCGATATCATCGAAAACCGCCCGCCGCTCTCGCGCTGGCACAAGGACTATGCTGAAGCCTTCAGGACCTTCCTGGAAGACCGGTAAAAGACCATCACAAAGCTTGATTGGTCATTGCGGGAAAGCCGGGTTAGGGATGGCATCTCCCACTCCGGCTTTCAGGCTTCGCCATGGATTTCCTGCCCACGCTTCCGACGTTCCTCGCCTTCACGGCCGCAAGCCTGCTTCTGGCCATGACACCCGGCCCCGACATGACGCTGTCGATCAGCCGCGCGCTGTCACAGGGCCGCGGTCCGGCCCTTTACGTGGTGGTCGGCACCAGCCTCGGTATCGTCGTGCACACGCTGCTCGTCGCCTTCGGCATTTCCGCACTCATCACCGCCTCGCCGACCGCCTTCCTGATCCTGAAGACCGGTGGCGCCGCCTACTTGTTGTGGCTTGCCGTGCAGGCTGTCCGCTACGGCTCGACCTTTACGGTGAAGGCCGCAGCCGGCCCGCGCGGCACAGCATTGGCGAACGTCTCCTCCGGCTTCTGGGTGAACCTGCTGAACCCCAAGGTCATCATCTTCTTCATGACCTTCCTGCCGCAGTTCATCTCGGCCGGCGACCCCGACGTCACCGGCAAGCTGATCGTGCTCGGCCTGCTCTTCATCGCCATCGGCATGCCGGTGAACATCCTCGTCATCCTCGGCGCCGACAAACTCGCCGCCTGGCTCCAGCGGAACCCCAAAGTGCTGCGCGGCATCGACTACACCTTCGCCGGCGTGTTCTCGGTTTTCGCCGCCAAGATCCTGCTCACGCAGGCGCGGTGACATCAGGCATCACGCTGAGCGCGGCAAGGCTCTGATGCTGCGGCAAGCGGACCAAGGGAGATCTACCGCCAGGGGCGAGTTCTGCTTTCTTACGGCTCACGAAATCGATCAGTTCCTCGACGTCGATCCGCTCATGGGTCTGCGGGTTCACGTAGCGCGACGCCTCGATATAGGCGAAGTGGAAGACGTCCTCGATCGTGCGCTTGCGACTGCGCCTTCCGGTTGCGCAGTGATCCACGGTCAGGCCCCAGCCGGCATAGAAGGGCGCGCCGTAGCAGTGAACGTGACGGCCGGCCATCAAGGCCTCGAAGCCGGTGAGTGACGAGACGACGAACACGATTTCGGCGAGATCGATCAGGGCATAGGGGTTGCTGTCTTCCTGAATGAAGAAGACCCGGTCGCGATCCTTTGCCGGCACCTGCGGCAGGCTCCTGTCGAAATAGCCCCGCTTGCCCCGGCCGCTCGGATCGACATAGCCGCTGACGATGATGTCGTGGTCCGGATAGCCGGCAAGCGCGTCCTTCACCATCCGGTCGAACGCCCGCTCGTCGGCGAGGCCGAATTCGACGGACTCATTGCCGTATCGCTGGTCGATGACGAGCAGCTTCGCCCGACCGGGCCGCCCAACCTGCAGGGGAATATCCGGCGCGTGGTTATATCTGGATATACGGGCCTCCACGATCTTGCGGATGGCGGCCAAAGCTCGGCGCCGTTCAATGTTGCTGAGGACACGTCCATGCTCGAGCACCCGCTCGAGACCGGACTGGCGCGTCGCGTCGTAATGGGCGGTCGTGTCGTCGATGATCACGGAAAGGGCAGGCTCGCTGGCAACACCCGTGCTCAACGAGCGGATGAACCCCTCCTCGAGGATCACGACCGGCTTGCCGAGCAGCCGCGCCGTGCGCTGCTGTTCCTTGGCGTCCCGCCCCTTGAGGCCGACCTGGAAGAACGCCTCGACCGAGGCCATTTCCATGAGGCTCTTTCCAAGGCTGCTTTTCAGCGCGCGGATATTGAGAAGTTTCGGCAGGAAATAATGTGCCGTGCCGAGGAGTTCGTCGTTGCTGTCGACGGCGGCGACATCCAGCATCTGCCCGGAGGCGAGCTTCTGTATGGGCGTGGGCGCGGCGGACGGCGCAATCGTCCCTGAAACCATATCCGATAGGAAAGAGCGGATGCGCGGTGCGGCCTGGCCATCGAACGCGCCGATGCCGAACATATCCGCCGCCCATTGCATTCCATCCTCGTCCCGTTCCCAGCGGCCAGCCAGCATCCGGTCGAGAACCGGTGCGGCTTCCTCCAGCGAACGGACGACCGGAATGCCGGCCCGGTCCCAGAACTGCGCGAATTCGACATATTTCAGCGAGAGCGCGCAGCGTCCGAGCAGCAGCCCCTCGAATAGCATCGTGCTGTTGACCGAGGTCACGATATCGCAATGGAACAGCGCTTCCTCCGGGGCGACGAGATAGCAGGTCGCGTCATCGAAGGCCGCATAGGCGGATTGCAGGATCGCGTTTCGAAGGACGAGGCCGAGAATATCGTCCTTGGAAGGTGGAAGCCGGACGATGAGCTGTGCGTTGTTGGTCTCGCAATACCGCAGCAGGTCGGCGATGGCGGCGCGCTGCGATTCCCGCGCCCGGGTGGTATCGAGCTGCGAATCCAGCGGCTGCGAAGCGAAAAGGATGATCTTCTTTTCGGGATTCAGGCCAAACAGCGTCGCGAACTGCGCCCGCGTCAGCATCGGTTCATAGTCGTAATAGGTATCGAATTTCGGCGCGCCGACGATCCGGAAGCGCTCGGCGGGATAGCCGCGCTCGACAAAAATATCCTTCTGCAGGCTGCCCCAGCCGAGAATCACATCCGAAAGCGGGATCGAGGCATGGCTGGAGGGATCCCAATAATATTTGCTCCGGTCGACGAAGACCGATTCATGCGGAATCAGGATGGTCGGGATGCCGAGTTCCTGACAGACGCTCACGATGATCCGCATAACCGGCGCCCAGTCGAAGGTCACGATCACGCCCGCAATGGCCGAGCGGATCGGCACCAGCCGGCGCACCACCATCTGGCGGTAGAGATCGGGATGAGAGCGCGCGAACCGCAGGATGTTGCGGCGGTTCTCATTGTTGTCGACATCCTTCATGATGTCGAAGGGCAGGATCTCGTAGGCCGGATCCTCGATGCGGCTCATCAGGGCATCGCCGTGTTCGGCAATCCACGGCACATAGAGAAAGACCGGCTTGCCGGATGCCAGCGCCATTTTCGTGTGAAGCGTCGGACGGGACTGGAACCAGGACGGTATCGACCGCTCGGCATCCGTCGATGCACGTCCCCCGGACGGCAGAACCGTCAGGAAGCTTGTCGGGATATCCGGACGGGTCTGCGTGAGATCGACGGTGGGGATGCGGAAGCGCGCACAGAACGCTTGGACAAAACGCGGAAGCGGGCTACCCGCACGATAGACACGCGCCCGGCCATCGGCCAGCAGCCAGGGCGCCCATTTCGTGTAGAACTCCCACCGTGATGGCCCGCCATCCCGCGAGCGAACCCGCTCACCGGGGAAATATTGCCGCAGCACTTCTTTCGGCGCCCTGCGCACGAAAAGGACACGCAAGGGTTCTTCGGACGGACGAAACCTGTCGAGGGGAATGCGCGCGTATCGATAGACCGCCTTCAGCGCTTCCATTGCCATAGCCCGCATCACATTCGCCCTCTAGAGCATTTCCAGCCGAAGCGGCATCGCTTCGGCGTCGGACAATGCGGTTAAGACAAAAACCAGAGCGGCGTAGAGCCGCGTGTTCGCTCCTCCGGAAGCTTCTCTATAGCGATGGTCTGCGACAGTTTTGTTGCAGCCTTGTTACTGCGGGACGCCCCTTCGAGCTTCATATTCAAGCCGCTGGAAACAAAGCATATAACGACAAAGGCCGGCTGTGCGTGCAGCCGGCCTTTGTTCAATTGTGACAGAATGGGCGCCTCAGCCGATCAACAGGGCGTCGTCGTCCAGCGTCTGGCCGCGCATCTTGCGGAACATCGCGATCAGGTCCTCGACCTGGAGGTTCTTTCGGTTGTCGCCCGCCACGTCGAGCACGATCTCGCCGCCATGCAGCATGACGGTACGGTGGCCGTAGTCGAGCGCCTGGCGCATGGAATGCGTGACCATCAGCGTCGTCAGCTTGCGCTCGGAGACGATCTTCTGGGTGAGGGTCATGATGAATTCGGCCATGCCGGGGTCGAGGGCCGCGGTGTGTTCGTCGAGCAGCAGCACATCGGAACCGGCGAGCGTGGCCATGACCAGCGAGACGGCCTGACGCTGGCCGCCGGAGAGCAAATCCATACGGTCGCGCATGCGGTTTTCGAGGCCGAGATTGAGTTCGGCGATGCGCTCGCGGAAGACGGCGCGACGCTGCGGGCCGAGCGCCGAGGACAGGCCGCGGCGTTCACCGCGGCGGGCGGCGAGCGCCAGGTTTTCCTCGATGGAGAGCGCGCCGCAGCTGCCGGTCAGCGGGTCCTGGAAGACGCGGGCGACGCGACCGGCGCGGGCGGCGGTGCCCTGGCGGGTGACGTCGGCTGTGCCGATCTTCACCTGGCCTTCCGTGGCAATGACATCGCCGGCAAGAACGCCGAGCAGGGTCGACTTGCCCGCACCGTTCGAGCCGATGACGGTGACGAACTGGCCTTGCTCGATGGTGAGGCTGACACCGTTCAACGCCTGCTTCTGCAGCGGCGTGCCCTTGCCGAAGGTGACCTTGATATCGGAAACGGAGATCATCAGGCGGCTCCTCCGCGGCGAAGGCGCGGCAGGACGAGCGCCACGGTGACGAGCAGCGCCGTCACGAAATTGAGGTCGGAGGCCTGCAGGCCGAGCACGTCGGAGGACAGCGCAAGCTGGATGGCGATGCGGTAAAGGATCGAGCCGAGCACGCAGCCGATCAACGCCATCAGAATACCGCGTGTGCCGAACAGCGTCTCGCCGATGATGACGGCGGCAAGACCGACGACGATGGTGCCGACACCGGAGGTGACGTCGGCAAAGCCGTTGGTCTGGGCAAAGAGCGCGCCGCCGAGGGCGACCAGCGCGTTGGAGAGCGCAATGCCGAAATAGATCTGGCGGTTGGTATCGACACCCTGTGCGCGGGCCATGCGGGCATTCGCCCCGGTCGCGCGCATCGAAAGACCGGCATCGCTTTCCAGGAAGCGCCAGACGAGGACGACGGCGATGACGACGAGCACGAAGATGAAGAGCGGCCGGACGTAGAAATCCCTGAGACCATGGCCGAAGAACGGGCTCAGCATCGTCTCGGCATTGATCAGCGCGACATTCGGCTTGCCCATGACGCGCAGGTTCACCGAGAACAGCGCGATCATCGTCAGGATCGACGCGAGCAGATTGAGAATGCGGAAGCGCACATTGAGCATCGCCGTGACGAGGCCGGCAGCGGCGCCGGCCAGCATGGCGACGAAAGCGGCAAGCCAGGGGTTGACGCCCGCGATGATCAGCACCGCCGTAACGGCGGCACCGAGCGGGAAGGATCCGTCCACAGTGAGGTCAGGAAAATCAAGCACGCGGAAGGCAAGGTAAACGCCGACGGCGACGAAGGCATAGACCAGCCCCAGTTCGACGGCACCCCAGAAGGCAATCAGGCTCACGGCTCTCGGCTTTCTCTTTTCACCCGTTCCGCAGGTGTGCGGGATGGGTCTTTTTAACAGATCAACCGCTGCCGGCGATCCGGCAGCGGTTGATTCCTGATAACAATGTCGGACCGAAGCTTATTCGATCACGCGGGTCGCGCGGCCGACGAGAGCTTCCGGCAGGGTGACGCCCATCTTGGCGGCCGCACCCTTGTTGACGACGAGGTCGGTACCGGCGGCAACCTTCACGGCGATATCGCCGGGGTTTTCACCCTTGAGGATGCGCACGACGATTTCACCCGTCTGTTTGCCGACATCCTTGTAGTTGAAGCCGAGGGCCGCGATGGCGCCGCGCGAAACGGAATCCGTGTCGGCGGTGAAGAGCGGGAGCTTGGCTTCCTCGGCAACGGAGACGGCACCTTCCAGAGCGGAGATGATCGTGTTGTCCGTGGGCACGTAGATCGCATCAGCACGGCCGACGAGGGCACGCGCCGCACCCTGCACTTCGGCGGACTTGGTGGCGGCGGATTCGACGACCGTCAGGCCGGCCTTCTCGGCTTCGGCCTTGAGAACGGCCAGCAGCGACACGGAATTCGCCTCACCGGAATTGTAGAGGAAACCGATCGTCTTGGCGTTCGGCAGGATTTCCTTGATGAGGGCCAGGTGCTCGGCGACCGGCGACAGGTCGGAAAGGCCGGTGACGTTGCCGCCGGGCTTATCCATATCGGTCACGAGCTGTGCGCCAAGCGGGTCCGAAACGGCCGTGAAGACGACCGGGATGTCCTTCGTCGCGGAGACGACGGCCTGCGCCGAGGGGGTGGAGATCGGCACGATCACGGTCGGGTCCTCGCCGACGAACTGGCGGGCGATCTGCGCGGCCGTCGCGGGGTTGCCCTGCGCCGACTCGTAGATGAACTTCAGGTTCTCGCCTTCCTTGTAGCCGGCCGCTTCCAGCGCTTCCTTGACGCCGTCACGGGCCGCATCAAGCGCCGGATGTTCGACGATGGCGGTCACGGCGACCGTGACCTCTTCGGCCTTTGCGGGAAGAGAAATCGCGACCGTGGCCGCGAGAGCGAGGAGAAGTTGACGCATGAAGGGTCTCCCTGGAATGATTTCAGGGCGTTTCTAGGCAAAACGGCCCTTCAGATCAATTCTTGGAAAGCGCTTCATCAATCACATTTTCTGATAGATGCCTGCGGCAAAACCGCCTCAGTCATCCTCGCCGTGGCCGACGATCATCATGGCCTCGAAGGCCATGCGCTCGACCTTGCGCATGCGCTCGGATTCCGACTTCAGCTGGCCGCAGGCGGCGAGGATATCGCGGCCGCGCGGCGTGCGGATCGGCGAGGCATAGCCGGCCTGGTTGATGAAATCGGCGAAACGCTCGATCTGCTCCCAGTCCGAACACTGATAGTTCGTGCCCGGCCAGGGATTGAACGGGATGAGGTTGATTTTTGCGGGAATGCCCTTGAGCAACTGGGTCAACAGCTTGGCATCCTCAAGGCTATCGTTGACGTCCTTGAGCATCACATATTCGAAGGTGATGCGGCGGGCGTTCGACAGGCTCGGATAGGCGCGGCAAGCGTCGAGCAGCTCCTTCAGCGGATACTTCTTGTTGATCGGCACGAGCATGTCGCGCAGCTCGTCGCGCACGGCATGCAGCGAGATCGCCAGCATCACCCCAATCTCGGAGCCCGTGCGGTAGATTTCCGGCACGATGCCCGAGGTGGACAGCGTCACGCGGCGCTTGGAAAGCGACAAGCCGTCGCCGTCGGTGGCGATCAGCAGCGCCGTCTTGACGTTCTCGAAATTGTAGAGCGGTTCGCCCATGCCCATCATGACGATGTTGGAGACCTTGCGTCCCTCGGCAGGCGCAATCATGCCCGAAGGCGTGTCGCGGTCCGGGAAGTCGCCTAGCCGGTCGCGGGCCAGCAGGAGCTGCGAGAGGATTTCCTCCGCCGTCAGGTTGCGCACCAGCTTCTGCGTGCCGGTGTGGCAGAAGGAACAGGTGAGCGTGCAGCCGACCTGGCTGGAAATGCACAGCGTCCCGCGGCCCTCTTCGGGAATGTAGACGGTCTCGATCTCGACCGGACGGCCGGCACCGCGCGCGGGAAAACGCAGCAGCCACTTGCGCGTGCCGTCATTGGAAATCTGCTCGTCGACGATCTCCGGGCGGGCGATGGTGAAATGCGTCTTCAGCATTTCGCGCATGTCCTTGGAGACATTGGTCATGTCGTCGAAATCGGAGACGCCGCGCACATAGAGCCAGTGCCAGAGCTGGCTGACGCGCATCTTCACCTGGCGCTCGGCCACGCCCTTCTCCACCAGCGCGCGGCCCATGTCCTCGCGAGAAAGACCGATCAGCGTCGGCTTTTCGGCGGCCGGGAGGGTGCGGACGACCGGCGCCTTGACCGGGTCGGCGGTGTTGAGAAAATCCATGCTTGCCATCGGGTCAATCCTCAAGAACAGGCAGCGCCGGCGCAGGCTTTTGCGCCACGGCGGTCCATGCTCGACTGAAGTTCATTGCAGGCCAGGAAATGCCGGGAAGTGCGGCTTACGGCCCAGTTGCCGGCCCTTTAGCATTGTTCTGGCCGAAAGTCACGGCCCCCCATCACGGCCCAATGCAGATCTCGCGAAGGCACGCGCGCAGCCAGCGATGCGCCGGGTCGGCATCCATGCGCGGGTGCCAGAGCAGCGAAACGGTGAAGTCAGGCAGATCGACCGGCAGCGCGAAGGACGCTACGCCGTCGCGAAACGACAGCGTCGACCGATCCGAGACCTGCGCAATCAGGTCGGAATTTTTCGCGAGCGTCACGGCCTCGGTAAAGCTCGGCACCGTCACGGCGATGCTGCGCGACAATCCCTTCAGCGCCAGCACCTCGTCGACCGGCCCGCGATCGCGCCGGCCGCGCGAGACGAGGATATGGCCACCGGCCGCGTAGCGCTCCGGCGTGATCGGCCCGTCGAGCAGCGGATGCCCGTCGCGCACGATGCCGATGAAACGATCGCGGAAGAGCGCCTGGACGCGAACCTCCGGCCCCGTCTCCTCGCCGATCACGCCCGTTTCGAGATCGACGATCCCGTCGCGCAGCGGCGTGCTTTCCTTGTCGGGCTTCGGCACGAAGCGCAGTGTCACGCCCGGCGCCTCGAGCGCCACGCGTGCCAGCAGCGCCGGCCCATATGTATCGACGAAGCCCTCGCGGTTGCGCAGGGTAAACGTCCGCAAAAGGGTCTTGAGGTCGAGGATCTCGGCCGGCCGCAGCAGCGCCTCCGCGTCCTGCACGATCTGCCCGACCCGCTGGCGAAGTTCTACCGCCCGCGGCGTCGGCACAAGGCCGCGCCCGGCCCGCACCAGCAGCGGATCGCCCGTGGCGTCGCGCAGCCGCGCCAGCGCGCGGCTCATCGCCGAAGGGCTGAGCCGGAGCCGCCGGGCGGCCTTTGCGACGCTGCCTTCGGCAAGCAACACGTCAAGCGTCACGAGAAGATTGAGATCGGGCCGGGACATGCATGATCCTAACATGCCGGCCGGAGAATGATATGGCGTCAGGCGCACGAATATAGTGCAATCCATGCGCATTCCGCCCTATCAGGGAAAGGCCTAGCTGCTCTGGAGAACCAAGGAGCAGCTCCATGCAAGACAGAGAAACCTTAACGGCGGACCGGAACAGGGTCGGAGCCCTTGCCGGCCTGTCGCTCGCCATCCTGTTATCCTCGCTCGGCACGAGCATCGCCAATGTCGCCCTGCCGACGCTGGCACTGCACTTCGCCGCGCCCTTCCCGCATGTCCAGTGGGTCGTGCTCGCCTATCTGCTCGCCAGCACCGTGCTGATCGCCGGCATCGGCCGCCTCGGCGATCTCTTCGGCCGCCGCCGGCTGCTGCTGGCGGGCCTTGCGGTGTTTTCCGCCGCCTCGCTTCTGGCGGGCCTCTCGCCGTCGCTGCCCTTCCTCATCGCCGTCAGGGCCGTTCAAGGCGCGGGAGCGGCGGCCATGATGGCGCTGGCCATGGCCTTCGTCAGCGAGACCGTACCGAAGGAGCGCATCGGCAGCACGATGGGCCTGCTCGGCACGATGTCGGCGGTCGGCACCGCACTCGGCCCCTCGCTCGGTGGCCTGCTGATCTCCGCCTTCGGCTGGCCGTCGATCTTCCTCGTCGCCGTGCCCTTCGGTATCGCCGCCTTCGTCCTCATGCGGCATTTCCTGCCCGCCGACCGCAAGGCCGCCACCGCTGCCCGCTTCGATCTCGTCGGCGCCTTGCTGCTCGCGGTATCGCTTGCCGCCTATGCGCTCGCCATGACGGCCGGCGGAGGCCGCGTCGGAGTTGTGAACGCCGCCCTCGTCGCGACGGCCGTCGTCGGTGCAGTCCTGTTCGTCGTCAGACAGAGCCGAACCGCCTTTCCGCTGATCCGCCCAGCCGCCTTCCGCCGCCCCGGCTTTCCCGCAAGCCTCGCAGCCAACATCCTCGTCGCGACCGTCATCATGGTGACGCTCGTCGTCGGGCCGTTCTACCTGTCGCGCACGCTCAGCCTCGGCCCGGCGGAGGTCGGCTTCGTGCTGGCGGTCGGCCCCGTCGTGTCCGTTCTGACCGGCATGCTGGCCGGACGCCTCGTCGATCGTCTCAGTGCGGCCCCCATGGTTGCCGCCGGACTTGCCACGATGGCGGCCGGCGCGGCCGGCCTGCCCGTGCTCTCCGCCTTGTTCGGCCTGCCCGGCTATATCGCGGCGATCGTCGTGCTGACGCCCGGCTACCAGCTGTTCCAGGCCGCCAACAATGCCGCCGTCATGACGGGCATCGCCGCCGACGAACGCGGCGTCATCTCGGGCCTGCTCAACCTGTCGCGCAATCTCGGCCTCATCACCGGCGCCTCGCTGATGGGCGCGATCTTCACCGCCGCCGTCGGCGCGAGGGATCTTGCCGGCGCCGACCCCGCCGCCGTCGCGACCGGCATGGAGGTGACGTTCACCGTGGCCACTGCCTTGCTCCTCGTCGCGCTCGGCCTTTCCCTGCCCGCTTTCCGGCGTGCCCCAGCCTGAACGGCGCAAACGAAAAAGGCCGGGATTTCTCCCGGCCTTTTTGCATTTTACGGCGATGGAACCGTGATCAGTTCCACGTGCGGATATCGACGAAGTGGCCGGCGATGGCGGCGGCCGCGGCCATGGCGGGCGACACAAGATGCGTGCGGCCCTTGAAGCCCTGGCGGCCCTCGAAGTTGCGGTTCGAGGTGGAGGCGCAACGCTCGCCCGGCTTCAGGCGGTCGTCGTTCATGGCAAGGCACATCGAGCAGCCCGGCTCGCGCCAGTCGAAACCGGCAGCCTTGAAGATCTTGTCGAGACCTTCGGCTTCCGCCTGCTCCTTCACGAGGCCGGAGCCCGGAACGATCATGGCGCTGACGGTGGAGGCCACCTGCTTGCCTTCAACGACGGCGGCGACGGCGCGCAGGTCCTCGATGCGGCCGTTGGTGCAGGAGCCGATGAAGACGCGGTCGATCGCGATATCGGTGATCTTCGTGTCCGGCTTCAGGCCCATATAGTCGAGCGCGCGCCACTTGGAGGTGCGCTTCGTCTCGTCCTCGATCGCGTCAGGGTTCGGCACGACGCCTTCGATGGAGACGACGTCTTCCGGCGAGGAGCCCCAGGAAACGATCGGCGGGAGGTTGGCGGCATCGAGCACGACCACGCGGTCGAAATGCGCGCCCTCTTCGGTGTAAAGCGTCTTCCAGTAGTCGATCGCCATGTCCAGCGCCTGGCCCTTCGGGGCGCGCGGCTTGCCCTTGATGTATTCGAAGGTCTTTTCGTCGGGCGCGATGAGGCCGGCGCGGGCGCCGCCTTCGATTGTCATGTTGCAGATCGTCATGCGGCCTTCCATCGACAGCGAACGGATGGCTTCGCCCGCGAACTCGATAACGTGGCCGGTGCCGCCGGCCGTGCCGATCTCGCCGATGATGGCGAGGATGATGTCCTTGGCGGTGACGCCGTCCGGGAGCTTCCCGTCGACACGCACCAGCATGTTCTTCGCCTTCTTCTGGATCAGCGTCTGGGTGGCGAGCACATGCTCGACCTCGGACGTACCGATGCCGTGCGCCAGTGCGCCGAACGCACCATGCGTGGAGGTGTGGCTGTCACCGCAGACGATGGTCATGCCCGGCAGCGTGAAACCCTGCTCGGGGCCGACGATATGCACGATGCCCTGGCGCACGTCCTTTTCCGAGTAATATTCGACGCCGAATTCGGCCGCGTTGTTGGCAAGCGCTTCGACCTGGATGCGGCTTTCCTCGTTCTTGATGCCTTGATGGCGATCCGGCGAGGTCGGAACGTTGTGGTCGACGACGGCGAGTGTCTTTTCCGGCGCGCGGACCTTGCGGCCGGTCATGCGCAGGCCTTCGAAGGCCTGCGGCGACGTCACTTCGTGAACGAGGTGACGGTCGATGTAGAGAAGACAGGTGCCGTCTTCCTGGCGGGAGACGATGTGGTCGTCGAAGATCTTGTCATAGAGGGTACGGGGTGCGCTCATGGCTTTTCATCCGTCTGGCATGTTTGGGAAAGGGAAATCGACAGCGCGAGGCTGCTGGACCGCGAGCGATCAGGATAGACGGCTGATAAGCGCCCCGAAGACGCGCGCAAAGAAGCGTGCCGGCAGGCGCTTGTGATCCTGCAGCACGACGACATGCTTTTCCGTGCATCCGAACTTGGATTCCATAGGCTCGCATATAACGATTTTTTGACAGCGCGGCAAGTTGGCGCGACGCGCCGCCGTTTACGCTTCTTCCGAAAATTTCCAGCCCGCCTCCTTGCCGCCACCCGGAATTTTTGACACTCGATAGACGTATCCGGCGGGAAGCCGGCTTTAGGGGACAGATATGAAGACGATTACCTGGCGGGACCGCCTGCGCTACCAGTTCGACAAGAGCATGGCGGCGGGACCGATCGCCCTGATCGGCTGGCTGGCCGTGATCTCGCTGGTGGTCATCATCATCGCGGGCCTGTTCCTGGCGTTGACCGGCATCGCGCCCGAAGGCGGCTCGTCCGTCTCCTTCATCGAGGGATCCTGGGAATCGCTGATGCGCACCATGGATGCCGGCACGATGGGCGGCGATGCCGGCTGGAGCTTCCGCGGCGTCTCGCTCGTCGTCACCGTCGCCGGCATCTTCGTCTTCTCCGCCCTTATCGGCGTGCTCTCCTCCGGTCTCGACGAGAAGCTGGACGAGCTGCGCAAGGGCCGCTCGCATGTGCTGGAGAAGGACCATACGATCATCTTCAACTGGTCGCCCTCGATCTTCGACGTGATCTCCGAACTGGTCATCGCCAATGAGAGCCGGCGCAATCCGCGCATCGTCATCATGGCGCACAAGGACAAGGTGGAGATGGAAGACGAGATCGCCGACAAGATCGCCGATCTCAAGAACACGCGCGTCATCTGCCGCAGCGGCGACCCGACCGACCTCTACGACGTCAATATCGTCAACCCGCAGGCCTCGCGCTCGATCATCGTACTCTCGCCGGAAAGCGACTATGCCGATTCCGAGGTCATCAAGACCGTGCTGGCGCTCGTCAACGATCCCGAGCGCCGCAAGGACCCCTACCAGATCGCGGCCGAGATCCGCGACGCCAAGAACGCCGAGGTCGCCCGCATCGTCGGCGGTTCCGAGCTCCAGCTGGTGCTGGCCGACGAGCTGATCTCGCGCATCGTCGTCAGCTCCTCGCGCCAGGCCGGCCTCTCGGCGGTCTATACGGAACTGCTGGATTTCGACGGTTCGGAAATCTACGCCCTCGAGCAGCCGGCACTGGTCGGAAAGTCCTTCGGTCATGCCGTGATGGCTTACGATACCTCGACGCTGATCGGCCTCTGCGACCTCGATGGCGTCGTGCATCTCAATCCGCCGAACAACCGGGTCATCGTCGCCGGCGAGCGGGCGATCCTGATCGCCGAGGACGATGCCGCCATCAAGCCGCGCACCGGTGATTTCGACGTCGACCGCGAGATCGTGCGCCCGCCCGTGCAGCACACGGAAGGACCGGAACGCACCCTGCTGCTCGGCTGGAACCGCCGCGGGCCGATCATCGCGCAGGAGCTGTCGCGCTATGTGGCGCCCGGTTCCGAACTGCTGATCGCCGCCAACAGGCCGGGCCTCGAGGCCGAGGTGGCCGGACTGTCGTACCTCAAGGAAAACCTCACCGTCCGCTCCGCCGTCATCGATACGACGAACCGCGCGGCCCTCGATGCGCTGGACGTGCCGTCCTACGACCACGTGCTGGTGCTCGGCTACAGCGACGACATGGCGCCGCAGCCGGCCGATACAACGACGCTGGTGACGCTGCTCCAACTGCGCAAGATCGCCGACGCCGCAAACCAGCATATCGGCATCGTCAGCGAGATGATCGACGTGCGCAACCGCAACCTCGCCGCCGTCACCCGCGCCGACGATTTCGTCGTCAGCAACAAGCTGGTCAGCCTGATGCTGGCGCAAGCCTCGGAAAACGAGCTGATGGCCGACATTTTCGACGAGTTGCTCGACGAGGACGGTTCGGAAATCTACATGCGCCCGGTCACCGACTATATCGCCATCGACCGGCCGGTGAATTTCTACACCGTCACGCTCGCCGCCCTCATCCGCGGCGAAGTGGCGCTCGGCTACAGCCGCGCGACCACCGCCGGTCACGACCCGCGCAGCATGGGCGGGGTCGTGGTCAATCCGGTAAAGTCGGAAAAGCTGTCCTTCGATGCCGGCGACCGCCTGATCATCCTTGCCCGGCAATAACGCTCAGGTGGCCCGGCGCATGCGCCTTTCGAAGCCGCGAAGCGCCAGCGACAGGCCGATGGTGAGGATCAGATAGACATAGGCGACGATGGAATAGGTCTCGAAGAACCGGAAGGACCCGGAGGCGTAGACCTTGCCCATCTGCGTGATATCGGCGACGCCCAGCACGGAGACGAGGGACGAATCCTTCACCATCGCGACGAAGTCGTTGCCGAGCGGCGGCAGGATGACGCGCACCGCCTGCGGAAAGACGACGAGCCGGAAGCGCTGGAAGCGCGACAAGCCGAGCGCCTTGGCCGCCTCCACCTGCCCCTTGTCCACGGACTGGATGCCCGCGCGAAAAACCTCGGCGATGAAGGCGGAGTAGCCGATCATCAGCGCGATGATCGCCCGCCACATCAGGGAGAGATCGCGCACCAGCATGGGCTCGGCATAACCGGCCGAAACCAGCGGGCTGATCACAAAATTGATCACCGCCACCAGCGCCGGCGCACCGACGAAGGCGATGTAGAACAAGAGCACCAGGATCGGCACGCCACGGATGACCTCCGTATAGAAGCGGGCGATCTGGCGCAGCGCCTTGTGCTCCGAAAGCGCCATCAGGGCGACGCCGAGGCCGAGCAGGGTGGCGAGCAGAAAGGCAACGAGGGTCACGAAAACAGTGACCCACAGCCCCTTCAGCACGACGCCGAAAACCTGCATATAGAGATCATTGGCGACGATAACGCCAGCAATCCCCAGAGCAATCACGGCCAAGGCGACCAGCCACCAGGGATAGTCGCCCTTGCCGGCGTTAGACGAAACGGGAGCCATGACCGGTCGTCACTGACCCATCTTGTAGTCGAGGAACCACTTCTTGTTCAGCGCATCGAGCGTGCCGTCCGCCTTGAGGGCTGCGATCGCCGCATTGATGGGCGCGACAAGATCAGAGCCCTTCGGGAAGATGAAGCCGAAGTCTTCCGTGCCGAGCGGGCCGCCGACGACCTTCAGCTTGCCGCCGGAGGCATCGACATAGCCCTTGGCCGCGACACTGTCGGTCAGCACGAGATCGACGTCGCCGGCCTGCAAAGCCTGCACGGTCGCGCCGAACGTCTCGAACAGCTTTATGCGCGGGTTCTGCTCGTTGCCGTCAAGGATTTCATAGACGGCAGTGTAGAAGGGCGAGGTGCCCGGCTGGGCGGCGATCAGGCCATCCTTGAAGGCGCCGAAGGTCTTGGCATCGGTGAAGCGGCTTTCATCGGCGCGCACCAGCATGAACTGCTGCGAGCGCATATAGGGATCGGAGAAGTCGACCTTCTCCTTGCGGTCATCCTTGATGGTGATGCCGGTCATGCCGATATTGTACTGGTTGTCGGAGACGGCCTGGATCATCGCGTCCCACGAGGTGTTCTGGTACTCGACCTTGAAGTTCAGCCGCTTGGCGATCTCGTTCATCGCATCATATTCCCAGCCGATCTGGTTGCCGGTCTTGGGATCGACGAACTGCAGCGGCGGATAGGCGTTTTCCGTGACGACGACGACGGACTTGCCGCCGAGGTCGGGAAGGTCCGAGGCAAGCGTTACAGCGGGCATGAGGGCAGCGGCGACGAGGCCTGCAAGGACGGTGCGGCGGGAAAACATCAAAATATGCTCCTGAATTGTGGCGGCGGAACACTGTCACAGGTTCAGGCGGTGAAGCAAGCACGACACTTGCGCGCAAAGGCTTTTCCGTAAAACAAAAAGCCGCCGGCCAAGGCCGACGGCTTCGAAATATTGGAATGCGGCTGCCGGATTATTCGGCGGCGGCTTCAGCAGCCTTTGCGGCTTCAGCGGCAGCGGCCTTTTCGGCGGCTTCAGCTGCGGCCTTTTCAGCGGCGAGCGCCTGTGCGGCTGCGACCTTCTCGGCTTCCAGACGTGCCTTTTCCTCGGCAATCGCGGCGCGCTCGGCGTCGTTCAGCTTCCGGGCGCGCGTGCCGGTGTTCTCGATGATACGAGCCGACTTGCCGCGACGATCGCGCAGGTAGTAGAGCTTGGCGCGGCGGACCTTACCGCGGCGGACGACTTCGACGCCTTCGACGAGCGGCGAGTAAACCGGGAATACGCGCTCGACGCCTTCGCCGTAGGAGATCTTGCGGACGGTGAAGCTCTCGTTGATGCCGCCGCCGGAACGGGCGATGCAGACGCCTTCATAGGCCTGGACGCGGGTACGCGTGCCTTCCGTGACGCGCACGTTGACGCGGACGGTATCACCCGGGGAGAATTCCGGGAGCTGGCGCTTGGCTTCGATCTTCGCGGCCTGTTCGGCTTCGAGCTGCTGGATGATGTTCATCGGTTCAAACCTTCGGTTTTTCTGAAACAGCCAGAGCGCTCGACGGTCACCTTATGAGGTCATGCCTCGTGAGGGTAGTCCGTTGCCGGACGGAGCGGGTTCGCCATTCTTTGATTGCAGGTCGGCAGGACCGGGGCCGGTTCAATGGTCCCAATCCTAAATCCGTGCGGGCCAATACACCAGGTAGAGCCGTTTGTCATCCCCTAGGGACAAAAGAATCCGCCTGGGAATGGCGGTTTTTCCGGCCTTGCCGGCCTCACGGCACCACGATATCACGCTTTGCAGGAGGAGACAGCGGCCGATGGTCGTTGTCCGCGAGGAGTGCCATGACCATTGCCGATGCCATTTTGCTGTTTGCCGCGGGCTATCTCTCCGGCGTGGTCAACGCCATTGCCGGCGGCGGTACCTTCCTCACCTTCGGCGCCATGACGCTGACCGGCCTGCCGCCGATCGTCGCCAACGCCACCTCCTCCATCACCCAGTTCCCCGGCTACGTCACATCCTCCCTCGCCTATGCGAAGGAAATCAAGGCCGACTGGAAGGAGGCGGCCCTCCTCGGCGCGCTGTCGCTTATCGGCGGCCTTGCCGGTGCACTGCTGCTGCTTTCGCTCGACAATCCGTCCTTCCGCGCACTGGTACCGTGGCTGCTGCTCACCGCGACCGTCATCTTCGCAGCCGGCCCCTATCTCAAGCCGAAGACGCTGCATGCGGAAACGCCGGTCTCGCCGCTCGGCTTGGCCGGTCAGTTCGTCACTTCGATCTATGGCGGCTTCTTCGGTGCGGGCATGGGCATCATGATGCTGGCCGTGCTCGGCCTCACCAAGGGCGGCGATTATCACCGGCTCAATGCGCTGAAGAATTTCCTGGCCGTCGTCATCGCGGGCGTCGCCATCGTCGTCTTCGCCAGCGGCAAGGTCGTTGGCTGGCCGCAGGCTGCCGTCATGGTGCCGGCCGGCGCGCTCGGCGGCTGGTCCGGTGTCTGGGCGGCGCGGCGCGTGCCGCAACCGGTCATCCGCGGCCTGGTGGTCGCAGTCGGCATCGCGCTGACGATCTATTATTTCGTGACGGGCTGAGACAGCAAATCCGGTCGGCGCTCACGCGTCAGTTTTTCCGCCTCTTCGCGCCGCCACCGGTCAATGGCCGCGTGATTTCCCGAGGTCAGCACGCCGGGGATCTCGCGGCCTTCCCAGACCGGCGGACGCGTGTAGTGCGGATGCTCCAGCAGCCCGCCCTCGAAACTCTCGTGCTCGCCCGAGAGAGTATTGCCCATCACACCGGGCAGGATGCGCACGATGGCATCGATGAGGATCATCGCCGCCGGCTCTCCGCCGGAGAGGATGTAGTCGCCGATCGACACTTCTTCGAGTGCACGCCCGTCGATAACCCGCTGATCAACGCCCTCGAAACGGCCGCAGACCACGATGACGCCGTCCCCGGCCGCCAGTTCGCGCACGCGTTGCTGCGTCAGCGGCTTGCCGCGCGGGCTCATCAGCAGGCGCGGACGGTTGTCGCCTTCCGAGGCATGATCGATGGCCTTGGCCAGCACATCCGGCTTCAGCACCATGCCCGCGCCCCCACCGGCCGGCGTATCGTCGACGGTGCGATGGCGGTCCGTGGTGAAGTCGCGGATCTGCACGCAATCCAGTGCCCAGTCACCGCGCGAAAGCGCTTTTCCGGAGAGCGACTGGCCAAGCAGGCCGGGAAACATCTCCGGATAGAGGGTCAATATAGTGGCGCGGAAAGCCACGTTATTCCCCGTCGTCTTCCGGCGGGCGGCGGCGCCGGCTGCCGGGACCGGTCTGCTCTTCTTCCTCGAGGCCGGCGGCGATCGCGTCGATCACCAGACGCCCACCCTCGACATCGATTTCCAGCACGGCGGCTTCGGAAAAAGGAATGAGCACCGGCCGCTTGCCGGGGCCTTTCAGCTCCAGCAGATCGCCGGCACCGAAATCGAAGATACCGGTCACCGTGCCGTGGCTGCGGCCCTGCGTGTCGACCGCTTCCAGCCCTTCGAGATCGGCATAGAAGAACTCGTCCTCATCCAGCTCGTCATCCGGCAGGTTGTCGCGTTCGATATAGAGGTCGGTGCCGTTCAGCGCCTCGGCGGCATTGCGGTCGTTGACGCCGCGGAAGCGTATCACGACGACGTTCTTCGCCTCGCGCACTTCCAGCACCTCGAAGGACCGGCCGTCGGCTGTGTGCAGATGGCCGTAATCGCCGATCGCCGTGGGGTCGATCGTGAAGGATTTCACACGGACTTCGCCGCGCAGGCCCTGGGCCGCGCCGATCGTGCCCATAAGGATGGGATTTTCGAGTTTCGCCATGGTTTCGTTCCGAGCGTTCGTGTGAAGCCTCATACGACGTCTCAGCCGAGGCTCCTAGAGCAATTCCAGCAAAAGTGCGTGAGCGGCGGTGGCGCAGACGCAAATGAAAACGGGCGGCATGAAACACGCCGCCCGCTTCAAAAGGATGATGCGAAGAATTATTCGCCGGCGGCGGCAGCAGCGGCGTCTTCTTCCTTCTGCTTCTTCTCGGCAGCGCGCTCGAGCGCCTTCTTGCCCGGCTTTGCCTTTTCCGGGTTGGTGCGGGCGTCGCGCTTCACAACGCCGGCTTCGTCGAGGAAGCGGGCAACGCGGTCGGTCGGCTGGGCGCCCTTGGCGAGCCATTCCTTGGCGCGGTCGGCGTCGATCTGAACGCGGTTTGCGTCGTCCTTGCCGAGCATCGGGTTCCAGGCGCCGAGCTTCTCGAGGAAGCGGCCGTCACGCGGCGAGCGGGCGTCGGCAACGACGATCTGGTAGTACGGACGCTTCTTGGAGCCACCGCGGGCGAGACGAATTTTCAGGGACATGTCATTACTCCTTGGATGTGGTGAACCCGCGTCTTGGTTTACGCGGGGGTGTTCTGGTTTGCGCCGCTGTGTTCAGCGGCAATGGCTTCATGGTGCCGGATCACCTCGCGGATGATGAAGTTCAAAAACTTCTCCGCGAAATCCGGATCCAGATTGGCATCCTTCGCCAGGCGGCGAAGGCGCTCGATCTGGTATTCCTCGCGCGCCGGATCGGCCGGCGGCAGTTCATGCGTCGCCTTCAGCACGCCCACCGCCTGGGTGCAGCGGAAGCGTTCGGCGAGCATATGCACAAGGGCAGCGTCGATATTGTCGATCGACTGCCGGTATTGGCCCAGTTGTTCCCTAATCTTCGGATCGATCGTCATGGCTCAACCCCTCACTTCTTCTTCGGCAGGCCGGGAAGACCCGGAAGGCCACCGCCGAGACCGGGCAGGCGCAGACCGCCGCCACCACCGAGACCCGGCAGGCTGCCCGGCTTGATGCCGGCGGCTTCCGCCTGCTTGGCGAGCGCTTCGAGCTGCTTGGGGTCCATGCTGGAAAGGTCCGGCATGCCGCCCATGCCGCCGCCGAGGCCCATCTTGCTGGCAAGACCGCCCATCATCTGCTTCATCATGCCGCCCTTCTTGCCGCCCATCATCTTCATCATGTCCGCCATCTGGCGGTGCATCTTCAGAAGCTTGTTGATGTCGGCCGCATCCGTGCCGGAACCGGCGGCGATGCGCTTCTTGCGGGAATGCTTGAGCAGGTCGGGGTTGGCACGCTCGGCCTTGGTCATCGAGTTGATGATCGCGATCTGGCGGCCGAATAGCTTGTCGTCGAGGCCGGCAGCGGAGATCTTGTCCTTCATGCCGGCCATGCCGGGCATCATTCCCATGATGCCGCCCATGCCGCCCATCTTCTGCATCTGGCGCAGCTGGTCGGCGAGGTCGTTCAGGTCGAACTTACCCTTGGCCATCTTGGCGGCCATGGCAGCCGCCTTCTCGGCGTCGATATTCTCCGCCGCCTTCTCGACGAGCGAGACGATGTCGCCCATGCCGAGGATGCGGTCGGCGACGCGGCGGGGATGGAATTCCTCCAGCTCGCCCATCTTTTCGCCGACGCCGATCAGCTTGATCGGCTTGCCGGTGACGGCGCGCATGGAAAGGGCGGCACCGCCGCGACCGTCGCCGTCCATGCGGGTGAGTACCAGGCCGGTGATGCCGACGCGGTCGTCGAAATTGCGGGCGAGGTTGACGGCGTCCTGACCGGTCAGCGCGTCGGCGACGAGCAGGATTTCATGCGGATTGGACTTCCGCTTGATCTCCGCCATCTCGATCATCAGCGGCTCGTCGATATGGGTGCGGCCGGCGGTGTCGAGGATGACGACGTCATGGCCGCCGAGCTTTGCGGCCTGCACGGCACGCGCGGCGATATCGGTCGGCGACTGGCCGGCGATAACAGGCAGCGTGTCGATGCCGGTCTGCACGCCGAGCTGGCGCAGCTGCTCCTGCGCGGCCGGACGGCGCGTGTCGAGCGAGGCCATCAGGACCTTCTTCTTCTCGCGCGTCTTCAGTCGATTGGCGATCTTGCCCGACGTGGTCGTCTTGCCCGAGCCCTGCAAACCGACCATCATGATGACGACGGGAGCGGCGGCATTGAGATCGACCGAAACGCCCTCGGAACCGAGCATCGAGACCAGCTCGTCATGCACCAGCTTGACGACCATCTGGCCGGGCTTGATCGACTTCAGGATCTCAGCGCCGACGGCCTTCTCACGCACCGCATCGGTGAAGGAACGCACCACTTCCAGCGCCACGTCCGCTTCCAGAAGCGCACGGCGGACCTCGCGCAGCGCCGCCGAGACATCGGCCTCGGAAAGCGCGCCACGGCCTGTCAGTCCATTCAGAATGGAGCCAAGGCGGTCCTGGAGTGTTTCAAACATCACGTCTTCCTTCTTGTTTCCGTTCGTGGCGGAAACGTCGGTGTCATCAGCGGCAAAAACAAGACGCAAAGCCAAAAAGCACCCGAGGGCGCATCGCGCTGTCGGGTGTTGACCTCCGGGATCTGTTTATACCGCAATGGGTCCCGGTCGGCGGCTTCAAGCATTCTTACTCGTCGCAGATGCGCGGCTTAAACAGCAACGGGGCCGGAAAGTCAAGGATTGGAGTCTTGCTGGAGGCGACGCGCCAAGGATTCGAAGACTCCAAGGGTTGCATCTGGTATTTTCAACCCGCTTGCGCCATATACGCGCGAGAAACTGAAGACTCCAGATGCAAGGATCAGCATTCGAATCCTTGCGGGAATATCCGACATGGCAGCAGACGTGCAATTCGCCCGCATGAACGGGCTGGGAAACATGATCCTGGTCGTGGATATGCGTGGCCGCCCGGATACCGTGACGCCGGCCGCGGCGATTGCGCTCAATGCCGACCCCGCCACGCGCTTCGACCAGATCATGGCGATCCATGACCCTCGCGTGGACGGCACCGATGCCTTCATCGATATCCTCAATTGCGACGGCACGAAGGCGCAGGCCTGCGGTAACGGCACACGCTGCGTCGTGCAGGCGCTGGCGAGCGAAACCGGCCGCAAGGTCTTCACCTTCCAGACTGTCGCCGGCATCCTGAACGCCGTCGAGCACGAGGACGGTACGATCTCCGTCGACATGGGCAGGCCGGTCTTCGAATGGAACCGCATTCCGCTCGCCGAGGAATTCTACGATACCAGCCGCATCGAATTGCAGATCGGGCCGATCGACGATCCGATCCTGCATTCGCCCGCCGTCATGTCGATGGGCAATCCGCATGCCATCTTCTGGGTCGACCGCGACCCGATGAGCTTCGACCTCGACCGTTTCGGCCCCCTGCTCGAAAACCACCCGATGTTTCCGGAAAAGGCCAATATCACGCTGGCGCAGGTAACGTCGCCGACGTCGATGACGACGCGCACCTGGGAGCGCGGCGCGGGCCTGACGCTCGCCTGCGGCTCGGCCGCCTGCTCGGCCGGTGTCTCCGGCGCCCGCACCGGCCGCACCGGCCGCAAGGTCGAGATCACTGTCGCCAGCAGCCCGAACCGCGGCAAGCTGACCATCGATTGGCGCGAGGACGACCATGTCGTCATGACCGGCCCTGCCGCATGGGAGTGGTCGGGCACGCTCGACCCCGTCACCGGCGCGTTCCGCCGCGATGATGAAGCCGGGGCGGCCGCCCTTTGAGCGGCGTCGAGGTCATAACCTTCGGCTGTCGGCTCAACACCTACGAATCGGAAGTGATGCGCGCCGAAGCCGAGAAGGCGGGGCTGAACAATGCCGTGCTGGTGAACACCTGCGCCGTGACGGGGGAAGCCGTGCGCCAGGCCCGGCAGGCGATTCGCCGCGCGCGCCGCGACAATCCCCATGCCCGCATCATCGTCACCGGCTGCGCCGCACAGACGGAAAGCGCCACCTTCGCCGCCATGCCGGAAGTGGACGCCGTGCTCGGCAACGAGGAGAAGCTGAAGAGCGCCTCCTACCGGGCGCTGCCGGATTTCGGCGTCTCCGCGGAAGAGAAACTGCGCGTCAACGACATCATGAGCGTGCGCGAGACCGCGCCGCAGATGGTGAAGCTGATCGACGGCCATGTGCGCGCCTTCGTGCAGGTCCAGAACGGCTGCGACCACCGCTGCACCTTCTGCATCATTCCCTATGGCCGCGGCAATTCCCGCTCCGTGCCGATGGGCGCGGTGGTCGAGCAGGCGCGCAAACTGGTCGAGAGTGGCTACTGCGAGATCGTGCTGACCGGCGTGGACGCGACGAGCTACGGCGCCGACCTGCCAGGTAGGCCGAGCCTCGGCCTGCTTGCCAAGACGTTGCTCAAGCAGGTGCCGGACATCCGCCGCCTGCGCCTCTCTTCCATCGACAGCATCGAGGCGGACGACCATCTCTGGGACCTGATCGCCGACGAACCGCGTTTCATGCCGCACCTGCATCTTTCCCTACAGCATGGCGACGACATGATCCTCAAGCGCATGAAACGCCGCCACTCGGCTGACGATGCCCGCGCCTTCTGCGGCCGCGTGCGCGATCTGCGCCCCGATGCCAGTTTTGGCGCCGACATGATCGCGGGTTTCCCGACGGAGACGGAGGACATGTTCGCCAATGCCGGCAAGCTGGCGGAAGATTGCGGCATCGCGCATCTGCACGTCTTTCCCTACAGCCCGCGCCCCGGCACGCCGGCCGCCCGCATGCCGCAACTCGACCGGGCACTCGTCAAGGACCGTGCGAGCCGGCTGCGCGACACCGGAAAACGGCTGCATGAAGCCCATCTCGTTTCCATGATCGGGAAACGGGAAACGATCCTCGTCGAGAACAACGGCCTCGCCCACACCGAAAATTTCACGCTCGTCGATGCCGCAGGGCTAAAACCCCGCGACCTTGTGCGGGTCACCATCACCGGCCACAATGGCAGGCACCTGACGATGCGGCCCGAAAACCGCCTTCTCGCATAACCAGCGGATACACTTATGGCCCTCGGCTTCATCAAGAAGATTTTTACGTTCGGAAAAGACACCGCCCCCGAGCAGAAGCCGGAGGCCGAGGCCGCCGTCGTAGCGCCACAGGTGGAACAGGCCGCTCCCGCGCAGCCCATCGATGATGCCACCGCGACCGAGGAGCGGGACGCGCTGCTTGAGGAAGCCGAAGCGGCCAATCCAGAAGCGGCGAGCCACGTTCCCGACGAGCCGGAGCCGGATATCTATCCGTTGCCGCACACCCCCGCGCTGCCGGTCGCCGAAGACCCGGTTACGCCCACTGAGATGGAAACGGCCGGCGGACCGGCCGATGATATCAGCGAAAATGAAGAGAACGTCGCCGAGGAAGACCCGGTTGCGGCGGTAGAGGCGACTGTCGAGGAAGCGCCAGAGACGGTCATCGAAATTGAAGACGCCGCCGCTCCGGTGGAAGAGGCGACGCCGGCCGAAATCGAAGACCCCGTTCTCGAAGAGGTTGCCCGCCTCGAGCCGAAGGCCCTGCCCAAGGGTTTTGCCAGCGCCGAGGACAAGCCGAACGAGGTGGTGGCCACCCCGCAGCCCAAGCGCACCTGGTTCCAGCGCCTGCGCGAAGGCCTGTCGCGCACCTCCTCCCAGCTCACCGGCCAGATCACC
Organism: Shinella sp. M27; assembly: GCF_049199905.1. Lineage (NCBI taxonomy): Bacteria > Pseudomonadati > Pseudomonadota > Alphaproteobacteria > Hyphomicrobiales > Rhizobiaceae > Shinella > Shinella sp. M27. Next base: position 35,823 of record NZ_JBLZPK010000068.1, read on the forward strand.
AGCCTCTTCACCAAGCGCAAGCTGGACGACGATACGTTGCAGGACCTCGAGGACCTGCTGATCCAGGCGGACCTCGGCGTCGAAACCGCGCTGCGCATCACCGACACACTCGCCTCCGAGCGCTACGGCAAGGACGTCACCGGCACCGACGTCTCGCGCATCATGGCAAGCGAGATCACCAAGGTTCTGTCGCCCGTCGCCAAGCCCCTTGCGCTCGACCTCAATCACAAGCCGCATGTCATCCTCGTCGTCGGCGTCAACGGCACCGGCAAGACCACGACCATCGGCAAGCTCGCCGCCAAGCTCTCGGGCGCCGGCTTGAAGGTGATGATGGCCGCGGGTGATACGTTCCGCGCGGCCGCCATCGAGCAGCTGAAGATCTGGGCGGAGCGCACCGGCTCCGAGATCGTCTCGTCGAAACTCGGCGCCGATGCCGCAGGCCTCGCCTATGAAGCCTATGAGCGGGCGAAGGAGAAGAAAAGCGACGTCCTGATCATCGACACGGCCGGCCGCCTGCAGAACAAGACGGAACTGATGGCGGAACTGGAAAAGATCGTGCGCGTGCTCGGCAAGCTCGACCCCGATGCGCCGCACACCGTGCTCCAGACGCTTGATGCCACCACCGGCCAGAACGCCCTGAACCAGGTCGAGATTTTCCGCAATGTCGCGGGCGTTACGGGCCTGATCATGACAAAATTGGACGGTACGGCCCGCGGCGGCATCCTTGTGGCCATTGCCGCCAAACACAAGCTGCCGGTCTATTTCATCGGTGTCGGCGAAGGGATCGACGATCTCGAACCCTTCGAGGCCAAGGATTTCGCGGAAGCGATCGCAGGAGTTGGAGCATGAGCAAGGTTTCGCTGGAAACGCCGGCTAAAACCGAGGAGAAGGTCAGCCCGCTCCTCAAGATGGTGCTGGAACTCGGGCCCCTCGTCGTGTTCTTTTTCGCCAATTCGCGCGGCGAATGGTTGGCGGCGCAGTTCCCGGTTCTCGCGGAATTGGGCGGCCCGATTTTCATCGCGACCGGCCTCTTCATGGCCGCGACGGCCATCGCGCTCATCGTCTCCTGGATGCTCACCCGCACGCTGCCGATCATGCCGCTGATCTCGGGCATCGTCGTCTTCGTCTTCGGCGCGCTGACACTCTGGCTACAGAACGACACCTTCATCAAGATGAAGCCGACCATCGTCAATTCGCTGTTCGGCGCCATCCTGCTCGGCGGCCTGTTCTTCGGCAAATCGCTGCTCGGCTACGTCTTCCACGCCGCCTTCAAGCTCGATGACGATGGCTGGCGCAAGCTGACGCTGCGCTGGGGCCTGTTCTTCCTGGTGCTTGCCGTGATGAACGAAGTGGTCTGGCGCAACTTCTCGACAGATTTCTGGGTCGCCTTCAAGGTCTGGGGCACCATGCCCATCACCATCCTGTTCACGCTCGCCCAGATGCCGCTCATCATGCGCCATTCGATCGAAACGCCGGAAGACGGCAAGACGTCGTAAAGCAGCATTCTTGCCGCCGCGCCAGCCTTCGGCCGGCGCGGCGATCTCTTGCGAATCCGATCAGAACGCCGCCGTCATCGGGTCCGGGCCGATGCGCTTGCCGTCCTTTTCAAGCGTGGCGAAGGTCGCCATGTCCTCGGCATCCAGCTTGAAATCGAAGACCTTGAAATTCTCCTCGATACGCGACGGCGTCACCGATTTCGGGATCACGACGAGGCCGTTGTCGATATGCCAGCGGGTGATGACCTGTGCTGGCGTGCGGCCGTGCTTGGCGGCGACCTTGGCGACCACAGGGTTCTCCAGAAGCTGACCCTGACCGAGCGGGCTCCAGGACTGCGTGACGATCCGGTGCTTGTCGTGATAGGCACGGGCTTCCTTTTGCGGGAAATCCGGATGCAGCTCGATCTGGTTGATGACGGGCGTAATACCGGTCTCGTCGATCAGCCGCTGCAGGTGCTCGGGATAGAAATTGGAGACGCCGATGGAGCGGGCGCGACCGTCCTTCTGCAACTGGATGAAGGCCTTCCAGGTGTCGACGAACTGTTCGCGCTTCGGCGCCGGCCAGTGGATGAGGTAGAGATCGACATAGTCGGTGCCGAGGCGCTTGAGGCTCGCATCGAAGGCCTTCAGGGTCGAATCGTAACCTTGATCGGAATTCCACAGTTTCGTGGTGAGGAAGATTTCCGGGCGCGCGACGCCGGAGGCGCGGATGCCCTCGCCGACGCCCTCTTCGTTCTCGTAGATCGCGGCGGTATCGATATGGCGATAGCCAGCGCCAAGTGCCGCCTTCACCGCCGTCACGGCCGTATCGTTCGGGGTCTGCCACACGCCGAGACCGACCTGGGGAATGCTGTTGCCGTCGTGAAAGAGAATTGTCGGCTGATCGCTCATGAGAATGTCTCCATGAAAAGGGATGAACCCGGACGGGTTTTGGGAAGGCGAGGCTGCATATAGGTCGCGCCGGCCGCCATTTCAGCAGCGCGCCGGCAGAAAACGTCAGAGCACCCGCACGACGGTGCCGCGGCGCATATGCGGCAGGATGCGCAGCATGTCCGGCCGGGAAACCGCAACACAGCCGGCCGTCGGCTCGTAGCCGGGGCGGATGAGATGGAAGAAGATCGCCGAGCCGGCATTGCGGCGGCGGCACGTCACGTTCCAGTCGAGCACGAGGCAGAGATCGTAGAGTTCGTCCTTGCGCTGCATCTCCTCATGGCTCGGCTTGAAGGGCGCACGCACGAGCCTGTTGTAGCTGGGGTGACCGGACGCATCGCACCAGAGCATCGACGGATGGGTGCGCTTGAGCGGTAGCGCCGTCTTCGGCTGGCCGAGCCGGTCGCCGCGCAGAAAGCCGGAGAGCACTTTCATGGAAGCGATCGGAGTTGCGCCATCGCCCTCGCGCTTGCGGCTGGTCCGCCCCGAACGGCCGATGGCGGCAGGGACGCGCAGCGGCCCAACCTGCACGATGGCGCGGGTCTTCCTGCCCGGTGCCGGCCGCACCAGAATGGTCTTCACGGATTGTTTAGGAGATGTGATCCGCCGCATTCGTCCCTGCCATATTCGCGCCATGCCACAATTCGACTGGCTAGACCGACCATAGGCCGCGCCGACGCGCCCTTCCATTTGAATTTTGGCCCTAACTCCCTTACTTTCCTGGGAAATGCCGAGAGGAAACGCATGACATCCCGCACGATCCTTCTTGTCGACGACGACAACGACCTTCGCGAGACGCTCGTCGAGCAGCTTTCGCTCTATGAGGAATTCACGACGCTGGAGGAAATGACCGCCGGCAAGGGCATCCAGACGGCGCGCGCCAACCAGATCGACCTGCTCATCATGGATGTCGGCCTGCCAGACATGGACGGCCGCGAGGCGGTGAAGCTCCTGCGCAAGGGCGGCTTCAAGGCGCCGATCATCATGCTGACCGGCCACGACACCGATTCGGACACGATCCTCGGGCTGGAAGCCGGTGCCAACGACTATGTGACGAAGCCTTTCCGCTTCGCCGTGCTGCTTGCCCGCATCCGCGCGCAGCTGCGCCAGCACGAGAGCAGCGAGGACGCCACCTTCACCGTCGGCCCCTACACGTTCAAGCCCGGCCAAAAGCTGCTGACGCTGGAAAACGGCCAGAAGATCCGCCTCACGGAAAAGGAAGCGGCGATCATCCGCTATCTCTACCGCGCCGACCAGAAGGTGGTGACGCGCGACGTGTTGCTGGAGGAAGTCTGGGGTTACAATTCCGGCGTGACGACCCACACGCTGGAAACCCATGTCTATCGCCTGCGCCAGAAGATCGAGCGCGACCCTTCCAATGCCGAGATTCTCGTGACAGAGAACGGCGGCTACAAGATCGTACCGTAATCAGGACCCCCCGCCGTGGCTCTCAGCGACGACATCGCCCTTCTTGCCCGCGTGCCGCTTTTCACGGGCCTCGCCGACGACAAGCTGCGGCTGATGGCCTTCGGTGCCGAACGGCGGCGGCTGGTCGAGGGGCAGACATTGTTTCGCGAGGGCACGTCCGCCGATTGCGGCTTCGTCGTCGCGCACGGCTCGTTCCAACTCACCTCGACACTGCGCGACGGGTCAACGCGTGAGGAAGGCGTGGCGGACTACGGCACGCTGCTTTCGGAGCTTGCGATGATCTCGGCCGTCGAGCGAAAATATACCGCCGTGGCGCTGCAAGACAGCGAGGTCATCCGCATCAACCGTCCGCTCTTCCGCCGCATGCTGGAAGAATATCCCGATGTCGCCGTGCTCGTGGATGCCCGCATCCGCGAAAACCTCACGGCGATGATCACGCAGATGCGAGGCCTCGCCCGCCGCTTCGCGTGATTTAAAAGTCGAATTCCGCAATAACAGGCACGTGGTCCGACGGCCGTTCCCAGCCGCGCGCTTCGCGGATCACGGAAATGTTCGTGAGATGCGGATCGAGATCGGCGGAGGACCAGATATGGTCGAGGCGGCGGCCCTTGTTGGCGGCCTGCCAGTCAGCGGAACGATAGCTCCACCACGTATAAAGCTTTTCCTCCGCCGGCACCTTGCGGCGCATCAGGTCCACCCAGGCCCCCTTGGTCATGACCTCGGTAAGGCCCTCGGTCTCTATCGGCGTGTGGCTGACGATCTTCAGGAGCTGCTTGTGCGACCAGACGTCGTGCTCCAGCGGCGCGATGTTGAGGTCGCCGACGAGGATGGAGGAAATCCCGGCCTCGGCTTCGGCATGCAACAGCTTCATCTCCTCGATGAAATCGAGCTTGTGGCCGAATTTCGTATTGATCGTGCGGTCCGGCTCGTCGCCGCCCGCCGGCACATAGAAATTGTGCACGCGGATCGACTTGCCGCAGTGATGCAGGAGCACCGAGACGTGGCGCGCATCGCCGACGCCGCAATAGTCGCGCCGCTCGACGATCTCGGTCAGCGGCAGGCGGGAGATGGTGGCGACGCCGTGATAGCCTTTCTGGCCATGCATGACGATATGCTCGTAACCGAGCGCCTTCAGCGGCTTGGAGGGAAACTGGTCGTTCGGGCACTTCGTTTCCTGCAGGCACAGGATGTCAGGCGAGAAGGTTTTGAGGAAATGCTCGACGAGCGGCATGCGCAGCCGCACGGAGTTGATGTTCCAGGTCGCGATCGAAAGTGCCATGCCAGCCCTGCCTCAAAAATATCCGGCCCGTCGAGCGGGCCGGTTTCAGGGCGTCTTAGAGCATTTTCAGCCGAAACGGAAACGCCGATTACTTGGCGCCGCGCTGGCGGACTTCGTCGTAGGGGATTGTGAAAACCTTGTCGTCGAGCGGAATGCCGGTCTTCACGTTGAAGATCATCACCGAGGTATCCTTGCCCTGCGCATCGGTGATCGTCCACTGGCGCAGATCATAGGTCTTCGGGTCGAACATCATGGTGATGGTCGAATCGCCGAACATGTTGCGGTCGCCGAGCACGATCGTCGTGAGGTCCGCCTCTTCCTTGACGGAGCGCACCATCTTGGCCGAAAGGTCGATCTTGTTGCCGAGCAGCAGGTTCAGCGGCGTCTTGGAGAGCGGGTAGAGATCCCAGGTCTTGAGCTTGCGGTTGCCGATGACCACGGAGCGGCCGTCGGCGATCACGCGCATCGGCGAGGGGTCCTCGTAGTTGAAGCGGATCTTGCCCGGGCGGTCGATGAAGAACTTGCCGCCGGTCTGCTCGCCGCGCGGGCCGAACTGCACGAATTCGCCGGCCATGGTCTTCACCGAGGCGAAGTGATCGGCGATCTTCTGCGCGGCGGCACTGGCCTGCGCGGAAGCCTCGACGGGCGACAGCAGCGAAAGGCCCGCGGCGAATGCCAGGGCCATGAGGCCGGTGAAGCCGCGACGGGTCAGCATTCCCGCGTTTTCGGATCGGTTCATCTTGGTCTCCTTCATGCGTTTTTCATGCGGGCCAAACGCGGCGCCATAATGGCGCATATAGGATGGCATTGGGCCCTGACGCGAGACTTGCCGGTCGAAACGTCGCAGAAGGCACTCCGTTCCCGGTCATCGTCCCGAAATTTCGTCTTCCGTCGGCACGAGGATCTCGCGCTTTCCGGCGTGGTTGGCGGGGCCGATCAGCCCCTCTTTCTCCATGCGCTCGATCAGCGAGGCGGCGCGGTTGTAGCCGATGCCGAGGCGGCGCTGGATATAGGACGTCGAGGCCTTGCCGTCGCGCAGCACCACGGCGACCGCCTGGTCGTAGGGATCGTCGGAATCGTCGAGGTTCGCCGTGCCGGCCGGACCGCCGCCACCCTCGCCGTCCTCGTCGTCGTCCTCGGTGATGGCATCGAGATATTGCGGCGCGCCCTGCGCCTTGAGATGCGCGACCACGGCCTCCACCTCGCCGTCCGAGACGAACGGGCCGTGCACGCGCTGGATGCGCCCGCCGCCGGCCATGTAGAGCATGTCGCCCATGCCGAGCAGCTGTTCGGCACCCTGCTCGCCGAGAATGGTGCGGCTGTCGATCTTCGACGTGACCTGGAAGGAGATGCGGGTCGGGAAGTTCGCCTTGATCGTGCCGGTGATGACATCGACCGAGGGGCGCTGCGTCGCCATGATGACGTGGATGCCGGCGGCACGCGCCATCTGCGCCAGGCGCTGCACCGCGCCTTCGATATCCTTGCCGGCGACCATCATCAGGTCGGCCATTTCGTCGATGATCACGACGATATAGGGGATCGGCTGCAGGTCGAACTCTTCCGTCTCGTACATCGCCTCGCCGGTCTGGCGGTCGAAACCGGTCTGTACGGTGCGGGCGATCGTCTCGCCCTTGGCCAGCGCCTGCTCGACGCGGCTGTTGAAGCCGTCGATGTTGCGCACGCCGATCTTCGACATCTTCTTGTAGCGCTCCTCCATCTCGCGCACGGTCCATTTCAGGGCGACGACCGCCTTCTTCGGATCTGTGACGACGGGAGAGAGTAGATGCGGAATACCGTCATAGACGGAGAGTTCCAGCATCTTGGGGTCGATCATGATCAGACGGCACTGCTCCGGCTTCAGGCGGTAGAGCAGCGACAGGATCATGGTGTTGATGGCAACCGACTTGCCCGAGCCGGTGGTACCGGCAACCAGCAGATGCGGCATCTTGGCGATGTCGGAAATAACAGGCTCGCCGCCGATCGTCTTGCCGAGCGCCATGGCAAGGCGGGCCTTAGAGGTCTCGAAATCGCGGGATGCGATGAGTTCACGCAGATAGACGGTCTCGCGGCTCTGGTTGGGCAGTTCGATGCCGATGGCGTTGCGGCCGGGCACGACGGCGACGCGGGCGGCGATCGCGCTCATCGAGCGGGCAATATCGTCGGCAAGGCCGATGACGCGCGACGACTTGATGCCGGGCGCTGGCTCCAGCTCATAGAGCGTCACGACCGGGCCGGGACGCACATGGATGATCTCGCCCTTGACGCCGAAATCCTCCAGCACGCCTTCCAGCATGCGGGCATTCTGTTCCAGCGCATCGGCCGAGAGCGTCGCGTCGCGCACCTGGCCGCGCGGCTCGGCAAGCAGATGGATCGGCGGCAGCTGGAAGCCGTCGGCGCCGACGAAGGACGTCTGGGCTTCGCGCTCGATGCGCTGGCCGGGCTTCGGCCGCGATGCGGCGGGCACGACGCGGGCATTGGCAGCGGGTGCCGCCTGGCGGGCCGGCGCGCGGCGCGGCGCCCAGTCGGCGGCGATATCGTCGGAATCCTCGTCCGGCAGGATGCCGCTCGGATGGGCCAGACGTTCGTCGGCGTCGAAGGGCAGATCGTCGTCCTCGTCTTCAAGCGCGATCGACGGGGCATCGACGGCGCGGCGGCCGTCCATCGAGGGTTCGACGCGTTCGGACGCACGTGGCGCGGCGCGGGCGCGCACCGGCTCGTTCAGCGTGCCGAATTCGTCCTCGTTGAAATCATAGGGCTGCTCGATGCCGCGCGCCTTGCGGCGCTGGCCGGAGAGCCCGAAAAGACGGCGCACCCGCGCCTGGCCCGTGTACCAGGCGTGCGTCATGGCGCCGGCAAACACGGTGAGCGGGCCTTCCCGCTCCTCGTCGTCCTCTTCCTCGGCAACCGTGCGGGCGCGGCTCTGGACCGGAACAGGTGCAAAGTCTTCCTCGTCGTCGATCGTCACCGTGCCGATGAGGCCGGCGCTGAATACCATCAGCCAAGCGGCCGGAACCGCAATGATGCCACCGAGGATACTGGCCAGCATGCCCGTCGGATAGGCGCCGGTGAAAAGGGCGGGGAAACGCAGGATCATGTCGCCGAAGACGCCGCCAAGGCCCGTCGGCAACGGCCATGTGACCGGGCCGGGCACGCAGGCAAGCGCTGCCGAAGCGAGGATCGCGCCGCCGAGCCAGGCGGCCGCGCGCTGAGGAATGCGGTTGAAGCGGCGGCCGCTGATCAGCCCGATCGCCCAGGCGACGACGGGCAGCAGAGCGATCACGCTGGCAAGGCCGAAGAACTGCATGAAGATATCGGCGAAGACGGCGCCGGGATAGCCGAGCAGGTTCACGGGCGTGCCGCTCGACGCATAGGACAGGCTGGGGTCGGAGACGTTCCACGTGGAGAGTGCGGCGATCGCCAGAGCGAGGCCGAGGAAAATGGCCAGCCCGAAAAGGACCTGCACCTGCCGCCAGACGAATGCCGACAGAACGAAACGGTCGTGACGGTTGTCCAGCCCTGCCGAAATGCTTCTGCTCATGGTTACAGCCTGTGCCCACGCAATGAAATACGCACCCTTTCCGCGCGATTCGCGGATGTGCCTGACTGCAAACCCTACGAAGGAAGTTTTAATGGCGCGTTAACCATGCCTTCCCCGATCATGGTTTCCCCAGCGTAAACGAAAAGGGCCCGGACCAGGGTCCGAGCCAAGGGCGGTCTGGTTTCCCAGGCCGCGACGGGTGCATGGCGGCGGCCCGCAAGCCGCCGCGATCTTTTTAGGAGTGGTAGGCCGCTTCGCCGTGCGACGAGAGGTCGAGACCTTCGCGTTCGGCTTCGACCGAGACGCGCAGGCCGACGACCAGGTCGACGACCTTGTAGAGGATGGCCGAGACGACGCCGCACCAGACGATGGTGATGACGACGGCGGTGAGCTGCGTCGTGAACTGCGAGGCGATCGAGAAGTCCGCCGCACCCGTGCCGCCGAGCGACGGGGCGGTGAAGATGCCCGTGCCGAGCGCGCCGACGAGGCCGCCCACACCATGGACGCCGAAGACGTCGGCCGTGTCGTCGTAGCCGAACTTGTTCTTCACGACGGCGACGAAGAAGTAGCAGATCGGCGAGGCGATGAGGCCGAGCACGATGGCACCGAACGGGCCGACGGAGCCGGCGGCCGGGGTGACGACAACGAGACCGGCGATCATGCCCGAGGCCGCACCGAGCAGCGAGGCCTTGCCGCGGGTGAAGGCTTCGACCACCGACCAGGCCAGGATGGCGGCAGCGGTGGCGACGAAGGTGTTGACGGTGGCGAGAACCGCGCCGCCCGAGGCTTCGAGGTTGGAGCCGGCGTTGAAGCCGAACCAGCCGAACCACAGCATGGCGGCACCGACGAGGGTGAGCGTCATGGAGTGGGGGGCCATCATGTCCTTGCCGAAGCCGGTGCGCTTGCCGACCATGATCGCGCCGATGAGGCCTGCAACGCCGGCATTGATGTGAACGACGGTACCGCCGGCGAAATCAAGCGCGCCCATGTTGAAGATCAGGCCGTTGCCGTCCCAGACCATGTGGGCGATCGGGAAATAGACGAAGGTGGCCCAGAGCACGGTGAAGAGGATGACGGCCGAGAACTTGATGCGCTCGGCGAAGGCGCCGATGATCAGCGCCGGCGTCAGCGCCGCGAAGGTCATCTGGAACAGCATGAAGATGTATTCCGGAATGACGACGCCGTCGGAGAAGGTCGCCGCCGTGCTGTCGACGGTGACGCCCGACAGGAACATCTTGGCGAAGCCACCGAAATAGGGGCTCGTCGAGCCGCCGAAGGCGAAAGAATAGCCGTAGGTGACCCAGACGATCATCATGACAGCGCCGATGACGGTGCACTGCATGAGAACGGACAGCATGTTCTTGGCGCGCACCAGGCCGCCGTAGAACAAAGCGAGGCCCGGGATCAGCATGAAGAAGACGAGCAGCGTCGACAGGAACATGAAGGCGGTATCCGCCTTGTCCGGAACGGGCGCTGCAGCAGCGGCTTCGGTCGCGGCGGGTGCGGTTTCCTGCGCGAAGGCGACCACGGGCGCAAACACGGCCGTCGTGGCGGCAGCCACGCGGGAAAGGGTGTGAGAAAGCTTGAATGACGACATTGTAACTGGGCTCCCTGAAAGGCCGTTTGCTTAGAGCGCTTCGGTATCGGTTTCGCCGGTGCGGATGCGCACGGCATGGTCGATGGCGTAAACGAAGATCTTGCCGTCGCCGATCTGGCCGGTCTTGGCGGCACCGGCGATCGCTTCGACGGCTCTGTCGGCAAGGTCGCCCGGCACGGCGATCTCGATCTTCAGTTTCGGCAGGAAGCTGACGGCATATTCGGTGCCGCGGTAGATTTCCGTGTGGCCCTTCTGGCGCCCGTAACCCTTCACTTCGGTCACGGTCAGGCCCTGGATGCCCACGGCGGTGAGGGCTTCGCGCACCTCATCGAGTTTGAACGGCTTGATAATGGCCATTACGATTTTCATCTGGTTTCCCATCCTTCGTGCTTGTCCCCCAGCCGGGGCCATGTCTCTGGCCGTTTGCAGATGCAACGACTGAGACCTACACATTCAAGGGGCGTGCCAGATTCGAACGCCTCAGCTAAAACGCTGATTTTCAACCAATAAAAATAGCTCTTATGCTGCGGCGCAAAAAATCGTCACCGCAGATGATCAAAAAATGGGCGATATTAGTATTATGAATGAAATTTAGTCAGTTGCCTTTTTCCGAATCAGCCCCTCCTGGGCGACGGAGGCAAGCAGGGTGCCGGAACGGCTGAAAATTGCGCCACGCGTCATGCCGCGCCCGCCGAAGGCCGAGGGACTGTCCTGGCTGTAGAGCAGCCAGTCATCGAGAACCGGCGGGCGATGGAACCACATGGCATGGTCGAGGCTCGCCACCTGCAGCCTGCGATCCAGCACGGAGGTACCGTGCGCGAAGAGCGAGGTATCGAGCAGCGTCATGTCGGAGAGATAGGCGAGCACCGCCGCCTGCAAGTGACGCTCGGCCGGCACCGGTCCGGTCGTGCGCACCCAGATATTCTGGTTCGGCTCCAGCTTCTCGGCGGAAAAATAGTGGTCGAGCGCGATGGGGCGCAGCTCGATCGGCCGGGGACGCTCCCAATAGGCGCGGATATGCGCGGGCGCCTGCGTCAGGAACCGCTCCTTCAGGTCCGCCTCCCCGAGCAGCGTTTCCGGCATCGGCACATCCGGCATTGGCGCCTGATGCTCGAAACCGTCCTCGTCGTCCTGGAAGGAGGCGGTCATGAAATAGATCGGCTTGCCGTGCTGGATGGCGGTGACGCGGCGCGTGGCGAAGGAGCCGCCGTCACGGATGTTTTCGACGTCGTAGATGATCGGCACGGCGGGATCGCCCGGCCGAACGAAATAGGCGTGCAGGGAGTGCACGAAGCGCCCTTCCTCCACCGTGCGCGTGGCCGCCACCAGCGCCTGGCCGATCACCTGCCCGCCGAACACCCGCTGCCAGCCGACCTGCGGGCTCTTGCCGCGAAAGAGCCGCGCCTCGAGCTGCTCGAGATCGAGCGTTTCGATGAGGAGGTCCATGGCGGGGTTCTGGGCAGGATGGCGCGACATTTGGACGTGGCTCCGATAGGTGGCCTGAGGTAGGAAAGCGGTCCTTCCTCCTCTATATAGGGGGAAACAAGACCTCAAGCGGCCAGGAGTCACCCATGACCGACGCGACCAAGCCCGACGCTCCCATGCTCGACGTTCTTGTCGCCGGCGGCGGCTATGTCGGCCTGTCGCTGGCCGTCTCGATCAAGAAGGCCGCGCCGCACCTTGCCGTCGAGGTGGTCGATGGCGCGCCGGAGCATGTCTGGCAAAAGGACGAGCGCGCCTCGGCCATCGTCGCGGCCGCGCGCAACCTGCTCGACGTACTCGGCGTGTGGAACGAGATCGCCCCCGAGGCCGAACCGATCCGCCGCATGGTGATCACCGATTCGCGCACCGCCGATCCCGTGCGCCCGGTCTTCCTGACCTTCGAGGGCGCCGGCTCCGGCGATGACGGCCAGCCCTTCGCCCATATGGTGCCGAACCGCGCCATGACCGGCAGCCTGCTGCGCCAGGGCGAAATTCTGGGCATCCCCGTGCACTGGTCGACATCGGCCGAGGGGTTTGCCACCGGCCAGCATGCCACCGACGTCACCCTCTCCGACGGCTCCACGCGAAAAACCCGCCTGCTCGTCGCCTGCGACGGCGTGCGCTCGAAATTGCGCGATATGGCCGGCATCAAGACCGTGCGCTTCGACTACGGACAATCCGGCATCGTCACCACCGTCGCGCACGAGCGCCCGCATGACGGCACCGCGGAAGAACACTTCCTGCCCGCCGGCCCCTTCGCCACGCTGCCGCTCACCGGCAACCGTTCCTCGCTCGTCTGGACCGAACGCACGGAGGACGCCCGTCGCCTCGTCGAGAGCGACGACCTCGTCTTCGAAGAAGAGCTGGAGCGCCGCTTCGGCCACAAGCTGGGCGCACTGAAAGTCGTCGGCGGCCGCCGCGCC
>NZ_JBLZPK010000069.1:0-17267 GCF_049199905.1 Shinella sp. M27
AGCTCGCGAAGAGCGGATGTGGATCGAGCGGACGGCTCTTCAGTTCCGGGTGGTACTGGACGCCGATGAACCACGGATGATCCGGGTATTCGACCGTCTCCGGCAGCACGCCATCCGGCGACATGCCGGAGAAGACGAGGCCGCAGTCTTCAAGCTTCTGCTTGTAGTCGACATTCACCTCGTAACGGTGGCGATGGCGTTCAGAAATGTCCGTCGAACCATAGATGTCGGCGATCTTCGTGCCGCCCTTGAGCGCCGCGCGGTAGGCGCCGAGGCGCATCGTGCCGCCGAGATCGCCCGAAGCCGAACGCTTCTCCAGGTCGTTACCCTTCACCCATTCCGTCATCAGGCCAACGACCGGCTCGGCCGTCTTGCCGAATTCGGTGGACGAGGCCTTCTCGATGCCGGCGAGGTTGCGGGCCGCTTCGACGACCGCCATCTGCATGCCGAAGCAGATGCCGAAATACGGCACCTTACGCTCGCGGGCAAAGCGCGCCGCGTTGATCTTGCCTTCGGAGCCGCGCTCGCCGAAGCCGCCCGGAACGAGGATGCCGTGCACCTTCTCCAGATAGGGCGCCGGGTCCTCCTTCTCGAAGACTTCCGACTCGATCCATTCGAGCTTGACCTTGACGTGGTTGGCGATGCCGCCGTGATAGAGCGCCTCGATCAGCGACTTGTAGGCGTCCTTGAGGCCGGTATATTTGCCGACGATGGCGATCGTCACCTCGCCCTCGGGCGTCTTGATGCGATCGGACACGTCCTGCCAGGCTTCCAGGCGCGGCTTCGGCGCCGGCTCTATGCCGAAGGCGGCCAGCACCTCGTCGTCGAGGCCTTCCTTGTGATAGGCGAGCGGCACGTCGTAGATCGAGGACACGTCCAGCGCCTGGATCACGGCCGTCGCACGTACGTTGCAGAATAGCGACAGCTTCTTGCGCTCGGCTTCCGGGATTTCACGGTCGGCGCGCACCAGAAGGATGTCCGGGTGGATGCCCATGGCCTGCAGCTCCTTGACGGAGTGCTGCGTCGGCTTGGTCTTCAGCTCGCCGGCGGCCGGAATATAGGGCATCAGCGTCAGGTGGACATAGACGGCGGTGCCGCGCGGCAGATCATTGCCGAGCTGGCGGATCGCTTCCATGAACGGCATCGCCTCGATGTCGCCCACCGTGCCGCCGATCTCGCAGATGACGAAGTCGTAGTCGTCATTGCCTTCGGTGACAAAGTTCTTGATCTCGTTGGTGACGTGCGGAATGACCTGCACGGTCGCGCCGAGATAGTCACCGCGGCGTTCCTTGTCGATGATGTTCTTGTAGATGCGACCGGTGGTGATGTTGTCGGTCTTGGTGGCCGAGCGGCCGGTGAAGCGCTCGTAATGGCCGAGGTCGAGGTCGGTTTCCGCGCCGTCGTCGGTGACGAACACCTCGCCGTGCTGCGTCGGGCTCATGGTGCCCGGGTCGACGTTGAGATAGGGGTCCAGCTTCCGCAGGCGAACGCGGTAACCGCGGGCCTGAAGGAGAGCTCCGAGTGCAGCGGCTGCGATGCCTTTTCCGAGGGAAGAAACCACGCCGCCTGTGATGAATACATATCGCGCCATGGGAGTCACCGCATACCTTTTCAAAATCAACTACGCCACCGAAAAATCACTTTGCCCGTGATTTCGGAAGTCGCAATCGGCGTTTTACACAGAAGAAGGCCGGTTGGTTTGACCCAACCGGCCGGTTTGTTTTTTACGTTTGCGGCTTACTGGCCGCTGGGAACGCCGGCATTGCCGCCCGTGCCCGTCGTCGCGCCACCCGTCGTCGTCGTGGTGTTGCCGGTGCCGGTCGCCGCGCCGCCTTCGGTCGGAACGGCGTCGGTGCCGGTCGTCGCGGGTGTCTGGTTGGTCGTGTTGTTCTGGGTGCCCTGCTCCGGCTTCTTTTCGCCGCCGAGGGAATCGAGAACGCCGCCCGTGCCCGTCGTGCCGGGGATACGGTCGAGAATGTCGGTCGGCTGCGATTCCCAGCGGGCGATGATGCCCATGCCGAGCGCCAGCACGAAGAACAGCGTTGCGAGGATCGCGGTCGTGCGCGTCAGGGCATTGGCTGTGCCGCGCGCCGACATGAAGCCGGAGCCGCCGCCGATGCCGAGGCCGCCGCCTTCCGAGCGCTGGATCAGCACGACGCCGATCAGCGCGACGACGACCATGAGATAGATGACGAGCAAGATGGTCTGCATGTTTAAGGATCCCGGCCAGACGGCCCAAAATTCAGGTTTGCGGCTCAATATACCAAGCCGTGCGCCATTCCAAGCCCCAGCCGGCATCTGCCCGCCCTTTTCCAGGCAGGCAAACGATCAGCACAGAACTCAGGCCGTCAGCGCTTCGTATGCGCGGTAGATGGCAAGGAAGTCGTCGGATTTCAAGCTCGCGCCGCCGATCAGCGCGCCATCGACATTGGCGACGCCCATCAATTCCTTGGCGTTGCCCGGCTTGACCGAGCCGCCATAGAGGATGCGCATCCTGGCGCCCTCGCCCGCAAACCGGCTCTTGAGTTCCGCGCGCATGAAGGCATGCGCCTCCTCCACATCGGCCGTCGTCGGCGTAAGACCGGTGCCGATTGCCCAGACGGGTTCATAGGCGATGACCGTGTTTTCCGCCGTCGCACCGTCCGGCACGGAGCCGTCAAGCTGCGTTTTGAGCACGTCCAGCGTCTTGCCGGCCTTGCGCTCGTCCCCGGTCTCGCCGATGCAGATGATGGCGACGAGATCGTTCGCATAGGCGATTTCCGCCTTGGCGCGCACCAGCGCATCGCTTTCCTTGTGGTCGGTGCGGCGCTCGGAATGGCCGACGATGACATGGGTGCCGAAGCAATCGGCGATCATTTCGGCCGAGATGTCGCCGGTGTGGGCGCCGGAGGCTTTTTCATGGCAATCCTGTGCGCCGATCTGCAAAGGGCTGTCGGTAGAGAGCGCCGTCGCCACATAGAGCAAAGTTGCCGGTGGGCAGATCAGTGTCTCGACCTTGTCGGAAAGCGGTCCCATCACGCCTTCGGCCATCGCCTTGATCTGGTCGAGCGATGCGCGCGTGCCGTTCATCTTCCAGTTTCCGGCGACAAGCGGGGTTACATCCGGTGTCATGAGGCCTCCCTATCCCTAAAATTCCGTCGGCTTGCGGCGTAGCAAATCGAAGCCCCCAAGAAAAGCCGTCCCATGGCCAAGCGAATTCGAATATGCATAGGATGTGATCCGTGATTGCTCATATTGCGATCGGCGCATGAGGAAGGCGAAAGGGGCACATGCTTCCCTCGAGACTGGTCATCCTCCTCTCCCTGGCGGTGTTGCTGTTTGCCGGCAGCGCCGGCGCGCAGGATTCGGCCGGCGGCCAGACGCGCGGCCTGATGCCCATCAAGACCGGGGTGGAAAAGATCACGGCCGGCGACACGTTGACGGTACCCGCCGCCTCCTTCAAGCGCATGGCGCTGGTCATCGGCATGTCCGCCTACACCTCGATCTCGCCACTGAAGAACACCGCCTCCGATGCCCGCGCCGTTGCCGACATGCTGCAACGCCTCGGCTTCACAGTAGACCTCGCCGTCGATGTTCCGCTCGTGCAGATGCAGGAAACGGTCGCGGCCTTTTCGCGCAAGGTGGAGACCGCCGACATCGCGCTCGTCTATTATGCCGGCCATGGCGTTGAGGCGGCGGGCGAAAACTATCTCGTGCCCATTGATATCAAGGTCGATGACCCCGCGAAGATCCCCGATCAGGCCGTCAGCCTGTCGTCGGTTCTGCGCAGCGTCGAGCGGGCGCGCAAACTGCGCGTCGTCATTCTCGATTCATGCCGCAACAATCCCTTTCCGACACTGCCCGGCGTGGTGGCGGCCAATGGCGCGACGCTCGGCGGCGACGGGCTCGCCGCGCCGGATCCGTCACGTGGCATGCTGGTGATCTACGCGGCCGAAGGCGGCAAGGTGGCGCTGGACGGCGACGGCGAGCACAGCCCTTTTGCCACCGCGATCCTCGAAAACCTGCCCAGGCCGAATGTCGAGATCGGCCTCGTCTTCCGTCAGGTTCGCGACCGCGTCATGTCGCTGACGGCCAACCGCCAGCAGCCGTATTTCTACGGTTCCCTGTCGGGTGCGCCATATTTCCTGGCCGGCGAAGATGCCGCCATCGCCGATAGCGGCGACAAGGCCTCGCAGTGGCAGGCTCTGAAGCCCGACCAAGAGGTGCAGCTTGCCGCGCTCGCCGGCGAAGGCAATACCCGCGCCATGCTCGGCCTCGGCTACATGGCGCTGACGCCGGATACGAAGAAATTCCAGCCCGAAAAAGCCTTCGAATTCTTCAGCAAGGCCGCCGCCGCTGGCGATGCCGAAGCCATGTTCGAACTCGGCAAGCTGCATGAAAAGGGCATCGGCACGGCGCAGAACGTGCCGGAAGCGATAAAGCTCTACCAGCGCGCCGCCGATCTCGGTTTCGCCGACGCGATCAACGATCTCGGCTTCCTCTATTATCAGGGCGCGGAAGGGTTGCCGCGCAATCCGAAGAAGGCGGTCGAGCTCTTCATCCGCGCCGCCGATCTGCGCCACCCGCAGGCCATGTTCAACGTGGCCGCCCTGATCGACGACGGGGTGGTGCCTGGCAAAACGCCCGAGGATGCGGCCAATTATCTCTATCAGGCACTGCGCTCCGGCGTGGACGACGTTCTCCAGCAGCTTTCCACGCGTCCGACCATGTTCAAGCCGGAAACACGCCGGGCGCTGCAGGCCGAACTCAGCCGCAACAAATTCTACAAGGGCACCATCGATGGCGATATCGGCGCAGGCACCCAGCGCAGCATGCGCATGGCCTTCGGCGATCCGGAATAACAAGCGGAGGAAGGCATGATCAAATCGGCTTATCTGCGTTCGATCCACGCCGCGCTGCTGGCGGGCGCACTCACCCTCACCGCCATCCCCGACGTTCTGGGGCAGACGAGTCCGGGCCGTGGCTCGACGGCCTCCCACACCAGCAGCGACGCCACTTCGACCGCCGTTGCCGTGCCAACCGACTATCTCACATCCTCCATCGTCAAGAATATCAACGGCGCACGCGACGAATGCGCCCGCTACGATCCCGTCTATCGCATCGACTGTCTACGCCAGCGTCTTGCAGATATCGCCCAGCGCATCCCGTCCGGCCCCGCCTATGCCGAAGCGCGCCAGATCATCAGCCGTGCCTCCAGCAAGCTCGCTCGCATCCAGTCGGGCATCACGGACGCGAAGGCACCGCGCCAGCGTTCGCGCGCCAATCCCAGGCTCAAACAGACGAAGACCTATGCCGCGGTCAAGCGGGAAAAATTGAGCAAGGCGATGGAGCAGGCACGGCAGGTGATCGACGAAGCGTCAACGCAATTGCTGCGCGCCGCCGAAAACTCGGACAAGCGCGCCAGCCACTATCAGCAGATCGCCGCCGCGCTCGATTCGACGAAGGTGCTTCTGCGCTCGTAAAAATCTTACTGGGCAAACAGCCAGTTCAGCGTTTCCCGCCAGTCGGTCATGCGCACCGGCGTGCCATGTCCGCCGGTCTGGAACAGCACGAAGCGCGTCGGGATGCCGGCCTTGCGCAGCTTGCGGAATACGGCGATCTGATCGTTTGCCGCGTAGACGCTGTCGCTGTCACCATGGGTGAAGAAGACCGGCAGCTTCGCCTTGAAGGCCGGCGTCTTGGCATAGTCGCCATCCGCCGCCCCGCCCATCAGCACCATGCCGGATAGGCTTTTGACCGCGACGGGATCGCGCACCACCCGGGCGCAGATGAAGCTGCCCATCGAGGCGCAGGCCAGAATGACCGGCGCATCCGGCGACAGCGCCTTGGCGCGCAGGATCAGGCCTGAAATGCGCGCAGAACCCGCATCATCGAAGGACGGCACGCTCGGCGCATAATAGACACCGCCGCCGCGCACCGCGAGGTTCTTCAGCCGATTGAAATTGCCGCCGAAACTCCAGTCGTTGCTGCCGAGCCGCCGGTCGCCGCCGCGGCCATGGATGAAGATGACCGTGAAGGCCGCCCCCTCGCCCTTGCCGGTCATCGTCACATCGATCGGCCCCGCTGGTGTGTCGACCGTCACATTCTGCTGCGCCTTCTTTACCGCCGTCGAGACATAGGAGGATTTCACCCGGCGTTCCGGCACCTGGTCGCGGCCGTTGATGTCGCGCAGTTCCTGGTAATCGACGACGCTGAGCGCGCCGTCATCCGTCGTCTCCACCACCGTGCCATAGGAAAACAGTTCGTCCTTCCACGGCTGGAGCGTCACCGCCGCCGCATCCTGAACGGCCATGCCGGCAAAGAGCGCGGCGAAAACCAGCCTTTTCAGGCAATGAACTGTGGACTGACGCATGAACGGAGGCTCCTTGGGGCCTGCGATACTTGCCATCCACCCGCCCGCAACGCAATCCTTGGCCCAGCGGTTGGCGCGGCTTGACGACCGACGGATACGGGGACGCCGCCTTGAAGCGGCAAAAGACGAGACAGGACGGCCGTCCGGCGAAAGCCGGCGTTGCCCGGCTGCCATCGCGAAACATCCCGGAATCTGGCAGAGTCGCAAGTGATTCGCCGACCATCCCTTTTGCGCCAGACCCCGATCCCTGTGGATCGGCGGAACAAGCTGGCAAACGGAACAAACTCTGAACAGCCCATGCAAGACGACAACAACGACCTCTTCGCCAACATGCCTTCCGAGCCCGAGCGCCAGCCGGCCAAGCCGGTTGAAAAGCCCGTTGCAACCGCGCCCGAACCGGCCCGCGAGGCCCGCCCGCCGCTGAGCGAAGGGTCGGGCGGCTATGACGCCTCGGCGATCCGCGTTCTCGAAGGGCTCGAGCCGGTGCGCATGCGCCCCGGCATGTATATCGGCGGCACGGACGAGAAGGCGCTACACCACCTCTTCGCCGAAGTCATCGACAACTCGATGGACGAGGCCGTGGCCGGCCACGCCAATTTCATCGACGTCAATCTCGACGCCGAGGGCTTTCTGACGGTCACCGACAACGGCCGCGGCATCCCGGTGGAAAACCATCCGCAGATGCCGGGCAAGTCCACGCTCGAAGTCATCCTCACGGTGCTGCATGCCGGCGGCAAGTTCGACGGCAAGGCCTATGAGACCTCGGGCGGCCTGCACGGCGTGGGCGTCTCCGTCGTCAACGCGCTCTCAGATGAGCTCGAAGTCGAGGTGGCGCGCAACAAGAAGCTCTATCGCCAGCGCTTTTCGCGCGGCAAGCCGGTCGGTGGGCTCGAAGAACTCGGCGACGTGCACAACCGCCGCGGCACGAAAGTACGATTCCACCCAGACCCGGAAATCTTCGGCGCCCATGCGCGATTCGATCCCGGCCGTGTCTTCCGCATGGCCCGCTCGAAGGCCTATCTGTTCGGCGGCGTCGAAATCCGCTGGAGCTGCGATCCGTCGCTCCTGCCCGAGGGGTCGGAAACGCCGGAAAAGGCCGTCTTCCACTTCCCCGGCGGCCTGAAGGATTACCTGCAGGCGACGCTCGGCAAGGACTATACCGTCACCCGCGAGATCTTCGCCGGCAAGAGCGAGAAGTCCGGCGGCCATGGCTCGCTGGAATGGGCCGTCACCTGGTATGGCGGCGATTCGCTCATCCATTCCTATTGCAACACCATCCCCACGGCCGACGGCGGCACGCATGAGGCGGGCCTGCGCATCGCGCTCACCAAGGGCCTGAAGAACTACGCCGAGCTGACGCAGAACAAGCGCGCCAAGGATATCACCACCGACGACGTGATGATCTCGGCGGTCGGCATGCTCTCCGTCTTCATCCGCGAACCGGAATTCGTCGGCCAGACCAAAGACAAGCTCGCCTCGGTCGAGGCGCAGCGCATCGTCGAAAACGCGCTGCGCGACCCCTTCGATCACTACCTCGCCGACAATCCCGCCGAAGCGGCAAAGCTGCTCGAATGGGTGATCGAGCGCGCGGAAGAGCGCATGCGCCGCCGCAAGGAGAAGGAAGTTTCCCGCAAGACGGCGGTGCGCAAGCTGCGCCTGCCCGGCAAGCTTGCCGACTGCTCGCAGAACTCCGCCGAGGGCGCCGAACTCTTCATCGTCGAGGGCGATTCGGCCGGCGGCTCTGCCAAGCAGGCGCGCAACCGCGCCAATCAGGCCATCCTTCCGCTGCGCGGGAAAATTCTCAACGTCGCCAGCGCCGGCCGGGAAAAGCTCGGCGCCAACCAGCTGATCTCCGACCTTGTGCAGGCGCTCGGCTGCGGCACGCGCACGAAATATCGCGAGGAGGACCTTCGTTACGAGCGCGTCATCATCATGACCGATGCCGACGTCGATGGCGCGCATATCGCCTCGCTGCTCATCACCTTCTTCTACCAGGAGATGCCGGACCTCATCCGCGGCGGCCATCTCTATCTCGCCGTGCCCCCGCTCTACCGCCTCAGCCAGGGCGGAAAGACGCTCTACGCCCGCGACGACGGCCATCGCGAGGAGCTAATGCGCACCGAGTTCAACGGCCGTGGCAAGGTGGAAATCGGCCGCTTCAAAGGTCTGGGCGAAATGCTGCCGGCGCAGCTCAAGGAAACGACGATGGATCCGTCAAAGCGCACGATCCTCAACGTCATGATCGACGACGTCGATTTCGAGGGCACGCGCACGGCGGTCGACGACCTGATGGGCACGAAGCCGGAGGCCCGCTTCCGCTTTATCCAGGAACGCGCCGTCTTCGCCGACAACCTCGATATCTGACGGGGTTGCGGTCGGGCCCGGCGCCTTATTTTCGCGGCAATACCCGCCTCTAACCGGCAGCGTTCAACGCGGAAAGGACAGCCATGAAAGCTGCGCTCATCGTCATGACGATCATGGGCTGCGACGACAGCGCGACCCAGTGCCACTATATCGATACGGTGCCGAAGAGCTGGCAGACCGTGGCGCTGTGCGATGCCCAGGCCGAGACCTATATCAACCGGCATCAGGACAAGAACTACCCCGTCATCGTCGCCGTCTGCGAAAGCAACAGCGACCGCATGACCGCCGATGTGGCAAAACCCGCCCCCGAGGCAAAGCCGGCGGAAACCGCTACGCAGGCCGAAATCCCCGTGCCCGCCGAAACGGCGGAGGCACGGCAGGGCCTTGCGACCCGCACGCTGAATTTCGTGAAGAAGGCCATTCCGGACGCTACCTCCCTGAAGGCCGCGGTCGTCAAGCCAGTGCGTTACGCCGAAGACGGTTATAGCTGGGTCGTCAAGCGCTTCGCCGATTAAGCGGCTTACGCCGCTTCCCGCGACGCAATCAGCGCATAGCTGCGCGCCGTCTGCCGCTGTTCGGCGATCGCCAGCCGCTCGACCAGTTCCAGCATGGACTGGCAGGCCGCATTGCCGGCAGCGCGCGCCCGCGACAGGAGCAATTCGGAGACGGAGAAATCGCTCTCCTCGCCCTTTGCTTCGCGCCGCCAAAGCATGGTCGCCTCGGTGAAGAGCGTGCTGATATCCCGGCCGAGCCCTGCCGTTTCGTAGAGCGCGCGCACCGCAGCCTCGCGGCCGTCGGACAGGATGGAGCGGACCCGCCGCTCCGCCTGCCCTGAAAGGTTGGTAATGGCAGCCGCGAAAAACTCCGCGCGGCCGGTACACAGAGCATGCATCAGGAAAACCGGCGTCAGGCGTCCCGTCAGGCGCAGGTGCTCGACAAGATCGGGCATTTCAACCGCAGCCACATCTGCGACCATACCGATCGTCGCGACATCACAGGCCTCGCGCGTGATGCGCTCGACGCGGTTTTCACCGATCGCCGCCTGGATGAGCCCGAAGCCGGCCAGCGCCGTGCCGATTTTTTCGACCAGCGCCTGGCGGGCATCGCTCGGCAGGTCGTCGCGATCGAGCAGCAGCGCGCGGATCTCCGCATCGTCGCCGAGACGCTCGGCAATGCGGCAAAGGCTACGGCGCGACAGCACCGCGCCTTCGTTTTCCATGAGCGCCAGCACATCCGGCGCGCCGCCGACTTCAGCCATGGCGGCGCAAACGGCGCGCGAAACATAGCTGCGATGCGCGATCAGCATGCGCGTCACATCGCTGCCTTTTGCAGCGAGATCGACGAGATCCGCATCCGTCAGCAGCGACGAACACAGAATGATTCGCGCGGCGATTTCCGGTTGGTCTTCGGCAAGCGGCAGGATGACGGCACGCGGCGCATCCTCACATTCGGCCAGCGCCTCTGCCAGCGCCAGCCGCACTTTCGGCGCGGGATCGTCAAGAAGGAATATCATCGCCATTTCGGCGGCGCGGCGATCATCGGGCGCGATGCGCGCCTTTGCATAAGCCTTCGCCAACACACTGGCAGCCTTCGCCCTATCGGCTGCCCGCGCTGTCTCGACCCAACGAAGAAAAGCATGAACGATCAATGGACGCCCCAAACGCCTGTACTAAGCTACTGAAATCACGTTAGCGCCAAAGTGTTTAAGATTGGTTCACCATATCCATTAACGGACCGGTCATTGCCAGAAGCGGCCTCAAAGCCCTATGAAAAGCCATGACACCGCTTCCCCGTGCCCTGCTCTGCCTCGCCTTCGATCAGCCGATCCCTGCCAACCGGCACGGCGTGCTGATCCCCGCCGCGCGGATCGATGAAACGGACATCCGCGGCGCCATCGTCGTAGTCGAGACCGACTCGGATATCGCCACGTTTCAAAATGCCCTCACCGCCGGCGCCGCGATGATCGCCCTCAACGGCTGCCGCACAGGCGCTGATCTCCAGCGCCTCGCCACATTGCTATCAGTCACCGAGGCAGAGATTGGCCACCCCGAGGGCAGTACTCCGATCCTAGCCATGACCGACGGCATCATTCCCGCCCCCGCCGCACGGGAAAGTCTTGCGGGAAAATCGCGGCGCCTCGCAGGCCTGGCCTGGGACCAGAGGGCGCTCGCACTGACCCTCGGCGCGACACGGACAAGAACGCGATCCGGCGAATGGACCGCTCCTTTCGCCACCGCCCGCGCCGCCACGCTTCTAGCCGCCGCAGCAGCCGGCGTGCCCGCCTACGATTCGTTCCCGGATATGAATGACGACGCCTTCGTTCCGATCTGCAATCAATCCCGCGCTGATGGCTTCTTCGGCTCCTTTGCGATCAGGGCGGCGCAGATGGAAGCGGTCGAAACGTTATATGCAGGATAGCTACGACGCCGGTCGTGTTCGACGCGCCTCAACGGGGGACACGCATCCGCTCGGCGAGAAAAGCATCACCTTCATTTCGCGCGCAGTTCGGCCCTAAGCTTCAGCGGGCTTGCGCCAAAATGATTGCGGAAGGCGCGAGAAAAGGCCGAAAGACTGTCGAAGCCGCTGCGCAGCGCCACCTCTTGAATGGAGAGCGGCGTGTCACGCACCATGCGCTGTGCCGCCGTCAGCCTGAGGCGCAGATAATATTTGCCCGGCGCCGTCCCAATCCCGCCCGTAAACAGCATCTCCAGCTTGCGCGTCGAAAAACCGAGACGGCGGGCGAGCGCCGCGATGGTCAGCGGCCGGTCGATCGTGCGCTCCATCAGGCGGATTGCCGAAGCAAGCTCCGGCTGGTGTTCGCCAAGCCGGCCGAGAGAGACGAGCGGCTGCGCATCCGTCGCCGCATGGGTCTGGTCGTAAACGAAGACACTCGCCACATCGAGCGCCACGGCAGACCCGAAACGCTCGCGCACCAGATGCAGCATCATGTCGAAGGTGGGCGACGCGCCGCCGGAGGTCCAGAGCGGCCCGTCCGTGACGAACCGGTCGGCGCGCACATTGAGTGCGGGAAAGGCTGCGGCAAAATCCTCCAGCTCCTCCCAATGCGCCGTCGCATCCCGCCCGTCGAGCAGGCCGGAGCGCGCCAGAAGCCAGCAGCCTGATTCGATGCCGGCGACGACGCCGAAGCGGCGGGCGATCTTTTTCAGCCGGGCGACAAAGCTGCGGTCGGCATGGCGGTCCTGATTGAAACCGGCGATCAGCATCAGCGCATCGCCGCTGGTCACATCGGCAAAGTCGCCGTCGACACGGATCTCCACGCCGCAGGTGAGAAGCACCGGCCGGCCCAGTGGCGAAAGGATCTGCCAGCGAAAAACCGGCTCCGGCACGACACGGTTGGCCGCGCGCATCGGGTCGAGCACCGAGGCGAGCGACATGATTGATGACTCCGGCAAAAGCACGATCGTAACGTCGAGCGGCCCGTGACGCGTCGCTTCTTTTTTCATGTGGAAATAGTCAAAAAAGATGCGCCCTATGTCAATCGGCAAAATGCCGTTCGGGCATGATCGGCCTTACAGGAGATCTGGAGATGCAGCCGGATTGTGGTGAGAGCCCCTGTACCCCGAACACCCTGATCCGCAATTTACCGGAACGGGTTGGCGAGCCGACAAGGCGGACCAACCCGTTTTTTTTGCTCTTTCCGTTTTAAAATCAAACATTTTACGAAGGCATGGGAACACAGTTCTGCTTCGGGCGTTCTATCCCCGAACAACACGAAAGGTTCTCCCATGTTGAAGCTCAAGACAGGCCTTGTCGCCGGCGCTCTCTCCCTCATGATGGCCGTGACGTCGGCCATCCCGGCGCAGGCGATTACCTTTGCCCGCGTGCCCGTTCCGGAGGTGACCTCTGTCGAAAAGGTGCAGTATCGTTATGAACGCCGTGACCGTCGCGAGCGTCGCGCCGAACGCCGCTGGCATGGCCATCACGGCTATCGTGACCGCCGCCCGGGTTATCGCCGCCATTCGGATGGTTTCTGGTACCCGCTCGCAGCCTTCGGCCTGGGTGCAGCTATCGGCGGCGCGATCGCCAACCAGCCTTCGGCCGGTGGCTCGCATGCGCAGTGGTGTGCAAACCGCTATCGCTCTTACCGCGCCTATGACAATACGTTCCAGCCGAACTACGGCCCGCGCAAGCAGTGCGTTTCGCCCTACTGAGCCAACGGAATGCAGAAACACAAAGGGCAGCCAATCGGCTGCCCTTTCTTTATTTCATGGCGACCCCTGCAGGGCTCGAACCTGCGACATTCTGCTTAGAAGGCAGATGCTCTATCCAGCTGAGCTAAGGGGCCGGATGGGCCTCAATGGGTCCAGGGCTGCATGCGGTTGAAGCGGAAATTGTCGGGATAGGCGCAACGCTTGCGGGTCGCATCCTTCGGCTCGATCAGGCGGAATTCAATGCCGTTACGCTCGGCATAGGCGATTGCCTCTTCGCTGGTCTCGAAGGACAGCTTGACCTGCTGGTACATGTCGCCGGAGCTCGTGTAACCCATGATCGGGTCGATCGTCCGCGGCTTTTCGGCATCGAACTCCAGAACCCAAAGGTTGGACTTGGCCTTGCCGGACTGCATGGCGGTCTTGGCGGGACGATAGATCTTCGCGGTCATCGAAGCGGCTCCAGAATTCTCGCATAAAGGCACGCCGTTTAGCCGGCGCGCGTCCGAGAATGCATAACCCAGATTCCGTAAAGGGGGAATGACCGGAAAAGCATTTGGCATCGAAACGCCCGCCGATGGTCGGAGTGGAGAGATTCGAACTCCCGACCCTCTGGTCCCAAACCAGATGCGCTACCAGACTGCGCTACACTCCGTCCGTCCCGGCGATGGGGAGATACACGCATCCGCCTGCTGCCGCAACAGCTAAGGACGGATTTTCCATGACTATAAAGGATGTGTGCAGCTTTTACGGCGCTTTGCGCAGCTCATCCACCAACTGGTTTTCGATGCGGTTGCCCGCGCGAATGCCGAGGCGCTTCACCGTGCCGCCATTCAGCTCGAGCACGTAGTCGATCGGTCCCTGCGAATCGATGATCGCCTCGGAGAGCGGCTCGGCGTTCTCCTTGATCGCGCGCACCTTGCCGTCCCTGGCAATGAACAGCATGTCGAGCGGGATATAGGTGTTCTTCATCCACATGAAGACCTGGCGCGTCTCGCCGAAGGCGAAGAGCATGCCCTTGTCGTCAGCCATTTCCTGACGGTTCATCAAGCCCTGTTCGCGCTGGCGCGGTGTCAAGGCGAGCTCCACCGTGAAGGCGTGGCTCTTGCCGCCCTTGGTGACGATGGTCAGCGGCTGGGTATCGAATTTTTCTTCGGCAAGGGCGCCGAACGACAGGCAGAGAAAAAGCGCCAGAACGGCGCTTACAAGACGCGCGACAAAGAGAGGGCGCGCGATAGAGAAATCCCGCGCGATACGCCGCATCAGTGCGCCCTGTTGCCGGGAAGCGGCATGTCGGGATGGATCTCGGCGGCCATCAGCCCCTTGTCGCCATCGCCGAAGCGCACGAGAACGACCTGGCCGGGGCGAAGCTCCGTCAGGCCGAAGCGGCGCAGGGTTTCCATATGAATGAAGATGTCCTCGGTGCCCTCGCCGCGCGTCAGGAAGCCAAACCCCTTGGTGCGGTTGAACCATTTGACGAGAACGCGCTCGAGCCCGCTGGAAGGCGTGACCTGCACATGGGTCTTGACCGGCGGCATCTGCGAAGGATGCACGGCCGTCGACTGATCCATGGAGAGAATGCGGAAGGCCTGATAACCGCGGTCGCGCTTCTGAATGATCGCGACGACACGCGTCCCTTCAAGCACCGTCTGGTAGCCATCGCGGCGCAGGCAGGTGACGTGCAGCAGCACATCCTGCATGCCGTTGTCCGGGACGATGAAACCGAAACCCTTGGCGACGTCGAACCACTTGATGACACCGGTGATCTCGATCAAATCGACGGCGTCATTGCTCTGGTCATCACGCTCTGTGATTTCCGTTGAAGACACCCTGTCCGCCATGACCTACCAGCCCCTCGATTACGCTTCACATTGAGTTACGGTTAACTGATTCTTGAGGTTCAGAATAACATTGTCCCGATGCGAATGCGCAAGCCCCTTTGAAAGTTTTGCTGGCTGCATTGGTAGGCCGCAAGGCTTGCCTCAAGCTGACAAAAACCTCATCTTTCCGGCGATTCCACATTTTGAGGATATTCCAATGCGTTATCTCCACACGATGGTCCGCGTCAAAGACATCGACCAGTCCCTACATTTCTACTGCACGCTTTTCGGGCTTGAGGAAGTCCGCCGTTACGAGAATGAAAAAGGCCGATTCACGCTGATCTTCCTCGCCGCGTCAGAAGATGTCGCCACCGCCCGCGAAAAAGCAACGCCTTGCCTCGAGCTCACCTATAACTGGGACACCGAGGACTATGCCGGCGGCCGCAATTTCGGCCACCTCGCCTATGAGGTCGACGATATCTATGCGCTGTGCCAGAAGTTGATGGACAATGGCGTGACGATCAACCGTCCGCCGCGCGACGGCCACATGGCCTTCGTGCGCTCGCCGGACGGTATCTCCATCGAGATCCTGCAGAAGGGCGACAACCTGCCCGCCGCCGAGCCCTGGGCGTCCATGGGCAATACCGGCGTCTGGTAAGCGGCCGTGGACGCAAGCCCCGGGCAAAGCTTGCGTCCTATATTCAGCGTCACGAACCATCGTTTCGCCGTATTTGACCGGAAAATTCTTAGCCATTCCGGTCAATCGCCAGCGTGAGGGGGCGTCCTGGCCGTTTTCAAGCCGGATTGTCTTCCGTTTTGCGTTTCACGGCTTCACACGCTCCGGCCTTTACATGAGGGGCCGGACCGGTAACATCGCGGCAACCGCAGCCTGTATCCCCTTGTCCCGTCTTGGGCTCTTCGTGCGTGCGGTTGCGACTGTTTGAAGAAATGGCCCGACCGGCGGCAAGACCGGGGGCTCGAACGTCGAAAGCGGGGGAAAGCCTTTGCAGGATATGCAAGGAAAGTGGCTCGGCCTGAAAACGCTGCGGTATGGATTGCTGCTGGCCGTTTCGGTTGCCACACTCTCGGGCTGCGTTTCCGCAGTCTCGAACGATATGCGTGCGGATATGAAGCCTGCGCAGGAAAGCGATGAAACCGTCGCGGATGCCGGCACGGACGAGACCACGACGCCGGTCACGACCGCCTCGGCCGCTAGCGGCACGTCGCAGGGCGCCTATGCGACGGCGAATGCCGGCGATGCCGCTGCCATGAACGCCCAGCAGGCCGAAATGACCGGCGACCGGGCTGATATTGTCATGCAATCGACCACGCTGAATGCCGGCCGGTCGAGCATCTATTCCAACGGCACGCAGGCGGTTGCCACCAGCAATGCCTATTCCACGACGGGCGGCACGAATGCCGCCGTCAACAGCCTCTATGCCGGTGGCGCGCAAACTGCCGATCAATCCGGCCGCCTGCCCGTCGAGGACATGCCGCCGGTCGATTCGTCCGCGCAGCAGCAGAAGCTAGAAACGCTGGGCGACGAACAGTCCGCGATCCTGCCCGAAAACGTGCCGATCCCCAAGACGGCACGCATGGCGCTCGTCAACGAGGCGGGAAGCGGCAACGCGGCCGACATGGCGCTTGCCAGGGAAGTGCAAGGCGATGACGCCGTGGCCCTGCCGGAAACCACCACGCAGGCAAGCCTCGGCCAAACGCAGACGAAGATCCAACCGCGCAAGACGCTGACGCTCGCCTCGCTGTTCAGCGGCAAGCGCGATGCCAAGGCGCAGTTCGACGGCGAGCGCTTCTCCGAACAGCCGCGCCGCGTTCTCAACCGAGACACCGCCGGCACCACGCAGAAGGCTTCGCTCGGCACCCTGCCCGGCGTCTCCACCGCCAATGCGATGTTCTCGACCCATCATTCCGAGGCTGACGAGGTCGAGGACGATGCGCCACAGTTCAAGGAAGTCGCCTCGCTTGCCGGTCTCGCGCGCCTTGCGCCGAACGGCCTCTGGCTGCAGACCGAAAAGGTGAAGACCGGCTGTTTCAAGCCGGAACTGCTGCAGGTCCTGAAAACGATCGAAAAGCATTACGACAAGCCGATCATCGTCACGTCAGGCCTGCGCGACCTGAAGGTCAACCGCGCCAAGCAATCGCTGCACACGCGCTGCGAGGCGGCGGATATCCAGATCGCCGGCGTCTCGAAGTGGGAGCTGGCGGAATATCTGCGCAGCATGCCCGGCCGCGGCGGCGTCGGCACTTACTGCCATACCGAATCCGTGCATATCGATATCGGCGAGGAGCGCGACTGGAACTGGCGTTGCCGCAGGCGCAAATGATCCGCAGGGCTTAAGTCTCTGGAAACGAGCGATTTTCTCGTGCAATGAAGCCGCCTTCGGGCGGCTTTTCATTTTTTTGTCACAAGCGCCTTTTCCCGCTTGCGGAAGGCAAAACGCCCTTCTATAAGACGCCCACCGCACGCGCCCTTCGTCTATCGGTTAGGACGCCAGGTTTTCATCCTGGAAAGAGGGGTTCGACTCCCCTAGGGCGTGCCACGGT
>NZ_JBLZPK010000007.1:0-23310 GCF_049199905.1 Shinella sp. M27
CCGGCGAGATCGAGCGCGCCGTCGAAAAGCTGCGCTCCCAGGCCCAGAGTTTCGATCTCGTCGTGGAAACCAGCCGCGACGAAGTGCTGGAAGCCCAGGGCCGCGTGTCCGGCGGACAGGCTTTCGTGCGTTTCGTGGCGCTCAACAATCTGCGCGCCGAGGCCGCCGAGTTGAAGCTCGAGCGCGACCGCCTGGTCGCGGCGCTCACCACCCTTCAGGGCCTGCTCGACCAGATCGACCAGCCCGTCTGGCAGCGCACCGCCGATGGCTCGCTCGCCTGGGTCAACGAGGCCTATGCCGAGGCCGTCGAGGCGAAGGATGCCGCGAGCGCCGTGCATGAAGGCCGCGAACTGCTGCCGACCATCGCGCGCGAAAAGATCCGCGCCGCCAGCACCTATGACATGCCCTACCGCGACAAGGTCTCGACCGTCGTGCACGGCAACCGCGGCTTCTTCGACGTCGTCGATGCCCGCAGCCCGACGGGTTCGGCCGGCATCGCCGTCAACGTTTCGGATGTCGAGGCGGTGCGGGAAGAACTCGTGCGCACGCTGAAGAGCCATGCCGAAACGCTCGACCATCTCGCGACCCCCGTCGCGATCTTCGACGGCGACCAGCGCCTGCAATTCTACAACCAGGCCTTCCAGCATATGTGGGAGGTCGACATGGCCTTCCTCGAAGGCAAGCCCGGCAATGGCGAACTCTTCGACAAGCTGCGCGCCGCCGGAAAACTGCCCGAGCAGCTGAACTGGAAACAGTGGAAGGAAGCAGCACTTGCTGTCTACCGCGCCATCGAGACCCAGACCGACCTCTGGCACCTGCCGAACGGCCAGACGCTGCGCGTCTTCGCCACCGCCCGCCCGCAGGGCGGCGCCACCTGGGTCTTCGAGAACCTGACGGAAAAGGTCGATCTCGAAACGCGCTACAACACGCTGGTGCAGGTACAGGACGAGACCATCGACCATCTGGCCGAAGGGGTCGCCGTGTTCAGCCCGGACGGGCGCATCCGCCTGTCCAACCCGGCCTTCCGCGCGCTCTGGGGTATCAGCGAGGCGGAGGCGAAATCCGGTACGCATATCCGCGCCATCGAGCAGGCCTGTGCGGTCTCCTATGACAAGCCGGACGGCTGGAAGCGCTTTGCGCATATCATCACCAGCTTCGACGACGAGCGGCCGTCCTGCCAGGGCGTGCTGGAGCTGCGTACCGGCCTGGTGCTCGATTTCGCCGTCATTCCGCTCTCCAATGCCCAGACGATGCTGACCTTCGTCAACATCACCGACAGCGTGCGCGTCAGCCGTGCGCTCACGGAAAAGAACGACGCGCTGCGCAAGGCCGATGCGCTGAAGAACGATTTCGTCCAGCACGTCTCCTACGAACTGCGCTCGCCGCTCACCAACATCATCGGTTTCGCGGATCTCCTGAAGACGCCGACCATGGGCGAACTCAACGACCGCCAGTCGGAATATGTCGATCACATCGCGACCTCCTCGGCCGTGCTGCTCACCATCGTCAACGACATTCTCGACCTTGCGACCGTCGATGCCGGCATCATGGAACTCGACTATACCGAGATCAACCTGACGGACCTGCTCGACGACGTGTCGATGCAGTTCGCCGACCGGCTGCACGAAGCGCAGGTGACGCTGGAAATCACCGCGCCCGACAATCTCGGCACCATCGTCGCCGACCAGCAGCGCCTCAAGCAGATCCTCATAAAACTGCTCGGCAATGCCGCGAATTTCGCACCGGCGCACAGCTCCATCGGCCTGCGCTGCTGGCGCGAGGGCGCCGACCTCGTCTTTACGGTCACCGACCGTGGGCCGGGCATTCCGCAGGACGTGCTCAAGACGGTGTTCAACCGCTTCGAAAGTCACGGCCGCCAGGGCGGCGCCGGCCTCGGCCTCTCCATCGTCGAAAGCTTCGTCAGCCTGCACCACGGCACCGTCACCATCGACAGCCAGGAGGGCCGCGGCACCAATGTGACCGTGCGCATTCCCTCGGCGACGATGACATCCTTCGCAGCGGCGGAATAGGCCGGCATGGCGCTCGACATCTTCCTCGTCGACGAAGCCGCGACCATTCGTTTCGGCGAGGACATGGCGCTGGCGGCCAAGCGCGGTGATTATATCGCGCTGTCGGGCGATCTCGGCGCCGGAAAATCGACCTTTTCACGCGCACTCATTCGCGCGATTGCCGATGACGCTTTTCTGGAAGTGCCAAGCCCGACCTTCACGCTCGTACAGAGCTATGACCTGCGCGTGCCGGTCGCGCATTTCGATCTCTACCGCATCGCCGATGCCGCCGAGATCGACGAACTCGGCTTCGACGAAGCGCTTTCGGATGGCGTCTGCCTCGTCGAATGGCCGGAAAAAGGACTTGGCGCCCTTCCGACGGATGGCATCACGCTGACCTTCACCCATGAGGGCGACGGCCGGCGGGTCGCCATCGATGGCCCGGCACCGGCCGTGAGCCGGATTCGCCGGTCGCTGGCGATCCGCG
Source organism: Shinella sp. M27 (assembly GCF_049199905.1). Classification (NCBI taxonomy): domain Bacteria; kingdom Pseudomonadati; phylum Pseudomonadota; class Alphaproteobacteria; order Hyphomicrobiales; family Rhizobiaceae; genus Shinella; species Shinella sp. M27. The sequence continues at coordinate 2,497 of NZ_JBLZPK010000007.1, forward strand.
CCTTTCTTGATGACGCCGGCTATCAGGCCGCGACGCGCCGCCATCTGACGGGCGATGCCTCGGTGCGAGCCTACGAGCATGTTTACACCGGTGGCCAGCGCTTCGTGCTGATGGACGCACCGCGCCACGCACCGGGGCCGATCCTTGCGCAGGGCAAATACTACCAGCAGATCGCCCATATCGCAGAGGACGTGAAACCGTTCATCGCCGTCGGCAGACATCTCGTCGCGCGCGGCCTGCGTGCGCCTGAAATTTACGCGACGGATATCGAACAAGGCATCCTGTTGATCGAGGACCTCGGCAGCGACGGCGTGCTCGACGAAAGCGGCGTGCCGATTGCCGAGCGCTACCGCGAGAGTGCAGCGTGCCTGGCCCATATGCACGGGCAAGCTTTTGAGCGCGACCTGCCGGTCGCCGGCGGCATCGTGCATCATGTGCCGGATTTCGACCGGGATGCGATGCAGATCGAGGTCAGCCTGCTCACCGACTGGTATCTGCCCTGGAAACGCGGCACGCCGGCGAGCGACAGCGAGCGCCAGGCCTATATCGCGATCTGGGATGGCCTGATCGCCAGCCTTTCGGCCGCAGAACACAATCTGCTGCTGCGCGATTTCCATTCGCCCAACATCATCTGGCGGCCGGAGGCCTCCGGCACCGACCGCGTCGGTATCATCGACTTCCAGGACGCGATGATCGGCCCCTCGGCCTACGACGTCGCCTCGCTGGTGCAGGATGCGCGTGTCGATATGCCCGAGGGTGTCGCGGACGAGGTGCTCGACCACTATCTGTCGCTCCGCGCAAAACACGCCGGCTTCGACCGAAACCGTTTCCTGCGCGACTGGCATGTCATGGCGGCGCAGCGCAATTGCAAGCTTGTCGGCATCTGGGTGCGGCTGATGCAGCGCGACGGCAAGCCGGCCTATATGCGCCACATGCCGCGCACCTTCCGCAATCTGACGCGCGCGCTCTCCCATCCCGATCTCGCCCCCTTGCGCGACTGGTGCGAAAAGGCTGGAATCCTCGCGACCGAATCATAGCGCGAGCAGACGATGAAGATCGAAGACGCCATGGTGCTGGCCGCCGGCCTTGGAACGCGCCTGCGCCCCATCACCGATACGATGCCGAAGCCGCTGGTGCCGATCGCCGGAAAACCGATGATCGATTACGGGCTGGATGCGCTGGCCGAGGCGGGCGTCAAACGCGCGGTCGTCAATGTGCATCATTTCGCCGACCAGATGACCGCACATCTGGCAAAGCGTACCCAGCCTGAAATCATCCTGTCCGACGAGACGTACCAGCTGATGAATTCCGGCGGCGGCCTTGCGAAAGGCCTGAAACTGCTCGGTCGAGCTCCCGTGCTCGTCATGAATGCCGATCTCTTCTGGATCGGCGAAAAGCCGGGCGAAAAGACCAACCTTCAGCGTCTCGCCGAAGCCTTCGACCCTGACCGCATGGACATGCTCCTGCTCTGCGTGCGGCTGGAGGATACGACGGGGCACAACGGCAAGAAGGATTTTTCGATGGATGCGGACGGGAAGCTCGCCCGCTACAGCGCGGAAAACGGCAATCCGGTCGTCTATGCCGGCGCCATCGCGATGATGCCGGCCTTGTTCGACGATGCCCCCGACGATGCCTTCAATCTCAACATCTATTTCGACCGCGCCATCGAGAGGGGTCGGCTCTTCGGCCTGATGCTTAGGGGACACTGGATCACCGTCGGCACGCCTGATGCCATCGGCGCGGCGGAAGCCGTCATCGGCCGTTTCCAAGAGGCGGCGGCGTGACCAGTGCGCGCGGCGGCCGCATCTATTCGATCCCGGCGAGCCTGCCTTTCCTGAAAACGGTGGCAGCAAGCCTCATCGACGGACGCCTCGTGCCCGGCTTCACCTACGATCCCGCCGATCCGCTGGCGCTGGCCGACGTCACGATCTACGTGCCGACGCGCCGTTCGGCCCGCGTGCTGCGCTCGGAATTCGTCGATCTCTTCGGCGGCAAATCGGCGATCCTGCCGGTCATCCGGGCACTGGGCGAGACCGATGACGACAGCGGCTTCTTCGATGAGATGACGCCCGCACTTCTCGACATGGCCGAACCGCTGTCCGGCCCGGCGCGCCTCATCGAGCTTGCCCGCCTCGTGCTCGCCTGGCGCAACAGCCTGCCCGCCGCTGTGACCTCCGTACATGCCGAAAGCCCACTCGTCGCCCCCGCAAGCCCGGCCGATGCCGTCTGGCTTGCCCGCAACCTTGCCGAGATCATCGATGCGATGGAAACGGAAGAGCTGGACTGGTCGGCGTTCGACAGCCTCGACGTTTCCAACCATGCGCTCTGGTGGCAGCTAACCGCCGAATTTTTGAAGATCGCCAGCGACTTCTGGCCGGCGCGCCTGACGGAGCTTAGCCGCTCCTCGCCGTCGCTCCGGCGTAATGCGACGCTGCATGCCGAAACCGAACGCTACAGCCATTCGCCGCCGGCAGGCCCTGTCATCATCGCCGGTTCGACCGGCTCCATTCCGGCAACCGCGGGATTGATCGCCGCCGTGGCGAAGCTGTCGAACGGCGTGGTGATCCTGCCGGGGCTCGACCGCTTCATGTCGGACGCCGAATGGCTGCTCGTCGGCCACCAGGGCGGCTCGGAGGGTGGGCAGAAGCCGGACGCCGCCGCGCGCAGCCATCCGCAATACGGCCTTCACCGCCTGCTCGCCCGCATGGGCTCTACACGAAACGATGTGGAACCCCTCGGCTCCCCCCCCGACGATCTGGAATACCGCTCGAAACTCCTCTCCAGCGCCTTCCTGCCGACGCAGGCGACGGCCGGCTGGGGCGAGGTGCGTGGCGCGCTCGATGCCGACCGGATGGCCGCAGCGTTCTGCGACGTCTCCCTCGTCGAGGCGGCCAATGAGCGCGAGGAAGCGCTGGCGATTGCCATTGCACTGCGGCTTGCGCTTGAAGACAGCGAAGACGCCCAGGCGGCCCTGATCACGCCCGATCGGAAACTCGGCCGGCGTGTTGCCGCCGAACTCGCCCGGTTCGGCATCGAGGCGGACGATTCGGCCGGCACGCCGCTGCTGTCCACGCCACAGGGCACCCTCCTCCGGCTGCTCGCCGAAGCAGCGCTCCGCCCTGGCGACCCGGTGCCGCTCGTCGCGCTCTTGAAACATCCGCTTGCCCGGTTCGGGCTTCGAAGCGAGGACCTAAGCGCGGCCGTGACCGCGCTGGAGCTGACGGCGCTGCGCGGCGGGACGGCGGAAATCGACATCTCGGCGCTGGAGCCGCTGCTGGAGACCGCCCTCGAACGGCAGGCTGGGGATCGCCATCCGCCGGTCTGGCGCACCGCGCTGCCCGAGACGGCGATCCCGCTTGCGCGCGATCTGACGCGCCGCGTCGCCGCCGCCGTCGAGCCGCTGGCCGGCGTGCTGGTGCAGCAAAGCCGCACGGGGCGACGTTTCTCCTCGAAACTGCCGCTCTCCGACTGGGCCGAGCGCACCGGCCGCGCGCTGGAAGCGGTGGCGGTGGACGAGCATGCAAATCTGGCCGCCCTCTGGTCGGGCGAAGCGGGCGACAGTCTTGCCAATCTCCTGAAGAGCGTGATGGAGACGGACGGACAGATCGAGGCCGACGGGCCGCAATGGTGCGATATCATCGAGGCGCTGGCGGCGAGCGAAAGCGTCAAGCCGCGCTCGATGCGCCATCCGCGCGCCTTCATTTTCGGCGCGCTCGAATCGCGCCTGCAAAGTGTCGATACCGTCGTGATCGGCGGGCTCAACGAGGGCACCTGGCCGGGGCAGGCGGCGAACGACGCCTTCCTCTCGCGCGTTATGAAGGTCGAGATCGGCCTGGAGCCGCCGGAGCGGCGCATCGGCCAGCTCGGCCACGACTTGCAGATGGCCGCCGCCACGCCGAAGCTGGTGCTGACACGGGCGCTACGCAACGGCACCGCCCCGACCGTGGCCTCCCGCTGGCTGCAACGCCTGCTCGCCGTCGGCGGGCCGACGCTGGCCGCCGACCTGCGCAGCCGCGGCAAAAACCTCATCGACTGGGCGGGCGATATCGACCGGAGCGCCAGCGTTCCGACCGCACCGCGCCCGTCACCAAAACCGCCGGCGGACTTGCAGCCGAAGAAATACTCTTTCAGCGAGATCGGCCGCCTTCGCCGCGATCCCTATGCCATCTATGCCCGCCATATTCTGCGGCTGCACCCGATCGCGCCCTTCAACCTCGATCCCGGCCCGGCCGAGCGCGGCTCGCTCTACCACCGCATCGTCGACCGTTTCGTGCGCGCGGAAGGGAGCGGCGAACCGCTGACGCTCATCGGCCATATCCTCGACGAGGAATTCGACGCCATTGCGCTGCCGCCGCATATCGATGCCGTTTGGCGGCCGCGTTTCGCCGCCGTCGCGCGTGCCTTCGTCGACTGGCACCTGAAGCGCGCGCCGGGCGTGCGCGAAAGCCTGACGGAAGTGCCGGCCTCGCTCGATCTCTCCGTCGGCGGCATCCGCCTGACGGGCATTGCCGACCGCATCGATATCCTGCCCGACGGCAGCGCCGATATCCTCGACTACAAGACCGGCAGCACGCCGTCGCTGAAGGTGGCGCGCGCGCTGCTCGATCCGCAATTGGCGCTGGAAGCCGCCGCCATCCGCCGCAGTGCCTTCCGCGGCCCCGGCCAGCGCGAGCCGGCAAACCTTCTCTATGTGCGCCTCAAGCCCGGCGAGCGGTTCGATGCCGAGCAGGTTAACAACGAGGGTGCGAAGAACAATCCCAAATCCGCCGTTGAACTGGCGGAGGATGCGCTGGCCGAACTGGAAAAGCTGCTGACTGGCCTGATCGAAGGCCGCTTCGGTTTCAAATCCCGCGTCATTCCCGAGCAGGAGCGTGACTATGGCGGCGAATACGACCATCTGGCACGCGTCGCCGAATGGTCCTCGGCGGAAAACGGTGAGGAGGGCGACGATGCTTGAGAACCAGAGCCCCGCCGAAGACCGCCCCGCCTCCGCCGATCCCGCGGCATGGCTGAGCTGGACGTCGCAGAAGCAGGCGACGGCATCGGACCCGGCCCGGTCGGCCTGGGTTTCGGCCAATGCCGGCTCCGGCAAGACGCATGTGCTGACCCAGCGCGTCATCCGGTTGCTGCTCGCCGGCTGCCGGCCCTCGGCCATCCTCTGCCTCACCTATACCAAGGCGGCGGCCTCCGAAATGTCGAACCGCGTCTTCGAGCGGCTCGCCGAATGGGCGACGCTGTCCGATGAAGAGCTGTCCGACCGGGTAGCCGCCATCGAGGGCAAGCGGCCGGACCTTTTCAAGCTCGCCGAGGCCCGCCGCCTTTTTGCGCGCGCGCTGGAAACGCCGGGTGGCCTGAAGATCCAGACGATCCACGCCTTCTGCGAGGCGCTGCTGCACCAGTTTCCGCTGGAGGCCAACGTCGCCGGCCATTTTTCCGTGCTCGACGACCGGGCGGCGGCCGTGCTGCTGGCGGATGCGCGCCGCTCGCTCTTGACCGCGACGGCGAACGAGGACGACCGGGCGCTGGCCGAGGCCTTTGCGACAGTGCTCGACATCGCCGACGATACCGGCCTGGAAAAGCTGATCTCCGATATCGTCGCCGCCCGCGGACCGATCCGCGCCTTCATCGACGACGCCGACAAGGCCGGCGGCGTGGGCGCCGTGCTGCGGCGGGAAACGGGCATTACGGCGACGGAAACCATTGACAGCATCCTTGCCGCCTTCTGGCCGCTCGATGCCCTTTCGGGCACGACGCTGGAGGCGTATCTCTCGGCGGCGGAGACGCTTGGCAGCGATACGGTGAAAACCTCGGCCGCCGGTTTGCGATCCGTAAGCCGGCTCACCGATCCGGAAGCGCGCCGCGCCGTGCTTCACGCGCTGTTCTTCACGAAAGACGGATCGCCTAAGAAAATCGGCACCGCCTTCTTCTCCGCCGCGCTGAAAAAACAGTTTCCGCAATTCGAGGACGCGCTGACCGCTGCGCAGGACCATATGGTCGCCTGCACCGAGCGGCTGCGGCGCCTGCGCATGGTCGAGGCGACGCTGGCGGCGCTCACCATCGCCGAACGGCTGATCGGCGACTACGAGGACCTGAAGCGGGCGCGCAGCCTGCTCGATTTCGACGACCTGATCGACCGCACGGCGACGCTGCTCACCCGCGAAAAGGTGAGCGCCTGGGTGCATTACAAGCTCGACCAGGGCATCGATCATATCCTCGTCGACGAGGCGCAAGACACCAGCCCGCGGCAATGGCAGATCGTGAAGGCTTTGACCGACGATTTCTTCGCCGGCGAAACGGCGCGGCGGGTGGAGCGCACGATCTTTGCCGTGGGCGACGAGAAACAGTCGATCTATTCCTTCCAAGGCGCGCAGCCGGAGCGCTTTGCCGAGGAAGGAAGAGAGGTTTCCCGGCGCACGCGGATGGCGGAGGCGGCCTTCAGCCCGATCCGGCTGCTGCTCTCCTTTCGCTCGACGCGCGACGTGCTGTCGGCCGTCGACCAGGTGTTTCTCGATCCGGCCAATGCACGCGGCCTGTCGCCCGATGGCGACGAGATCGTGCATGCCTCCAACCGTGGACGCGAGCCCGGTGCGGTCGATGTCTGGGAGGTGATCGCCGCGCCGCCGGGGCTCGACGAGGAGGACTGGACGGCGCCCTTCGACGCGGTTGCCGAGGAGGCGCCGATCAATGTGCTGGCGCGGCGCATCGCCGATACGCTCGCCGGCTGGATCGGTCGCGAGACGGTGACGGAGAAGGGCAAGGCGCGGCCGATGGCGGCGGGCGACGTGATCGTGCTGGTGCGCAAGCGCGACGCCTTCGTCAATGCGCTGACGCGCACGCTGAAGCAGCGCCACAACCTGCCCGTCGCCGGCGCCGACCGGCTGGTGCTGACCAAGCATATCGCCGTGCAGGACCTGATGGCGCTCGGCCGCTTCGCCGTGCTGCCGGAAGACGATCTGTCGCTGGCCGCCCTCATGAAGAGCCCGCTCTTCGGCCTGAACGAGGAGACCGTGTTCGAGCTCGCCGCCCGGCGCGGCGAGCGGCAGAGCCTGTGGATGCGGCTTCGGGAGATGGCGGAAACGAATGCTGCACTCGACCCGATCGTTCGCCGGCTTTCCGATCTCATAAGCCATGCGCGCGAGCAATCCGTGCATGATTTTTATGCGCGCATTCTCGGGGCCGGCGGCGGGCGGCGGGCGTTCCTTGCCCGGCTCGGCGCGGAGGCGGGCGAGATCATCGACGAGTTCCTGACCTTTGCGCTGGAGCAGGAAGAGAATGGCCTGCCCGGCCTGCAAGCCTTCGTTTCCACGCTGGAACTAGAGGCGCCGACGGTCAAGCGCGAGCAGGACAAGGCGCGCGGCGAGATCCGCATCATGACCGTGCATGCCGCAAAGGGCCTGGAGGCGCCGGTCGTCTTTCTCGTCGACGGCGGCTCGAAGCCGTTCAATGCCAACCATATGCCGAAACTGCGTTTCCTCGCGGGCGGTCCTCTGGCCGGCGGTCTGCCGGTCTGGCTGCCGCTGAAGGATCTTGGCAACGCACTGACGGAGGCCGATGCCGAGCGCATCAAGGCAAGTGCGGAAGAGGAATACCGCCGGCTGCTCTATGTGGCGATGACACGGGCGGCCGACCGGCTCGTCGTCTGCGGCTATCGCGGCCGGCAGGAGGCCAAGGACACCTGGCATGCGATGATCGCCACGGCCCTTGCCGCCGATGAAAGCCGTTGCATCGAGATGACGTTTTCGACGGCGGGTGAAAGCTGGCAGGGTCTTTCCTGGCGCGAGGCGGGTGCGGCCGATATCGGTGCGGTGTCGACGGCCGCCGTCGAAGAACGGGCGAAATCGGTGCTGCCGGACGCGCTCGGCAAACCGCTGCCGCCGCAGAAGGCCCTACCGCGCCCCTTGAGCCCCTCGGGTGCGGCCGCCGTCATCGAGACCGACACGGCGGACCTTCTGGTGCCCTCCGCCTTGTTCGGCCGGAAAGGCAGCGGAGCGCCCGGCAGCGGGCTTGCGCTGGAGCGCGGGCGCATCCTGCACCGCTTCCTGCAAATCCTGCCGTCCGTTGCGCCGGAGGAGCGCCCGGCAGCGGCGCGGCGCTATCTGGAGCGGGCGGTGGCGCATTGGCCGGACCATGCCCGCGTTTCGCTGGTGGAGGCCGCGCTGGCGGTGATCGGCGACGAGAGCCTTGCGACGATCTTCTCACCCGCGGCACGGGCGGAAGTCTCGATCATGGGCACGCTGTCGCTCGGCCGGCGGGATTTTGCGGTCTCGGGCCGCATCGACCGCATGGCCGTCAGCGAAGACGCCGTGGAGATCGTCGATTTCAAGACGAACCGCGTGCCGCCGGCTTCCGTCGCGGATATCCCGTTCGAGCACCGGGCGCAGCTTGCCATCTATCGGGCGATCCTCACGCCGCTCTATCCGGACAAGGAAATCCGCTGCGGACTGATCTATACGGAGGCAGCGAAAACCTTCTGGCTGGAGCTGGCGCTGCTCGATGCCAGCCTTGCCGAACTCACGGCAAAGTGAGATACCGGGCGGGACGGATCGTGCCGGCCCGGCACTTCAGGGCTTGAAACCGAAGGCCCGGCACATCACATTTCATGCAACAATCACCGTTCAAGGAGAGCCTCATGGCTACCGTAAAAGTCGACCAGTCCAACTTCCAGGCTGAAGTCCTGAATTCCGCAGAGCCGGTCGTCGTCGATTTCTGGGCCGAATGGTGCGGCCCGTGCAAGATGATCGCCCCGGCACTTGAGGAAATCGCGACGGAACTCGCCGGCAAGGTGAAGGTCGCCAAGCTGAACATCGACGAGAACCCAGAACTGGCCGCCCAGTTCGGCGTGCGCTCGATCCCGACGCTTGCCATGTTCAAGGGTGGCGAAGTAGCCGACATCAAGGTTGGCGCCGCCCCCAAGACGGCGCTTTCCTCGTGGATTTCCAGCGCCGCCTGATCGGCCAGACTGGTCCACATGAAAAAGCCCGGCTTCGGCCGGGCTTTTTGCGTTCTCAGGTGGGGGGCGTTCCATTGTCGGCGAGCACGTCGCCGACGAGATAGAGCGAACCGCCGATCAGGATGCGCGGCGGCACGGCATCTTCCGCCGTGATGCGGCCGATTTCGGCGAGCGCTTCGGCGACCGTCGAGAACGCCTCCGCTTCAAGGCCGGCGCGGGCGGCATCCTCGGCCAGCGCCACCGGGTCGAGGCCGGCATCGGAGCCGCGGATCGGCACGGTGAAGACGCGCTCGGCCAGACCGCCGAAGGGCTCGAAATAGCCGACCGGGTCCTTGGTGTTGATCATGCCCGTCACGAGGAAGAGCGGGCGGGCCTCGCGTTCTTCGAAATTCGCCATGGTCTCTGCGATCACCTGGCCGGCACCGGGATTGTGGCCGCCATCGACCCAGATCTCGCTGGCGCGCGGGGCGATGCGCGCCAAGGCGCCATCCGTCAGCCGTTGCAAACGACCCGGCCATTCGACATGGGAGAGGCCCATTTCCAGCGCATGTTCGGAAATCGGAAAGCCGGTGGCCTTGACCGCGCGGATCGCGGCAGCGGCATTGGCATATTGGTGGCGGCCGGGCAGGCGCGGCAGCGGCAGGTCGGCAAGGCCGAACTCGTCCTGATAGACGAGGCGGCCATATTCCTGATGCGCCATGAAGTCCTGGCCATAGACGGTATGCGGGCAGCCGAGCCGCTCGGCGGTCTCGATCAGCACGTCACGGGCGGCGTCTTCCGTCTGGAAGCCTATGACGACGGGCACGCCGCGTTTCATGATGCCGGCTTTTTCGGCGGCGATCAGCTCGACACGATCGCCGAGATAGGCCTGATGATCGAGCGAGATCGGCATGATGATGGAGACGGCCGGGCGCGGCATGACATTCGTCGCATCGAAGCGCCCGCCAAGGCCGACCTCGATGATCGCGACATCGGCTGGATGCTCGGCAAAGAGCACGAAGGTGACGGCGGTCAGGATTTCGAAGACGGTGATCTTTTCCCCGCCATTGGCGTCGGCGACACGCCGCACCGCATCCGCCAGAACCGCATCTTCCACGAACTGCCCGCGCCCGCCTTTGACACCGAGACGGTAGCGCTCGTGCCAGTTGACGAGATGCGGCGAGGTATGGACGTGGACGCTGAGGCCCTGGGCCTCGAGGATGGCGCGGCAGAAGGCCGTGACGGAACCCTTGCCGTTGGTGCCGGCCACATGGATGACCGGCGGCAGTTTCAGATGCGGATCGCCAAGCGCTGCGAGCAGCCGCGTGATGCGGTCGAGCGACAGGTCGAAGCCCTTGGGATGGAGACCGAGAAGTTTTTCGATCTCCGCTGCCGCTTCGCTGACCATCACGCCGGTCATGTTACTGGGCCGCGATGGCGACGGCGCCGTTGGTGGCCGAGACAGCTGCCGGCTTCTTCATGAGGATCTTCAGAAGACGGGCCAGCGTATCGGGAATGTCATGGCGCTTGACGACCATGTCGACCATGCCATGCTCCATGAGATATTCCGACGTCTGGAAGCCCTCGGGCAGCTTTTCGCGGATGGTCTGCTCGATGACGCGCTTGCCGGCAAAGCAGATTTCGGCGCCCGGCTCGGCGAGGTGGATATCGCCCAGCATGGCATAGGAGGCCGTGACGCCGCCGGTCGTCGGGTTGGTGAGCACGACGATATAGGGCAGGCCCGCTTCCTTCAGCATTTCCACGGCGACGGTGGTGCGCGGCAGCTGCATCAGTGAAAGGATGCCTTCCTGCATGCGCGCGCCGCCAGAGGCCGGGAACATGACGAGCGGGCACTTTTCGGCAATCGCGCGTTCGAAGGCCTTGATGATCGCCTCGCCCGCGGCAATGCCGAGCGAGCCGCCCATGAAGTTGAATTCATGCACGACGGCGACGAGCTTGACGCCGCGCGACTTGCCGACGCCAGCGACGATCGTGTCTTCGAGGTCGGTCTTGACGCGGCTGTCCTTCAGGCGATCGCTGTACTTCTTCGAATCGCGGAACTTCAGCGGGTCCTGCGCGACTTTCGGCTGCTGCAGGGCCTCGTAGACGCCGTCATCGAAGAGGTCCTTGAGGCGAGCCTTGGCCGGCATCTTCATGTGGTAGCCCGAGGCCGGGATGACCCACTTGTTTTCCTCGAGATCGCGGTGGAACACCATCTCGCCGGTTTCCGGGCACTTGATCCAGAGATTTTCCGGTACATCCCGGTCAGGGCGGCCAAGCATCGAGTTGATCTTCGGCCGAACGTAATTCGTGATCCAGTTCACGGTCTAGACTCCCGTTATAATGGTGGTTCCCATGTGGGAACTTTATTCCGCCGCCGCAAGGCGCGACGCGCGCACGCCCGATGCGAGGCTCATGACCAGCGTTTCGACACCGGCAACGGTGGCGCCACTCGCCTTGCCGTCCGCCGTCAGGCTGGAGGCGATCTGGTTGACGATGGCGGTACCGACGACGACGCCATCCGCCGAAGCGCCGATGGCCCTCGCATGCTCGGCCGTCTTGACGCCGAAGCCGACGCAGACCGGCAGCTTCGTATGGGCCTTGATGCGGCCGACGGCGCTGCCGATGAGCGAGGGATCGGGCAGGGCCGAACCGGTGATGCCGTTCATCGAGACGTAATAGACGAAGCCCGACGTGTTGTTCAAAACGGTCGGCAGGCGCTTCTCATCGGTCGTCGGCGTGGCGAGACGGATGAAGTTGATACCCTTGGCGAGTGCCGGGATGCACAGTTCGTCATCCATTTCCGGCGGCAGGTCGACGACGATCAGGCCGTCGATGCCGGCGTCCAGCGCCTCGTCGAGGAAACGCTCGACGCCATAGATGTAGATCGGGTTGTAGTAGCCCATCAGCACGATCGGGGTCGCGTCGTCTTGCCTGCGGAAGTCGCGGGCCATCTGGATCGTCTTGGCAAGCGTCTGGCCGCCGGCAAGCGCCCGCTGGCCGGCAAGCTGGATCGCCGGACCGTCGGCCATCGGATCGGAGAAGGGCATGCCGAGCTCGATGACGTCGGCGCCGGCCTTCGGCAGCGCCTTCATGATCTCCAGCGAACAGGCATAATCCGGATCGCCGGACATGAAATAGGTGACGAGGGCCGGGCGGCCTTCCGCGGCGAGATCCGCGAAGCGTTTGTCCATGCGTGCAGTCATTCTCAGAGCTCCATGCCGAGGATCTTGCCGACGGTGAAGATGTCCTTGTCGCCGCGGCCGGAGAGGTTCATCAGGATGATCTGGTCCTTGCCCATTTTGGGCGCGCGCTTGATCACCTCTGCAATGGCGTGGCTCGGCTCCAGCGCCGGGATGATGCCTTCAAGCCTGGTCAGCAGCTGGAAGGCTTCCAGCGCCTCGTCATCCATGATCGGAACATATTCGGCGCGGCCGATCTGGTGCAGCCAGGCGTGCTCCGGGCCGATGCCGGGATAGTCGAGGCCGGCCGAGATGGAGTGGCCTTCCTTGATCTGGCCGTCGGCATCCTGCAGCAGGTAAGTGCGGTTGCCATGCAGAACGCCCGGCGAACCGGCCGTCAGCGAGGCACAGTGCAGGTCGCCGTCGAGGCCCTTGCCGCCGGCTTCGACACCGACGATCTGGACGCTCTTGTCGTCGAGGAACGGATGGAAGATGCCGATGGCATTGGAACCGCCACCCACGGCCGCGATGACCATGTCCGGCAGGCGGCCTTCGGCGACCATCAGCTGCTCGCGGGCTTCCGTGCCGATCACCGACTGGAAGTCGCGCACCAGCTCCGGATAGGGATGCGGGCCTGCGGCGGTGCCGATCAGGTAATAGGTGTCGTCGACATTGGTGACCCAGTCGCGCAGCGCCTCGTTCATGGCGTCCTTCAGCGTGCCGCTGCCTGACGTGACGGGCTTCACCTCGGCACCGAGCAGCTTCATGCGGAAGACGTTCGGCGCCTGACGCTCGACGTCGGTCGCGCCCATATAGACGACGCAGGGGAAGCCGAAGCGCGCGGCGACGGTGGCCGAGGCCACGCCATGCTGGCCGGCGCCGGTTTCGGCGATGATGCGCGTCTTGCCCATGCGCTTGGCGAGCAGGATCTGGCCGATGCAGTTGTTGATCTTGTGCGAGCCGGTGTGGTTCAGCTCTTCGCGCTTGAAATAGATCTTCGCGCCGCCGAGATGCTGCGTCAGGCGTTCGGCATAATAGAGCGGGCTCGGGCGGCCGATATAATGGGCGCCGAGGTGCTTCAGCTCAGCCTGGAAAGCCGGGTCGGTCTTGGCCTTGTCCCATTCCGCCTGAAGTTCGAGGATCAGCGGCATCAGGGTTTCGGCGACGAAACGACCGCCGAAAATGCCGAAGCGACCGTCCTCATCGGGACCTTCGCGATACGAATTCAGGTTGGGTGACTGGTTCACTTGCCTCTCCCTGCGACGGCGGTCTTGTCGTCCGCCTTGTTCGCCGCTTCAAAAAACGCTTCCATCAGGCCGAGGTCCTTGACCCCCGGCGCGCTTTCGACACCCGAACTGGTATCGATGCCCGGCGCGCCGGTCAGTTGAATGGCCTCGGCGAGGTTATCCTTGTTCAGACCACCCGAAAGCATGTAATCGACGCTTCCGTCAAGCAAATGCATGAGCTTCCAGTCGAAGGAGACCCCGTTGCCGCCCGGAAGCTCAGAGCCTGCCGGCGGCTTGGCGTCGAACAGGAACCGGTCGGCGATGCCGATATAGGGATCAACCTTCTTCAGATCATCAGCCTCACGCACCGAAAAGGCCTTCATGACGGGCAGGCCATAGACCGCCTTGACGGTCAGTACCCGCTCCGGGCTTTCCTTGCCGTGCAGCTGGAGAATGTCGGGCGAGAGCTGGTCGACGATCTCGTCCAGCGTGTCGCTGTCGGCATCTACCGTCACCGCGACAATCTTCACGCGACCTCGCACCCGGTCGGCCAGACGGCCGGCGTCGGAGGGCTCGATATTGCGCGGGCTTTTCGGAAAGAAGATGAAGCCGATATGGGTCGCGCCGAGCGCAACCGCCTTGTCGACGGCCTCTTCGGTCTTCAGCCCGCAGATTTTAATGTCGCGTTTCATGGGCAAGGGGTTCGCACGAATCACCGGAAGAGTCGAGCCGAAAGACGGCGGCAAGAGGACTGGAAACGCCACCCTTGCACGGCCGACAAGGCTGCCCATATGGAAGGAAACGACAGACCGGAGACATCCATGCGGCTCATCATCGCCATCCTCCTGCCCTTTCTCGTGTTTTTCACCATCGGGCGGCCGATTGCCGGCATTATCTGCCTGATTTTGCAGGTCACGCTGATCGGCTGGCTGCCGGCCGCCATCTGGGCGGTCTATGCGCTCAGCCAGTACAATACGGATAAGAAGATCAGCGAAGCGCTCGGCAACCGCCGTTAGTTTTGGTTCAGCCAAAATCCAGGGCATGCAAAAGGCTGCCATTGCGCTTCAGCCAGCGTTTGGCTTCCTCCGTCGCCGGGCAGAGCTTTTCGCACAGGGCCCAGAAGGCCGAACTGTGGTTCATCTCCTCGAGATGCGCCACTTCGTGGGCAGCGAGATAATCGATGACATGCGGCGGGGCCATGGCAATGCGCCAGGAGAAGCTGAGCGCACCATCTGCCGAGCAGGAGCCCCAGCGGCTACGGGTATCGCGCAAGGTCAGCGATTTGACCTTTTTCCCGATGCGGCCCGCATGAACAGTGACCAGCCGGTCCAGTTCCAGCCGCGCCTCTTTCTTCAGGAAATCGGAGATGCGGCGGGGAATGCTCTCTTCCATGCCGCCGACGCACAGCACCGCCTCGTCATCGATAACGACAGCCTCGGTGAGCCCGCGCAGCCGGCCGGTCGCCTCGATGCGATGGGCAACGCCACGGATCATGACGTAACCGCCGTCGGCCAGTTCGTTCGTCGTGCGGAACTTGGCGAGCTTCGTCATCAGCCAGCCCTGATGACGATCGAGGAAATCGCGGATTTCACGGTCTGCAATGCCTGACGGCACCGTCATGCGCAGCGCCCGGCCGCCCGGCTCGATGCGCAGCGTCAGACGGGTAGCGCGGGAATCCCGCTTGATGGTGAGCGGCAAACGCCGGCCATTGACGTCAAGCTCGCGCCGTTCCGGCGGCGGCGGCGTCTTCAGGGCCTTTCGGGGCTTGGAAGCCAAGGAGAACATGCTGCCTTTCATAGCCGATTCGAAGCCGGCTGAAATGCCTCAACGAAAAACCGGCGCTCGCGGCGCCGGCTCTGTCTTTATCGGTCCTGACGGTCTCAGGTCGCCGGAAAGCCGGGCACGTCGCCCTTCCCTTCGGCGCGGCGTTCGCGCATGAAGCGGTCGAACTCCTCCTGGTCCTTGGCGCGGCGCAGCTCGCGGCTATAGGCGTCGAACTGTTCGCGCATCTCGTCGAGCTTGCGGCGCTCCTCGTCGAGGCGGGCGAGTTCGGCGTCACGCCAGTCGTCGAAGGCGACGTTGCCGGTGGCGCTGCGGAACGCATGGCCGCGGCCGCCGCGGAACTTGCTGCGGCAGGATGCGAACATGCCGTCAAGATTGTCGTTGGCGTCTTTCTTGAAGTTTCTCAGGCGATCGCCGAAGATGATGTAGGCAAGCATGGCAAGGCCGAGCGGCCAGAATACCACGAAGCCCAGCACCATCAGGGCGATGGTCGCAGGCGTCCAGTCCGGACGAATGAGCGCTGACTGGTTCATGTGCAATCTTCCTCACGATCAACGGAAACCACCTCGGTTTCCGGTGAATTCGATGTGGTTAGACCGCCCACCGCGTTCAAGACGATGGCGCATGAATTCGGGCAAGTACCTGAAACGAGCCTGAAAAATCAGGAGGCCGCTTCAGCCTTTCCGCCCTTGATGACGCGCGGCACCGGCTTTGCCTTGTTGGCCTTGCCGTGGGTCTCGATGAAGGACAGGATGCGCGGCGCGATCTCCTTGCGGAAGCGCGAGCCGTTGAACACGCCGTAATGGCCGACATCCGGCTGCATGTAGTGCATGCGCATGTCGTCGGGGATGTTCGTGCAGATCGTCTGCGCCGCCTTGGTCTGGCCGACGCCCGAGATGTCGTCGTTCTCGCCCTCGACGGTGAGCAGCGCCACCTTGCGGATCGCCGTCGTATCGACGGGACGCGACCGGTGCATCATCTCGCCCTTCGGCAACGCGTGTTTCATGAACACCGTTTCCACGGTCTGGAGATAGAACTCGGCCGTCAGGTCCATGACGGCAAGATATTCGTCGTAGAAATCGCGGTGCTTTTCGGCCGCATCGCCGTCGTTCTTCACGAGATGGGCGAAGAACTCTTTGTGTGCGACGACATGGCGGTCGAGGTTCATCGACATGAAGCCCGAAAGCTGCAGGAAGCCCGGATAGACCTGGCGCATGAAGCCCGGCTGCGGCCACGGAACCGGCATGATGACATTGTCGCGGAACCAGTCGAGCGGCTTTTCCTTGGCCAGATTATTGACCGCGGTCGGATTGATGCGCGTGTCGATCGGCCCGCCCATCAGCGTCATGGTGGAGGGCGAGAGCGGATCGTTGTCGGCTTCCATCACGGCAACGGCGGCCAGCACCGGCACCGCCGGCTGGCAGACGGCGATCACATGCGTATCCGGCCCCAGCGCGTGCAGCATCTGGATGACGTAATCGATGTAGTCGTCGAGATCGAAGGTTCCCTCGGAGATCGGCACCATGCGGGCGTCGATCCAGTCGGTGATATGGACTTCCGCATGCGGCAAGAGCGCCTCGACGGTGCCGCGCAAGAGCGTCGCATAGTGGCCGGACATCGGCGCGACGATCAGGACCTTCGGATCCTTGCGGTGGCCGGCGGGCAGACAGCGCTCGAAATGGATGAGATTGCAGAAGGGGCGCTGCCAGACGATCTTTTCGTGAACGGAGACGTCCTTGCCGTCGATCGGCGTGGTGGGCAGGTCGAAGGCCGGCTTGCCGTAGCGCCGGGTGGTGCGCTCGAGAACCTCGAAGCCTGCAGCCATCGTGCGGCCGAAATAGGTATGCGAGATCGGGTTGAGCGGGTTGCGGAAGGCGATCCGCATCTGGTCCGCCGCAGCGCGCCAGGGCGCCATCATCGCATGATTGAGTTCGTACAGCTGATAATACATCGGACGCGATACCCCATTTCGTGGCGCGGGCTTAAGTCCCGCACCTGTCACCCGGTTTCCGCACTTGCGAAAACACTAACATGTTTTCGCTGCGTGGCAACATTCCACACCAACATCCTACGCCCGCGAACCTTTCGTGGACATGAACGGAGCATAGCGGCTTCGGTGGGCGGGCAAGCGGGCGGCTTCATTCCGCAACGCAAACGACCGCCTTGATCAGGCCGGCCTTGTCGGTCGCCCAGCGGGAGAGATCAGCGGGCACGGCGTCCAGCGTGGTGCGGTGGGTCACCAGCGCCTCAATCGGCACATGGCCGGCGCGGATGCTTGCCATGACATGCTCGAAATCGACCCGCGTCGCATTGCGGCTGCCGATCAGCATCATTTCGCGTTTATGGAATTCCGGATCGGAGAAACGGATCTCGTCCTTCACCACGCTGACCAGCACCAGCGCCCCGCCATGGGCGACATAGCCGAAGGCCGCTTCCATGGATTTGCCGTAGCCGGTCGCATCGAAGACGACATCGAAACCGTCGCCATCCGTTACCCGGCTGACCTCATCGGCGGCAGCGGCCCCGGCGACAAGGCCGGATGTGAAACCGAAACGCTCCGCCGCCATGGCGAGGCGTTCTTGCGACGTGTCCATCAAGGTAACGTCATGGCCGGCAATGCGCGAGAAAAGGGCGGTGCCGAGACCGATCGGGCCGGCACCGATGACGAGGGCACGGGAACCGGCCGGCGCCAGCGAGCGGCGCACGGCATGGGCGCCGATGGCCAGGAATTCGACGGTCGCGGCGGCCTCCAGCGAAAGGCCTTCAGCCGGGTAAAGGTTTTCGGCGGGAACGGTGATCTCCTCGCAGAAGGCGCCATCGGTGTGCACGCCGAGCACGCGGATCGCGGTGCAGCAGTTCGGCTTGCCCTTCCGGCAGGCGACGCAGGTACCGCAGGAAATATAGGGGTTCACGACGACGGGTATACCGGCGGCAAGACCGCTTGCGCCGGGCTCGATGACGGTCGCGGAGACCTCGTGGCCCATGATGCGGGGGTATTCGAGGAACGGGTGTTTGCCCTCGAAGATATGATAATCCGTGCCGCAGATGCCGACATGGCTGACGGCGACGCGCGCCCAACCGTGCGGCACCGCAGGCCGTTCCCGTTCGGCCGCCTCGAGGCGGCCGGGTTCTACGCAAACGACGGCTTTCATCTCAACGGCTTCCGCGACGGCGCAACTGATCGAAATAGACGATGACGATGATCAGCAGGCCCGTGATGATGCGCTGCCAGAACGAGTTGACGTTCAGCAGGTTCGCGCCGTTGTTGATGGTGGCCAGGATGAAGGCGCCGAGCAGCGGGCCGTGCACGGAACCGACCGCGCCGAACAGGCTGGTGCCGCCGATGACCGAGGAGGCGATCGCCTGCAATTCCCAGCCTTCCGCCTGCGTTGCATTGCCGATGCCGATGCGCGAGGCGAGCAGCAGGCCGACGAATGCCGCGCAGGTGGCCGAGAGGATATAGGCGAGATAGATCGTACGGTTGACATTGACGCCCGACAGGCGCGCCGCCTCGCCGTTCGACCCCACCGCGAAGAGATAGCGGCCGAAGCGCGAGAGATGCAGGAAGACGAAGGCCGGGATCGCCACCAGGATGACCATCCAGAACAGGCTCGGCACACCCAGGAAATCCATGCGGGAGAAGTTGGTAAAACCCTCGTGGTTGATCGAGATCGTCGAGCCGTTGGTGATGAGCAGGCCGATGCCGCGCAGCGAGGTCAGCGTCGCCAAGGTGATGATGAAGGGTGGCAGGCCCATGCGGACGATGCCGAAGCCATGGAAGGCGCCGATCGCCACGCCCATCAGGAGCGTCAGGATGATCGAGGCCCAGAGCGGCACGCCCGCCTGAAGCAGCCAGGCGACGATGACGCTGGTGAAACCGACGATCGCCCCGACCGAGAGATCGATGCCGGCCGTGATGATGACGAAGGTCTGGCCGACGGCGAGGATCGCCGTCATCGCGCCCTGGCGCAGCAGGTTGGAAATGTTACCCGGAGTCCAGAAGGCATGGGTGGACAGGCCGAGCGCCAGCCAGAGCGCGGCCAGGAGCCCGAACAGGGTGAGGCCGAGCAGGATGTTCCGGCCCCTCCTCGGTGCCGGAGCGCTTTCCGTCGTCGTGTCCACGCTCATGTTTCTTCTCCCTTTTTTTGCGTAGCGCCTAGCCTGAACCGCTGCACACTTTTTCTGAACTTGCTCTAGATACCGATGGCTTGGGTCAGGACGTCTTCATGAGTGCCGGCCCGATGGTCGTGGCTCGCAACGAGCCGGCCGCTACGAAAGACGTGCAACCGGTCGGACAGTTCATAGACTTCCGGCAGGTAGGACGAGATCAGGATGATGCCGGCGCCGCGTTTCAGCAGTTCGCCGAACAGCCGGTAGATTTCCGCCTTGGTGCCGACATCGACGCCGACCGTCGGCTCGTCGAAGATGAAGAGTTTTGCACCGTGGCTCAGCCACTTGCCGATGACGATCTTCTGCTGGTTGCCGCCGGACATGGCCGAGGCCAGCACACTGCGCGACGGCGTCTTGATGCGGAGATCGCGGATCTGCCGGTCGGCATTGTCAGCCTCGTCGCCCTTGCGGATGACGAGCCCGGAACTCAGCCGCTTGAAGACCGGCAGGTTAATGTTAAGACCGATCGACAGGTTGAGGCAGAGGCCCTGGTCGCGCCGGCTTTCCGGCGCCAGCGCGATGCCGAGGTCCATGGCCTCCCGCTCGTTGGAAATCTCGACCCTCTGGCCCTCCCAGAGGATTTCGCCCGATTTCACCGGCTGGCGGCCATAAAGGCCGAGCGCGAATTCACTGCGCCCGGCGCCGATGAGACCATAGAGGCCGATGATCTCGCCGGATCGCACCGTCAGCGACACATCTTCGAAACCGGGACCGGACAGGTTCTTCGTTTCGACGATCGGCTTGCCGATGGCGACCGTCTCCTTGTGATAGATCTGCTCGATCGAGCGGTTGATCATCAGCGCGATCAGCTCGGCCTCGTTGGTCTCGCCGATCAGCCGCGTGCCGACATGGGTGCCGTCGCGCAGAACCGAGACGCGGTCCGCCAGTTCGAAGACTTCTTCCATGCGGTGGCTGATATAGACGATGGTGACGCCCTGATCGCGGAGCCGGCGAATAAGCCGGAAGAGCTGGGCCGATTCCTGGCGCGTCAGATAAGCGGTCGGCTCGTCGAAGATGAGGAAACGGATGCCGCGCATGGCGGCCTTGGCCGTCGCGACGAGCTGTTGCTGGCCGATGGTCAGGCTGCCGAGCAGGGCACCGGCGGGAAGCTGGAAGCCGAGATCGTCCAAAACGGCCTGGGCGGCGCGCTCCATCGCGCCCTTGCGCATCAGGCCGTAGCGGTTCATCTCGTCGCCGAGGAACATGTTGGCGGCGACGGAGAGATGCGCGCAGAGCACGACCTCCTGATGCACGGCATTGATGCCGCGCGAAATCGCCTCGGTAGGGGTCGCGAGCTGGACGGATTTGCCGCACCAGAAGACCTCGCCGGCCGTGCGCCTGATAACGCCGGTCAGAAGCTTGATGAGCGTGGATTTACCGGCACCGTTTTCGCCGACGATGGCGTGGATTTCGCCGGCCAGGAACGTCACCGTCGCCGGTTTCAGCGCTTCGACGAGGCCATACTTCTTCTGCAGACCGCGCAGTTCGAGGATCGGCGCGCCGCGCGGCACGGTGTCGGATTCGG
>NZ_JBLZPK010000007.1:23502-31702 GCF_049199905.1 Shinella sp. M27
TTGGCGCCCGTATCGACGAAGGCCTCGACCTTCTCGCCCTTGGAGACGGCAAGCGCCGTCTTCACGCCATCATAGCCCATGCGGTAGGGATCCTGCACGACGAGGCCGGCCAGCACGCCCTCCTTGAGGAAGCCGACGGTCTTCTCATCCGAGTCGAAACCGATGACCTTGATCTTGTCGCCGAGCTTGTTTTCCGCGATCGCCTGGCCGACGCCCTGCGCCATGATGAGGTTGGAGGCGAAGACGCCAACGAGGTTCGGGTTTGCGGTGATGAGGTCGGTCATCATGTTGAGGCCGGTGGTGGCCTGACCGTCGGCATATTTGTCGGCCACGACCTTCAGGCCCGGATATTTGGTCTTGACCTGATCGAGGAAGCCTTCGCGGCGCTGGTCGAGCGAACCGACGCCCGGCAGGCTGGTGATGATGGCGATCTCGCCCTCTTCCTTGCCCGTCGCGGCCTTGACGGCGGCAGCAAGGCCATCGGCGCCGATGCGGCCGCCCTGCACGTTGTCGGTGGTCAGGAACGAGGTGAAGGCTTTGGAATCCGCCGATGAGTCGATGCCGATGATCGGAACGGATTTCGCGGCCTCATCGACCGGCTTTCCGAGCGCCTTGAATTCCGTCGGCGAGATGACGACGGCGGCAGGACCGCCGGCAACGGCGTTTTCCAGAATGCTGATCTGGCCGTTGATGTCGGATTCCGACTGCGCGCCGAGCTCCGGCACATTAACGCCGAGATCCTTGCCGGCCTGGCGGGCGCCGGCGAGCACGATCTGCCAGTAGAAGGACGTCGTATCCTTGACGATGATCGGAATGGTGACATCCTGCGCGAAGGACGCGGCCGGTGTCATGGTGGCGAGGACTGCGGCACCCGCCAATGCCGTGAAGGCGCGACGGGACAGAAGCGATCTTACAATGCTCATCAGGTTTCTCCTCTCAGATGCTTCCTGTCCTCCTTAAGGGGATCGCGTTGCAGGAAGCGGACAACTCGACCTTTTATCGATAAAAAACATTTTCTGCGGCAAGCTACACCCGAGCCGGTTTCCTGGCAAGCGGATGATGGTCAGGCAAAAAGCTACGTTTCCAAATGATCCAGTCCATCGTCCCCGTCCTCCCAAACGGTGACCGCCACATTCTGCTAGACGCGGAAGACTTCATGCGGGTGCAGAACACCCTTCTTCAGAATGATATTGCCATAGAGGCGGAATTCCGTCGTGGCGACGATATAGGCCGCCTTTTTCGCCATCTCGTAGAATGCGAAACGCTCGACCGAATGAACGGTGAAATCCCCTGCCAACCGGTTCACCAGTTGCTGGAACGTCGCGCAGACCTCCGGCACCGCCGTGGGATCGCCGACCACCTCCATGCGCCAGGCCGCCTCAGGCACGAACGTGTCGAGCGGCATATGGGCCAGGATCGCCTCGGTGATCCCTACGGCATCGACACCATCGGCGCGGATGACCTTGGGGCCGAGAAAACTCGACGGAAAGTTAGCATCGGCGATGACGATGTCGTCGCCATGGCCCATGGTTCTGATCGCGTGCAGAAGCTCCGGCCCGAGCAGCGGATGAATGCCTTTCAACATGGTCTTGCGATCCTTTCCGATCAAAATCTATTGCCTGACGGCGTCTTGCCCCAATTCAGGCGCCACCAGCGTATGGGGCTCGAAAGCCGGATAAATATCTTTGCTCAAATCCAGGCGCGCGAGCGCCATATTGCGATGCAGGCTCTCCGGCTTCGCGGTGCCGATGAGGACGGAGGCAACGGCCGGATGCTCCAGCGGAAACTGCAGCGCCGGTGCGGCGAGTGGAATACCTCTCCTTTTCGCAACCTCCATCATCGCACTGACCTTGCCGGCGATTTCTGGGGTTGCCGGCATATAATCGAAATGCGCACCCTCGACCGGGCCGGTCGCAAGAATACCGGAATTGAACACGCCGCCAACCACTAGCGACGTGCCTTTCGTCTCGCAAAGCGGCAGCAGTTCCGCCACCGCTGAGCGATCCAGAAGCGTGTAGCGGCCGGCGAGAAGGATGCAGTCGAGATCGGTCTCGCGCAGCACGTCGAGGCAGACGGGGATCTCGTTGACCCCGAGACCGAAGGCCTTGATGGCGCCCGACGATTTCAGCGCCTGCAACGCTCTTAAGCCGGAGTCGAAGAACTGGCGCATATGAAAGGCATTGCGCTCGGCGCCGTGCGTATAGACGCCGATATCGTGCACATAGAGGATGTCGATGCGGTTGAGGCCGAGCCGGGCATGACTGAGCTCGACCGAGCGCATGATGCCGTCATAGCTGTAATCGTAACGCACATCGAAGGGCAGCGGATCGACATAGCCATAGCTTGGCACCTTGTCGTCAGGCACCGGAAACATGATGCGCCCGACCTTGCTGGAAAGCACGTAGCCACCCGGCTTGTCGCGCAGAAAATCGCCGGTGACACGCTCGGCGAGGCCGAAACCATACCAGGGGGCGGTGTCGAAATAGCGCAGGCCTTCGTCCCAGGCGGCTTGCAGCGTGGCCATCGCCACGTCGCGCGGACAGGCGCGGTAGAGCCCGCCAAGCGCGGCGGTGCCGAAACTGAATTCGGTCACGGCAAGGCCCGTCCTCCCGATGGTCCGCGTCTTCATGTCTCCTCCCGGCCGGCGTCCTCCCGCCAGCGCTTTTGTCTTTTATCGACAATAGACAGATTGCCGTCAATGGGTAATATGACGACAGGAGGAGCCGGGAGGAATGGGACGCATGGTGCGACAGCCGTGCGTCTGGCCATTTTCCCGGTCAACCACTAGAGCATTTCTGCTTTTCTTCGAATCGCGAAAACGCTCTGATTGTTAGTTTTCGCGCAATCCCGGACGCAAAACCGCTGCGCAATTTTGCTGGGATTGCTCTAAGGGACGCGAACCCCAACAACCGGCGGCACCCATGGCCAAACAGAACACCGTCTTCAAGGACGCCTTCAATCGCTGCCTCAAACTGCTGGAGCAGACCGCAAGCCTGCCCTCAGAGCCGGAGCTTGGTGCGACACTCGGCGTGAGCCGCACGACTGTGCGCGCAATCCTGACCCGGCTTGAAGAGGTCGGCCTGCTCACTTGGGAGAAGCGCCGAAAGATCGTGCTGCGCAAACCCGTGGCGGCCGATTATTTTCCGACAGAGGAGACGGATTCACTGTCGGAAATCATCGAGCGCAGTTTCATGCGCCGGATTCTGGCCGGGGGTGCGGAGCCCGGCATGCAGATCAACGAACTGGAACTCGCCCGCGAGATCGGCATCGGCACGACGAGCGTGCGCGAATTCCTCATCCGCTTCAGCCGCTTCGGCCTGATCGAAAAGCGGCCGAACAGCCATTGGGTGCTGAAGGGTTTCACCCGCGATTTCGCGCTGGAACTGACGGAAGTGCGCGAAATGTTCGAGCTGCGCTCCGCTGCCGCCTTCGCGCATCTGCCCGGCGAGCATCCCGCCTGGCAGGAGCTCGACGCCATCGAGGCCGTGCATCACGCCATCCTCGCCGATATCGAGAACCGTTATCTCGACTTTTCCGAGCTTGACGAGCGCTTCCATCTCCTCGTGCATCGCGCGTCGAAGAACCGCTTCGTCGTCGATTTCTACGACGTGATCGCGATCGTCTTCCACTATCACTACCAGTGGAACAAGACGAATGCGCGCCAGCGCAATGCCCGCGCGCTGGAGGAGCACCTCGCCTATATAGCGGCGCTCCGCTCACGCGACCCGGCCCGGATCGAGCATGCCTGCCGCCAGCACCTGAAGTCGGCGCGCGAAACCCTCCTGCAATCGATCAACTGACGGAAAACCCATGGCAACGCCCATCCTGCAATTCGGAACCAGCCGCTTCCTGCAGGCCCATGCGGACCTCTTCGTCAGCGAAGCGCTGGAACACGGCGAGGCGCTTGGCCGCGTCACCGTCGTGCAGACCACCGGCTCGCCGGAACGCGCCGGGCGGCTCGCCGCCCTTGCCGCGCCGGAGGGGTATCCCGTCATCGTGCGCGGCCGGCGGGATGGCCGGGATGTCGACAGCCGGCAGCGCGTTACCAGCATTGCCCGCACCCTTTCGACGGCGACGGATTGGGATGCGGTAAAAGCGGTCTTTCGCGATGAGGCCGAGGTCGTCATTTCCAATACGGGCGATACCGGCTACCAGGTCGGCCCCGACGATCTTGCCGGTACCGTGCCCGCCTCGTTTCCGGGTAAGCTGCTGGTGCTTCTTCACGATCGCTTCCGTGCAGATCGTCCCGGCCTGACCGTACTGCCGTGTGAACTCGTCGCGCGCAACGGTGATGTCCTCAAGCATCTGATCCTGGACTTGCAATCCGATCGTTACCCGGAGTCTGATTTTCGAGCTTGGCTGTCCGGTGATGTGATCTGGGCCAATACGCTGGTCGATCGCATCGTCTCCGAGCCGATCGAACCCGCCGGCGCGGTGGCGGAACCCTATGCGCTCTGGGCGATCGAAAGGCAGCCCGGACTGACGGTGCCGTGCACGCATCAAAACATTCTCGTCGTCGACGATCTCACGCCCTATGAGAAGCTGAAGCTGCACATCCTCAATCTCGGCCATACGGTGCTGGCGGATCTCTGGCTGAAAGAAAACCGGCCCGCGGACGAGACCGTGAAGGCGATCCTTGCGGACGGCCGCGTTCGGGAACGGCTACTCTTTCTCTACGGGCAGGAGGTTGTGCCGGGCTTTGCCGCCAAGGGGCTTGGGAACGAGGCGGAAACCTATGTCGCCGCGACGCTGGAGCGCTTTGACAATCCCTTCCTCGATCACCGGCTGCGCGACATCGCCAATCACCATGCGGAAAAACTCGTCCGCCGCATTGTGGATTTCCATGCCTGGACACCCGAAGTGCCCAAGCCCGAACTCCTGGCGATGGCCGGCGGTCAGTAACCGCCGCCGCGCTTTTCCGCTTCCTTTTCACCGAGGAAGCTGCGGCGCAGGTTTTCGACCGCCGAAACGAGGCAATTTACATCGGTGCCGATCGCCAGGAAATCCGCGCCGAGATCGCGATAGACTGCGGCCTGCGGCAGCGAGACGGTCATGATGCCCCGCGCCTTGCCGTGCGCCTTGGTGCGCGCGAAAATATGCTTGATCGCTTCCAGCACCTCCGGCGCACCGGGATTGCCGAGATGGCCCATATCGGCGGCCAGATCCGATGGGCCGATGAAGATGCCGTCGACGCCCTCGACCGCGGCGATCTCGTCGACCGCCGCGAGGCCTGCGCGGTTTTCCACCTGCACGATCAGGCAGATCTGGTCATTGGCGGTCGTGATGTAATCCGGTGTGCGGTTGAAATCGCTGGCCCGGCCAAGACCGGCGCCGACGCCGCGGATGCCATGCGGCGGATAGCGCAGGGCGCGCACCAAAGCTTTTGCCTCTTCGGCCGATTCGACCATCGGGATCAAGAAGGTCTGGGCGCCCTGATCGAGCAACTGCTTGAGAATCCAGGCCTCGCCCATCGGTGGGCGGACCATGGCATGGGTGGGCGTGTGGCGCAGCGCTCCGATCTGCGCGCTGATCAGCGGCATGTCGTTCGGGCCGTGCTCACCGTCGATCAGCAGCCAGTCATAGCCGCTGGTCGAGAGAATTTCCGCCGCATAGGCGCTGCCAAGTGCTGCCCAGAGACCAAGCTGAAACCGACCCTCGCGAAGGGCTGCCTTGAAGGCGTTTTTGGGTGCTGTCACGATTTTCCCTCTCGACATAAGCCGGCCGGCGGTGTTCGCCGGCCGGGTCATCAGACTGAATACTGCTTATGCAATACCACCGAGGCAGACATATTTGATCTCGGTGAACTCCTCGATGCCGTAGCGCGAGCCCTCGCGGCCGAGGCCCGAGAGTTTCACGCCGCCGAACGGCGCCTCCGCCGTGGAGATCAGGCCGGTGTTGACACCCACCATGCCGTATTCCAGTGCCTCCGCCACGCGGAAGACGCGGGAGAGTTCCTTGGCATAGAAATACGAGGCAAGCCCGAACTCCGTGTCGTTCGCCTGCGCGATCACATCGTCCTCGTCCTTGAACCGGAACAGCGGCGCGACGGGACCGAAAGTCTCTTCGCGGGCGACGGCCATATCCGGCGTCACATCGGCAATCACGGTCGCTTCGTAGAACGTGCCGCCCAGCGCATGGCGCTTGCCGCCCTGCACCACACGGCCGCCCTTCTTCACGGCGTCAGCGACATGCTCCTCGACCTTCTCAAGCGCGGCATTGTCGATCAGCGGGCCGAGGATGACG
Source organism: Shinella sp. M27 (assembly GCF_049199905.1). Classification (NCBI taxonomy): domain Bacteria; kingdom Pseudomonadati; phylum Pseudomonadota; class Alphaproteobacteria; order Hyphomicrobiales; family Rhizobiaceae; genus Shinella; species Shinella sp. M27. Next base: position 29,746 of record NZ_JBLZPK010000007.1, read on the forward strand.
CCCTCGTCGAAACCGTTGCCGGTCTTCAGCTTGCCGACGGCGCTCGCGAGCTTTTCGGAGAAGGCGTCATAGACACCCTCCTGTACATAGAGGCGGTTGGCGCACACACAGGTCTGCCCGTTGTTGCGGAATTTGGCGATCAGCGCACCCTCGACCGCCGCATCGAGATCGGCATCGTCGAACACGATGAAGGGCGCATTGCCGCCGAGTTCGAGGCCGAGCTTTTTGATGGTCGGGGCGCACTGCTTGTAGAGTTCCGCACCGATCTCCGTCGAGCCGGTGAAGGTCAGCTTGCGCACGGTCGGGTTTGCCGTCATCTCCGCGCCGATCTCGCGGGCAGAGCCGGTGATGACCGAGAACAGGCCGGCGGGAAGGCCGGCGCGTTCGGCGAGCACGGCAATCGCAATCGCCGAGAACGGCGTCTGCGAGGCGGGCTTCAGCACCATGGCGCAGCCGGCGGCAAAGGCCGGGCCGGCCTTGCGGGTGATCATGGCATTGGGGAAGTTCCACGGCGTGATCGCCGCCACAACACCGATCGGCTGCTTCATCACCAGGATGCGCTTGTCCTTCTGGTGGCCGGGCACGATATCGCCATAGAGGCGGCGGGCCTCTTCGGCGAACCATTCGACGAAACTGGCGCCATAGACGATCTCGCCGGTGGCTTCCGCCAGGGGCTTGCCCTGTTCCATGGTCAGGATACGGCCGAGATCGTCCTTGTTGTCGATCATCAGCTCGAACCACTTGCGCAGGATGCCGGAGCGCTCCTTGGCGGTCCTCGCCGCCCAGCCCTTCTGGGCGACGGCTGCGGCATCGATGGCTTCCTTCGTCTCCGCAGCACCGAGCTTCGGCACGTAGCCGACAAGCTCGCCCGTCGCCGGGTTCTTCACCGCGATGCCGCTGCCGTCAGCTTCGATCCAGCGCGTGCCAACCAGCGCCGCCTGGCGCAAAAGGCTCGGGTCTTTCAGTGTCATCGGCGTTCTCCCATTGCGATGCCGTCATTTGTGTCGCAAGCGTTATATTGCCTCCCCCACCCCTTCGACAATGCGGCAGACATGCGATTTTGACGCTTCGCGGCGCTGGCCGGCCGGTCTAAGGTCGGCCCGCTGATTTGATACGAGGCTTAACAATGACCCATCCCACCGGCCGCGCTGCCGACCACGCCATCGCCCCCATCTTCCTCGACCGCTGGTCGCCCCGCGCCTTCACCGGTGAGCCCATGCCGCAGGAGGTGCTGCTGTCGCTGTTCGAGGCCGCGCGCTGGGCACCGTCGGCCGCCAACGGCCAACCCTGGTATTTCGTCTATGGCCATCGCGGCACCGAGGCGTTCCAGACGATCTACGACACGCTCGACGAGGGCAACCGGCGCTGGGCCGACAAGGCGTCCGTGCTCATCGTCATCGTCTCCCAGACGCACCGCAAGAATGCTGCCGGCGAGATGCGCCCGGCCTATACGCATGCTTTCGACACCGGCACCGCCTGGGGTTATCTCGCACTGCAGGCGATCCATGCCGGCTATCACGCCCATGGCATGGGCGGCATCGACAGGGACAAGGCGAAAGAGGTTCTGGGCATTCCCGATGGTTTTCGGGTGGAAGCGGCCGTCGCCATCGGCAAGATTGCGCCGAAGGAAACCCTGCCGGAGGACCTGCTGAAACGCGAGGTGCCCAGCGGGCGCAAGACGGTCGCGGAGTTCGTCTCCGAGGGACGTTTCAACGCCCCCTGATCCGGCCAGCCGGAGCAATGCCATGGATAATGTTGATGACGATCGCCTCTGGGCGGCGCTGACCGGGCAGGACAAAGGTCAGGATGGTGTCTATGCCGTCTGCTCGAGCGGCATCTATTGCCGCTTCGGCTGCCCATCCCGGCCACCGCTCCGGAAGAATGTCCGGTTCTATGCCGCGGCCGTTCAAGCATCGGAGGCCGGCTACCGGGCTTGCAAGCGCTGCAATCCGGACGT
>NZ_JBLZPK010000007.1:31736-58051 GCF_049199905.1 Shinella sp. M27
GCTTCCTGATGTCGTTAGATATCGAGGTTGGCGACGCTCAGCGCGTTTTCCTGGATGAAATCGCGGCGCGGCTCCACCTCGTCGCCCATCAGGCGGGCAAACAGGCCGTCGGCATCCGTTGCGTCGGGAACCTTCACTTGCAGCAGCGAGCGGACGTTCGGGTCGAGCGTCGTTTCCCAGAGCTGCTCGGCATTCATTTCGCCGAGACCCTTATAGCGCTGCATCGACAGGCCCTTGCGGCCGGCTGCGAAGACGGCGTCGAGCAGGGCGCGCGGGCCGGTCAGTTCCGTCTGGCCGTCCTTGCGGCGCAGTGTCGGCGGAACCCGATAAGCATCTTGGAAACGCGGCGACAGCTGATCGATGTGGCGGGCATCGGCCGAGCCGATCAGCGCCATGTCGATATGGGCGGATTCCTTGACGCCGCGCACCATGCGCTCGAAGCGCAGGCCGCCATCGCTCGCGACGGATCCGGTCCAGCCGCGCTCCGTCTCCTCGGCGATCAGATCGAGACGGCGGGCAACCTCCTCCGCCTTTGCGGCAAAGGCGTCCCGGTCATGGCTGAGTTCGAGGTTCAGCGCACCGGTGATCGCCGCCTGCTCGACGATCGAGCGGCTATAACGCGAATGCAGGCCATCGATCAGCGTGCGCAGGCGCAGCGCATCCTGGATCAGTTCGCGGATATCCTGGCCGGCGCGCACTTCGCCGGAGCCCAGCTCCAGCATCGCATCGTCCAAGCCGGCATTGATCAGGTATTCTTCCAGCGCCTTTTCGTCCTTCAGGTACTGGCTCGATTTGCCGCGCGCCACCTTATAGAGCGGCGGCTGGGCGATATAGAGATGGCCGCGCTCGATCAGCTCCGGCATCTGGCGGAAGAAGAAGGTGAGCAGCAGGGTACGGATATGGGCGCCATCGACGTCGGCGTCCGTCATGATGATGATCTTGTGATAGCGCAGCTTGTCGGCGTTGAACTCGTCCTTGCCGATCGATGTGCCGAGCGCGGTGATCAGCGTGCCGATTTCCTGGCTGGAGAGCATCTTGTCGAAGCGCGCGCGCTCGACGTTCAGGATCTTTCCGCGCAAGGGAAGAATGGCCTGGTTTTCGCGCGAACGGCCCTGCTTGGCCGAACCGCCCGCCGAATCGCCCTCGACGAGGAAGACTTCGGATTTGGCCGGATCGCGTTCCGAGCAGTCGGCAAGCTTGCCGGGCAGCGACGAGATGTCGAGCGCGCCCTTGCGGCGCGTCAATTCGCGGGCCTTGCGCGCGGCTTCGCGCGCTGCGGCAGCCTCGACGACCTTGCCGACGAGGATTTTCGCGTCGGCCGGATGCTCTTCGAACCAGGTGGAGAGCGCCTCGTTGACAAGGTTTTCCACGACGGGTCGCACTTCCGAGGATACAAGCTTGTCCTTGGTCTGCGAGGAGAATTTCGGATCGGGAACCTTTACCGACAGCACCGCCGTCAGGCCTTCACGGCAATCCTCGCCCTGCAGCGTCACCTTTTCGCGCTTCATGATGCCGGACGTATCGGCATAGGAGACGACCTGGCGGGTCAGCGCGCCGCGGAAGCCGGCCATATGCGTGCCGCCGTCGCGCTGCGGGATGTTGTTGGTGAAGCAGAGCACATTCTCGTGGTAGCTGTCGTTCCACCACATCGCGACTTCGACGGTGATGCCGTCCTTTTCGCCGCGGATGGCGATGGGCTTGGAGACCAGCGACTTCTTGGCGCGGTCGAGATAGACCACGAAGGCTTCGAGGCCGCCCTCATACATCAGCTCGTCCTGCTTGATATCCGAGTGACGGCGATCGGTGAGCAGGATGCGCACGCCGGAATTCAGGAAGGCGAGTTCACGCAGGCGATGTTCGAGCGTCGAATAGACGAATTCGATGTTGGTGAAGGTTTCGCTCGAGGGCAGGAAGGTCACTTCCGTGCCGGTCTCGCTGCCGCACTCGCCCGTCACCACCAACGGGCCGTCGGCGACGCCGTGCGTGAAGCTCATCTCGTGGATCTTGCCGGCGCGGCGGATTTTCAGCTTCAGCTGGACCGACAGCGCGTTCACCACCGAGACGCCCACGCCGTGCAGACCGCCGGAGACCTTGTAGGAATTCTGGTCGAACTTACCGCCGGCATGGAGCTGGGTCATGATGACCTCGGCTGCCGAAACGCCCTCTTCCTTGTGGATGTCGGTCGGGATGCCGCGGCCGTTGTCCGTCACGGTCACCGAGCCGTCCGCATTGAGCGTGACCGTCACGATATCGGCATGGCCGGCAAGCGCTTCGTCGATCGCGTTGTCGACGACCTCATAGACCATGTGGTGCAGACCCGAGCCGTCATCGGTATCGCCGATATACATGCCTGGGCGCTTGCGCACGGCATCGAGGCCCTTGAGGACCTTGATCGAATCTGCGCCATACTCGGCCGGGCCGTTTTCGGTCTCGGGTGTGTCAGTCATTCAAACGTCTTTCCAGAGTTTCGCGGACCGGGGTCTCGCGGGACGGCGGGAAGCGCGGCGAATCACCGCTTTCCAAGTCTTGGAATATAGGGATTTTGCCCCATAGTTCCAAATCCGAGCACCGCAAAGGCGGCAGAATTCAGGGGATCGTCAGGGTTTTACCCGGTTATTGCACGCTTTTTCAAGAATGCCGGCAAGACGGCGTACCGTCTCGGGCGGAAGGTTGGCGATTTCGGCCGAAACGCGGTTGGCGAAGGCCGTATATTCCGGCGGCAGGCCCGATGTATCGACCACCACGCGCGGATCGGAAATCTGCGCGATGCGGAACAGTTCTTCCGCCTCGTCCCAGATGACGTTGAAATAGCCGGCGACGCGCTGGAGGAAATCGAAGCTCGGCATGCCGCGCTTGCCGTGCTCCAGTGCCGAGAGATAGGCCGGGCTGACGCCGAGAGCCGCCGCCATCTCCTTCTGCGAGACGCCCTTGCGATCCCGAAGGTGGCGCACGGCCTTGCCGAAGGGTGTCGTCATCGCTTGTCACCGGGGTGGCGAGCGAGGCGGACATAGAGCGCGCCCTCGCCGCCGTGGTTGCGGGCGGCCGCCTCGTAGGAGGAGATCAGCGGGCGGAATTCCGGCAGCGAGAACCACAGCGGCACCGCACGCTTCAGGGCGCCGTCGCTGCCGAGCGAGGTGCCCTTGCCGGTGATAACAAGCACATGGCGCAGACCTCGCTCATGCGCCTTGATGAGGAAGCCAAGCAGGAAGCCGTGCGCCTCGCTCTGGATCATGCCGTGCAGATCGATGCGGGCTTCCAGCGCCAGGCGGCCCTTGGCGATCTTGCGCTTGACCGGGCGCTCCAGCGGATGGTGTTTCGTGTCCTTGCCGCGGCCGATGGTGAGCGCGATGCCCTCGGCGGCCGGCTGTTCGGCCTTGGCCGTCTTCGGCTCCGGGGGCTTTTCCTCCGGAAGCTTCTCGGCAAAAACGGCTTCGAATTCCGTCAACGCGTCGAGCTTGCCCGGCATGGCGCGCGTCGAACGCGCCACCTTGCCCCAGAGGATGCGATCCTCGCTGGAGAGCGTCTTATCCCTGGGCATGGAGGTAGCGCTCCGCTGCCGCCTTCGGGATGAGGATGTGGAAGGTCGCGGCATTGCGGACATGGCCCGCCAGCGCGCCAGCCACGTCTCCTGATCCGGTAAAGATATCGCCGCGCGCCGGGCCGACGATGGCCGTGCCGGTATCGAGCGCCAGCATCAGCCGGCGGAACGGTTTGCCGCCGTCCATATGGGTGAGGCTGTCGCTCGAGATGAAGAAGGGCAGACCGAAGGTGTGGATCATGCGATCGACGGCCAGCGAGCGGCCGGCGATCAGCGGCACCTTGGCGGCCGCAATAGGCCCAAGCGCCAGGCCTTCGACCGCCGCCTCCTTGAAGAAGATGAAGGAGCGGTTGTGCCAGAGCACGTCGTCCACCTGGTCCGCATGCCGCGCCAGCCAGTCGCGGATCGAGGCCATGGAGACGGTGGCGGCATCGATCTCGCCACGATCGATCAGCAGCTTGCCGATGGCCGAGAACGGATGGCCGGTCTTGGCGGCATAGGTGATGCGCTTCACCGTTCCGTCGGGATAGACGAGGCGCGCCGCGCCTTGCACATGGGCGAAGAAGACGTCGACCTTCGAGCGTGCATAGGCGATTTCGAGGCCTCGGCCATCGAGATAGCCGCGCTCGATATCGCCACGATCGGGATGTTCGACGATCACGCCGTCCTTCCGCATGCCGAAGACATAGCCTTGCGGGTAGCCATCCGGTCGATTGGCGTCATCCACATCGACGAGATCATCGGGGCGGCGGTAGAAAGGATAGCGGTAATCCGCGTCCGGCTCGGCCTTCACCGCCACTTCCGGCTCATAGAAGGCGGTGACGAAGCCGGCGGAGCCATCTGCCTTCTCGATGAGGAACGGCACGCACTGCGTCTCGAAGAAGGCGCGCACGGCGGCGGCGCCCTCCGGTTTTTCCCTGTCCGCTGCGTCCAGCAGCACCAAAAGCTCGCCGGCGGTGATGCCGAGCGAGCCTGTCTTATAGGCTTTGACGTCGCGGATATAATCGCGACAGCGGCGCATTACCGCCATCAGCGGTGTGGGATCGTCCTCGTCCCAACCGGGAAGCGCCGAAAACCGGGCCGGAACCAGGCGATACTCCATTTGCGTGCCTCGCTCAGCCTTCCGATTCGGTGGCGATCAGCTTCCAGTTCGGATCGCGCGAACGGATGTCGCGGGCGAAGGTCCAGAGGTCGTTGACCTCGGCCACCGTCTCCGCATCGCCGTCGATCAGCGCGCCGGCCTTGTCATAGGTGGCGGAGATCAGCTGGCTGACGATGCGCAGCGTCACATTGGCCTCGCTGTCCTTGACCTCCGCGCCGATGAGATCGGCCTTCTCGATGCCGACGAAGCTGGAGCGAACCACTTCGCCCTTGCTCTCGCGCTCGGAGATCGCCGCATCGAAACCCTCGTAGACTTCACGCGACAGAAGGTTCTTCAGCGTCTTGCGGTCGCCATCGGCGAAGGCGACGACGATCATCTCATAGGCCATGCGGGCGCCATTGACGAATTCCTTCGGGTCGAAAGACGGGTCGGTCTTGACCAGGGCGCGCAGCTGTTCGTTGAGCGGGGTGCCAGCCGGCGTGAACGCATCGATGGCGGCGTAGGGATTTTCCTCCTCGTCTGCGTCGCGCTTCGGCAGCGTCACCACCTTGTCGCGATCGGCCGAATCAGCCTCGGGCGCGCCCTCGCGCTTCGAATAGGGATCGAAGGGCGGACGCTCGCTGCCGGTGCGGCGGCCAAGCACGCTGCGCAATTGCAGGAAGATGACCACCGCAGCCACGAGGAAGAAAATCGTTACAAAGTCGAATGAGCCCATTATCGATCCGCTGCGGTTTCTGTTTTTTGTTCCTTTTCCATATAGTCCGCAAACCCGCATCATTCAAATGGCGATGACGTGAATGCGGCGAAGACGCGCGGAAGGCTTGCCGGCAGTATCGAACGACGCAAATCTGTGCGAGATTGGGACCTTATGTTGAGAATCCTTCTTCCCCTCTTCTTTCTTCTCCTGCCCTTAGCGGAGATTGCCTGTTTCATTCTCGTCGGGCGGCGGATCGGCCTCCTGCCGACGCTTTCGCTCGTCGTGCTCTCGGCTGTCGCCGGCATCGTGCTGATGCGCATCCAGGGTTTTGGCGTGCTGACGCGGCTCAGGCGCTCTGGCCAGGACGGTCATGCACCCGGCAAGGAACTGCTCGATGCGGCGATGATCCTGATTGCCGGCATCCTGCTGTTAATTCCCGGCTTCATCAGCGACATCGTCGGCCTTGCGTTGTTCCTGCCGCCTGTCAGGACCTTTCTCTGGAACCGGCTGATGCGCAATGTCGTTGTCGTCAATGTCGGCGGCATGCGTCCTGGCCGGGAACAGCCGCAGACCGGAGCGCAGCGCACGATCGATCTCGACGAAACCGATTTTCATCGCGGCGACCGGCCCTAAGCACCGGGTTGTAAGGCCGGGGCTGAAATGCTAGATGGCCTGACTTTCCAGAGTCTCCAAGGATACTTTCCATGACCGAAGCAGCAACCGAGACCAACGGCGCAAGCCCGTCGCTCAACATCCTGGCGCAGTATGTGAAGGACTTCTCCTTCGAAAACCCGGGTGCTCCGCGGTCGCTGCAGGCGCGCGACAAGGCTCCGGCCATCAATATCAGCGTCAATGTCAACGCCAACCCGCTCTCCGAGACCGACTTCGACGTCATCCTCTCGCTGAACGCCGAAGCCAAGGATGGCGACAAGATCCTGTTCAACGCCGAACTCGCCTATGGCGGCGTCTTCCGCGTCACGGGCTTCCCGCAGGAGCACATGCTGCCGGTCCTCTTCATCGAGTGCCCGCGCCTGCTCTTCCCCTTCGCCCGCCAGATCATTTCCGACGCGACCCGCAATGGCGGCTTCCCGCCGCTGATGATCGACCCGATCGATTTCGCCCAGATGTTCTCCCAGCGCATGGCGGAAGAACAGGTCAAGGCCAAGGTTCAGGCCAACTAAGCCAAACCTCACCTCTGAAACAAAGACGCCCGGCCACCTTGTGACCGGGCGTTTTCTTTGCGTTCAAATTGTTGAGCCGGATTCAGGCGCCGTATTTCGCCCAGATCGCCTTGCCGCCCATCTTGTCCACCATCGCATTGTGCGCCGCCTGCTCGGCTTCCGTGACGCGGGGGGCCAAAGGCCGCGGCCGCAGGCCGAGCGGCTGGATCACCTCGTCCTCGTTTTCGACCAGCGTCTTGCGGCCGTTTTCTGCAGACCCGAGACCAAGTGCTGCCTGCCGGCCGCCGATCATCTCGATATAGACTTCCGCGAGCAGTTCGGAGTCGAGCAGCGCGCCGTGGCGCGTACGGTGTGAATTGTCGATGCCGTAACGGCGGCAGAGCGCATCGAGCGAGTTCGGCCCCATCGGATGTTTGCGGCGGGCAAGCGCCAGCGTGTCCGTCACGTTCTCCTGAAGGATCGGCGGGCGGCCGAGCCGGTCGAGCTCGGCATTGATGAAGCCCATGTCGAAATTGGCATTGTGCGCGACCCAGCGCGCGGTGCCGAAAAAGTCGAGGATCTGATCGACCACCTCGGCGAAGGACGGCTTGTCCTTCAGCGATTCGTCCGTGATGCCGTGCACCGCAAGCGCATCGGGATGGACCTTGCGGTCACCCGGATTGATATAGAGATGCAGGGTGCGGCCGGTCGGGAAATGGTTTTCCAGCTCGACGCCGCCGATTTCGATGACGCGGTCGAGCTTGTTGTCGAGGCCGGTGGTTTCCGTATCGAAGATGATCTCGCGCATCAGTCCCGCTCTTCTCTCAAGGTTTCGATCACCTCTTCCACCTGTTTGCGCGCCGCTTCAAGCCCGGCGTCGGTAAACACGATGAAATCGGCGCGCTTGCGCTTTTCAGCATCGGGCATCTGGCGTGAGAGGATGAGCGCGAATTTCTCCTCGGTCATACCGGGACGGGAGAGCACGCGCTGACGCTGCGTTTCGGCATCGCAGGTGACGACCACGACCTTGTCGACGCGCTTTTCGCCACCGGTCTCATAGAGAAGCGGAATATCGAGCACGACGAGGGCCGAACCCTTCTGTCGTTGTGTTTCCAAAAAAGCCGTTTCGCGCGCCCGCACCAAGGGATGGATCACCGCTTCCAGCTCCCTAAACCGCTCCGGTGCCTGCGCGAGCGTGGCCGAGAGAACCTTCCGGTCGATCGAGCCATCCTTGAGCGCTTCGGGAAAGAGGGCGGCGACTGGCGCTACGGCCTCGTTGCGGTAGAGATCATGCACCGTCGCATCGGCGTCATGCACCGGCACGCCGAGATCGCGGAACATTCCCGCTGTCGTCGACTTGCCCGTTCCGATCGATCCGGTGAGACCGAGCACGATCATCAATGCTTCTCCATATCCGCGAGGATCAGCTGGCGCAGCGCATCATCCACGGTGGGGCGTACCCCGAACCATTTTTCGAAGCCGGGTGCTGCCTGGTGCAAGAGCATACCGAGACCATCGACCACGGCAAAACCCTGATCGACCGCCTGGCGCAGGATCGGTGTGACCAGCGGCACATAGACGATATCGGTAACGACCGCGCCGTTTGCCAGCGGCGAGAAATCGAATTCCGGCGCTTCCTCGCCATCCATGCCGAGCGAGGTCGTGTTGACGAACAGCCCGGCCCCTTTCATCACCTCCGGCAGCGCCGCCATCGCATGGGCGTGCACCTTCACACCGAAGCGGTCGGCAAGCTCCTGCGCACGCGCCGCCGTGCGGTTGACCACATGGATTTCGCCGACGCCACGATCCCGCACCGCCTGGATGATCGCCCGGCTGGCTCCGCCCGCGCCGAGGATCACGGCCCGGTCGGTTTTGTCCCAAGCCGGCGCCGTCGCATCGAGATTGGCAAGGAAACCATAGCCATCCGTGTTGGTGGCATGAAGCGCGCCGTCCTCCAGCCAGAGCGTGTTGGCTGCACCGAGTTCCTCGCTCAGTGCATTCGGCCGGTCGGCGAGCTTGAACGCCGTCTCCTTGTGCGGAATGGTGACATTGCCACCGACGAAGCCGGATTCACCACGCTTTAGACGGGATATGAAGCCGGCGAAATCTTCCGGTCTTATCTCCTGCCGCGTATAGGATCCTTGAAGACCCAGCACCTCCAGCCAATGGCCATGAATCAACGGCGAACGGGAATGTTTGACTGGCCAGCCGGTGACGAAGGCATTTCTTAAGAATGTTTCACGTGAATCATGCATCGATAGCACCGAGATCGCGAAGCTTAGCCAGCAGCGGAAGCAGCGGCAGGCCGAGAATGGTAAAATAATCGCCGTCGATCCGCTCGAACAGCTGTACGCCCTCGCCCTCCAACTGATAAGCGCCGACGCTCGCCAGGATCCGGTCGCCGACGCGCGCCAGATGACGATCAATAAAGGCATCCGACAGCGGCCGCATCGTGAGATGGGCGATGGAGACATGGCTCCACAGCATCTCGCCGTCGCGCACCAGTGCAATGCCGCAGTTCAGGGAATGGGTGCGGCCCGACATAGAAGCAAGATGCGATTTCGCCTCCGCCATGTCCGCCGGCTTGTGGAAGACGCGGCCTTCCAGCGATAGGGTCTGATCCGAACCGATCACCAGGGCACCCTTATGGCGGCCCGACACGTCGCGCGCCTTCTCGATCGCCAATGTCTCGGCGACCTCTTGCGGCGAGGGATTTTGCGTGGCAAGGGCGGTTTCCACTGCGCGCTCGTCGATGCGGGCCGCTTCCGTCGTGAAGGCGAGGCCGGCATTTTCCATCAGCATACGCCGGAAGGGGCTTTGCGAGGCAAGTATCAGCGTCATCGATTTCTCCCGATTCATCCCTCCGCGTTATCGGCTCTTCGGACGAAGAGCAACGATGGCGGCGGCGGTTTCCTCGATGGAGCGGCGCGTGACATCGATGATCGGCCAATTATTGCGGGCGCACAGCGCGCGGGCATATTTCAGCTCCTCGGAAATCTGTGCCCGGTCGATATAGTCATCACCACGAAATTCCTGAGTCTGGCCGAGAATCCGGTTCTGCCGTACCTGGGCGATGCGATCCGTCGTGGCGATGAGCCCGACGATCAGCGGCTTCGTCGCCGTCGATAGCCGCTCCGGCAGGGGCACACCAAGCACGATCGGCACATTGGCCGTCTTGATGCCGCGGTTGGCGAGATAAATGCTCGTCGGTGTTTTCGAGGTGCGGCTGATGCCGATCAGGATGACATCGGCGTCGTCGAGATCGGCCGGCAGCTGGCCGTCGTCATGATCCATCGTGAAATTCAAGGCTTCGATGCGCGCGAAATATTCCGCGTTCATCACATGCTGCGCCCCGACCCGCCGGCGCGACGGGGCACCAAGATAGGACTGGAAAAGATCGATGACCGGTTCAAGCACCGATACGCAGGGCACGCCCATCTCCCGGCAGCGCTGGTCGATGATGTCGGAAAGCTCGCGATCGACGATCGTGTAGAGCACAATGCCCGGCGCGCCGTCGATCGCATCGAGCACCGGCATCAGCTGCTTGCGGTTACGGATCAGCGGATAGACATGTTCCAGCGCCTGCGAGGACTGGAATTGCGCCGCAGCCGCCCGGCCCGCGGCGATCAGCGTCTCGCCCGTCGAGTCCGATATCAGGTGCAGATGGAAGTAATTTTTCGTGCTTTCCACAATATCCTCCGCGCCCTGTTGATGGACTGGGACAAGGGTGAGCTAAAAGCGGGAGGGGTCCGGACGCAAGGGGATAACTGGAAAGTTGTCCACAATTGGCGGTTTGCGGGAGAGCGATTGTCCCGGCATGTGGATAAGACTCATGACACGGCAAAGTGTCGCGCTTCTCCACAAGCTATCCACAAGCGGCTATTTTTCAGCTCTGGCGGATCATTTTGATTCAATTGAGTGAATCCGCTTTTCCTCGATTTCCTCCCGAAAGCTGGGAATAGCTCTGCTGTTTTCCCCAGCTCGTGGAACAAAGCAGGACTCATGTGGAAAGGATTTAATCCTTGATAGTCACCGACTCTAAGAAATAGAAACCTCTTTTAAGAGATTATTTCTTTATTGGGAGAAGCCCACAGTGAGCTCGAAAAGCCGGAAGATCGTCGATGTCCTCAACGGGAAGACGATCTCTCCCCCTCCCCTGTGGCTGATGCGCCAGGCAGGACGCTACCTGCCGGAGTACAGGGCAACGCGCGCTGCCGCGGGAAGTTTCCTCGATCTCTGTTATTCGCCGGAACTGGCAACTGAAGTGACGCTGCAACCGATCCGCCGTTACGGCTTCGATGCGGCGATCCTGTTTTCCGACATTCTTGTCATCCCCGACGCATTGAAGCGGAATGTGCGCTTCGAAGAAGGGCATGGACCGCGCCTTGACCCGATCGATGTCGATGGAATCCTGGCTCTTGATGGCAAAGGTGTCCTGAATCACCTCCAGCCGGTCATGGAGGCCGTTGGTCGCATCCGGGGCGCCCTACCCGAGGAAACGACCCTGCTCGGCTTCTGCGGCGCGCCCTGGACCGTTGCGACCTACATGATCGCCGGACACGGCACACCCGACCAGGCGCCCGCCCGCCTCTTCGCCTACAAGGAACCGAAGGCCTTCGCGCATCTCCTCGATACGCTGGCGGATCTCTCCGCCGATTATCTCGTCGCGCAGATCGATGCGGGTGCCGATGCCGTGCAGATTTTCGATTCCTGGGCAGGTGTCCTCGGCGAAAAGGAATTTTCGGAATTCGCCATCAAGCCGGTCCGGAAAATCGTGGATTCCGTGAAGGCCCGCATGCCGCAGGCCAAGATCATCGCCTTTGCCAAGGGCGCCGGCCTCTTCCTGAAGACCTATCGCCAGGCGACACGCGCCGATGCCATCGGGCTTGACTGGTCCGTGCCGCTCGCCTTTGCCGCCGAATTGCAGAAGGACGGCCCCGTCCAGGGCAATCTCGATCCGATGCGCGTCGTTGCCGGCGGTACCGCGCTGGATGAAGGCGTCGATGCCATCCTGCAGGCGCTTGGAAACGGTCCGCTGATCTTCAATCTCGGCCACGGCATCACGCCGCAGGCCGATCCGGAGCATGTCACGCGTCTTGTAGCGCGGGTGCGTGGAGAAAATCGGTGAGCGAGAAACAGACGAGCGAAAATGCCGGGCGCCGGGCGCGACTGCGTGCTGCCGCCGCACTCACGGTCTTTACCCTGCTTGCGCTTCTGCTGATCCTCTATCCGCCCGATAATCTCTATCTGTGGATCAAGGCCCTGCACATCATGGCGGTGATCTCCTGGATGGCCGGCCTGCTCTACCTGCCGCGCCTTTTCGTCTACCACACCGACGCGCCAAAAGGGTCCGCCCAGTCGGAAACCTTCAAGGTGATGGAGGCGCGGCTCTATCGCACGATCATGCAGCCGGCGATGGGGCTTACCTGGCTGCTCGGCCTCTACCTCGCCTGGTCCGTTTACGGTTTTCAGGGCGGTTGGCTCCATGCCAAGCTCGCCTTCGTCGTGTTGCTGACCGGCGTTCATCACTATTTCGGCCGCGCCGTGAAGGCTTTCGCCGAAGACCGCAATGAAAAAACCGGCCGTCAGTGGCGCATCTGGAACGAAGCTCCGGCGCTGTTGATGGTCCTCATCGTCATCATGGCCGTCGTCAAGCCGTTCTAGCTGCACCGCGACAAAACGGACGAAATGCACGAGGCCCCTTGCGACGACGCGCCGGAACCGCTATTTTCCGCCCATCTCATCTTTCATGGCATGTGTATTCGTTCAGTGAACTGCACCGTTTCCCCCGCAGTTCGTTCTTGACCCGCACGCCTTTTCCCATCCGATACCCTGCAGCATGGACCATTCATGGCCGAAATGAAGCTACAAGACCTCAAGAACAAGACTCCGACCGACCTCCTGGCCTTTGCCGAATCACTCGAGGTCGAAAACGCGAGCACGATGCGCAAACAGGAACTGATGTTTGCCATCCTCAAGATGCTGGCCTCGCAGGATGTCGAAATCATCGGTGAGGGCGTGGTGGAAGTGCTGCAGGATGGTTTCGGCTTCCTGCGGTCGGCCAATGCGAACTACCTGCCCGGCCCCGACGATATCTACATCTCCCCCTCGCAGATCCGCCGCTTCTCGCTGAAGACCGGCGACACGGTCGAAGGTCCGATCCGCGGTCCCAAGGAGGGCGAACGTTATTTTGCGCTTCTCAAGGTCAACACGATCAATTTCGACGACCCGGAGAAGATCCGCCACAAGGTTCATTTCGACAATCTGACGCCGCTCTATCCGAACGAGCGTTTCAAGATGGAGCTGGAGATCCCGACTTCGAAGGATCTCTCGCCGCGCGTCATCGATCTCGTCGCCCCGCTCGGCAAAGGTCAGCGCGGCCTGATCGTCGCCCCGCCGCGCACAGGTAAGACCGTTCTCCTGCAGAACATTGCCCATTCGATCACCGCAAACCATCCGGAATGTTACCTGATCGTCCTCCTTATCGACGAACGTCCCGAGGAAGTGACGGACATGCAGCGCTCGGTGAAGGGCGAGGTCGTTTCCTCGACCTTCGACGAACCGGCGACGCGCCACGTCCAGGTTGCCGAAATGGTCATCGAGAAGGCCAAACGCCTCGTCGAGCACGGCCGTGACGTCGTTATCCTGCTCGATTCGATCACCCGTCTCGGCCGCGCCTACAACACGGTCGTGCCGTCGTCGGGTAAGGTTCTGACCGGCGGTGTGGACGCCAATGCCCTGCAGCGTCCGAAGCGCTTCTTTGGAGCGGCTCGTAACATCGAGGAAGGCGGTTCGCTGACGATCATCGCGACCGCGCTCATCGACACCGGCAGCCGCATGGACGAAGTCATCTTCGAAGAGTTCAAGGGTACCGGCAACTCGGAAATCGTCCTTGACCGCAAGGTGGCCGACAAGCGCATCTTCCCGGCCATGGACATTCTCAAGTCCGGCACGCGTAAGGAAGATCTGCTCGTGCCGCGCCAGGATCTCCAGAAGATCTTTGTCCTGCGCCGTATTCTGGCACCGATGGGCACGACCGACGCGATCGAATTCCTCATCGACAAGCTGAAGCAGACCAAGACGAATGGCGACTTCTTCGATTCGATGAACACCTGATCGTTTTAGCTCGGGTTGGAGTTTATGGTCCTGCCGCAAGGTGGGACCATTTTCGTTTTAAGCGGGAATATCGATTCTTCTCCGAAACGATCCGATCGATTCGTACCAGGAACTTTTAACCGGATGATGCTGTGAGCCAGGATACGATCTTTGCCCTGTCGAGCGGAGGCCTTCCCTCGGGCGTTGCAATCATACGGCTAAGCGGACCGCAATGCCGACATGCTGTTGAAGTCACATGCGGTCGAGTTCCGGCGTCGCGGCAGGCATCTCTGCTACCGATTCGTGATCGAAACGGTCTGCTCCTGGATGAGGGCCTTGTGCTTTTCTTTCCCGGCCCCGCCTCTTTCACGGGGGAGGATACAGCCGAACTCCAGATTCACGGCGGCCGCGCCACCGTGAAGGCCGTTTTATCCGCGCTTGGAACCCTGCCCGGTCTTCGCGCTGCCGAAGCCGGGGAATTCTCTCGCCGCGCGTTCCAGAATGGAAAAATGGACCTCGTTGCGGTGGAGGGACTGGCCGATCTGATCGCTGCGGAGACAGAAATGCAGCGCCGTCTCGCTGCGGAGCACGCTTCCGGCCACCTCTCAGCGCTTTACGATTCGTGGGCGAAACGTTTAACGCATGCACGTGCGATGATCGAGGCGGAGCTGGATTTCGCCGACGAGGATGACGTTCCGGGTTCGATTGCATCGACGATCTGGCACGACATGCGGCAGTTGCAGCAGGAGATTCTTAACCATCTTTCGGGTGGTCAGGCGGGGGAGATCGTGCGCGATGGCCTGAACGTCGTGATCGCAGGTCCGCCGAACGCGGGAAAATCAAGCCTCCTCAATTATTTAGCGCAAAGAGATATCGCGATCGTCACCGATGTTCCGGGAACGACGCGTGATATCCTGCATGTCGATTTGGATATTGCTGGTTATGCAGTCCGTATGCATGATACGGCGGGCTTGCGAAAGACCGATGATGTTGTCGAACGCGAGGGTATCCGGCGAACGCAGCAGTCGATCGAAAGTGCCCATCTCGTGCTGCTCCTTTCTAGCGAGGCAGATATTGACTGGCAGAGCCTCGCAGGACCGTATACCGGTCCAACCATCCGCGTTCTGACGAAAGCCGATGTGCAGCGGGTATCTTGGCCGCATGGCAGTGTAGATGTTATGATCTCGGTGAAATCCGGGCAAGGCATGCCGGAGCTCATGGACGCGGTGCGAGCATTCTTGCCGGATTTGGAATCCGGTGGTGCTTTGTCCTTGCCGACCCGCGAGCGGCATTTTTCCAATCTGCAGGAAGCGCGCGACCATATCGAGCGTGCTTTGGCGGCGGAAGCAGTTGGCTTAGACATTCAAGCCGAACACCTCCGTCTCGCCGGCCAGGCATTGGGGCGGGTGACCGGTAGAGTTGATGTTGAAAATCTTCTCGACGTTATTTTCTCGGAATTTTGCGTCGGCAAATGATTCACGTGAAACAGCACAACGTGCACGAGTCTTATGGCGCGTTTCACGTGAAACAAGCAGGTGAACAGTGATGACCAAAGAAAGTTATGATGTTGTCGTTATTGGCGGCGGACACGCCGGCGTTGAAGCGGCCGCGGCATCAGCCCGCCTGGGAGCAAAGACGGCCCTGGTAACCCATAAAGCCGCAACGATCGGCGTCATGTCCTGTAACCCAGCGATCGGCGGCCTTGGAAAAGGCCACCTTGTTCGTGAAGTGGACGCGCTGGATGGTTTGATGGGAAGGGTTGCCGATCGTGCCGGTATCCAGTTCCGCTTGCTGAACCGTCGCAAAGGTCCGGCGGTGCGTGGTCCCCGCACACAGGCTGACCGCAAACTCTATCGGGAAGCGATGCAGCATGAGATTGGTGAAATCGTCGATCTCGATGTGATCGAAGGCGACGCTTTTGATCTTGATATTCAAAATGGCAAGATAGCCGGTATCCGAATGAAGGATGGCCGGTATCTTTCCTGCGATGCCGTGGTTGTGACCACAGGCACGTTTTTGCGCGGCCTTATTCATATCGGAAACGAAAAGATTCCGGCTGGTCGTGTTGGTGAAGAACCGTCCATTGGCCTTTCCGCAACTTTTGAACGCTTGGGTTTGCGGCTCGGCCGCCTCAAGACGGGCACGCCTGCCCGTATCGATGGCCGAACGATTGATTGGGCTGCCGTTGGACGCCAGGGCGCGGACGAGGAGCCGGTGCCCTTCTCGTTCATGACGGATCGTATCACCACGCCGCAGATCGAATGCGGAGTAACGCGCACCACACCGGAAACGCACAGAATCATTGAAGAAAATATCGGCAAGTCGGCGATGTATTCCGGCCAGATCGAAGGGGTTGGCCCACGCTACTGCCCCTCTATCGAGGACAAGATCGTCAAATTTGGCGAGCGCGACGGCCATCAGATCTTTCTCGAGCCCGAAGGTCTGGATGATCATACCGTCTACCCGAACGGCATCTCCACATCCTTGCCGGCTGATGTTCAGGATGCATTTATTCGGACGATTCCGGGCCTCGAAAGGGTGACTATCCTTCAGCCGGGTTATGCGATCGAATATGATCATATCGATCCCCGTGAATTGTCCGCGACGCTGGAGGTCAGAAGTCAGCCGGGCCTCTTTCTCGCCGGGCAGATCAACGGAACCACGGGGTATGAGGAGGCCGCCGCGCAAGGCCTGATTGCCGGCATGAATGCTGCCCGGCGCGCTGGTGGCCGCGATGGCTATATCTTGAGCCGCACTGAGAGCTACATCGGCGTGATGTTGGATGACTTGACGTCACGCGGCGTGACCGAACCCTATCGTATGTTTACCTCCCGTGCTGAATATCGCCTGTCTCTTCGTGCCGATAATGCGGATGCGCGCCTGACCCCGCTTGGTCTGGAGCTTGGCCTTGTCGGCCTTGATCGCAGGCGGCGCTTTGCGGATTGGTCCGGCGAGATGACCGCGGCGCGCGAGACGTTAAAGAACCTCCGTCTATCCCCAAATGAGGCTGCCGTTCATGGATTGAAGCTCAATCAAGACGGTGTTCGTCGAACCGGCTACGATCTGTTGGCCTATCCCGAGATCGACTACGCGCGACTTGTTTCCGTGTGGCCGGAGGCCCTTGGCGGGTACGCGCCCCGCGTGCGGGAGGCGGTGGAGATTGAAGCAGCCTATGCAGTTTATTTGAACCGTCAGCAGAGCGACATCGTCGAAACGCGACGGGAAGAGGAGCGGAAGATTCCCGTGGATTTCGACTATAGTACGCTTCCCGGCCTGTCGATCGAGCTGCGGCAGAAGCTGTCGACATCACGGCCGGCCAATCTCGCCCAAGCGGCACGGGTCGATGGTATGACGCCGGCGGCGTTGACACTTCTGTTGGTGCACCTTAAGCGCTTGCCGGATGAAGATCGGGCACAGGTTTCTCACGCATGACGAGTCTGCCACGCGAATTGAACGGTCTGAATGTTTCACGTGAAACGATCGACCGGCTGAACACCTTCGTGGCGCTGTTTCAAAAATGGGCCAAGGCTATCAATCTGGTGGCACCGTCCACGCTGGCGGAGGTCTGGAGTCGACACATTGCCGATAGCGCGCAGATCTACGCGCTCAATCCAGGCCCACGGATCTGGGCGGACCTAGGCAGTGGCGGTGGATTTCCCGGTATCGTGACGGGCATTCTACTCTCCGATACCGGCGGCGGCTGGGTCCATCTTGTGGAGAGCAACAACAAGAAGGCTGCGTTCCTGCGAACCGCGATCCTTGAAACGGGAGCCCGAGCGTCCGTGCATCCGATTCGTATCGAGGAAGCGCCGTCGGAGATCGCGCAATGTGATGCGATTTCCGCGCGGGCCCTCGCCGACCTCGATCTCCTGATGGAATTCGGGGCTCCCTGGGCCGAGCGCAATTCGGATTTGCGCTTTTTCCTCCATAAAGGCAGGGATTACCAGCGCGAGGTCGATAAAGCGCTTGGTCGCTGGAGATTCGATCTGGTAAAACATGCCAGTGTCGTCGAGCCGGATTCTGTCGTGCTCGAACTGTCCAAGCTCTCACGAACTTCCTAGGGATTGGCGGCGTCCATGATAGGCGAAAAGAACCGGATCATTACCATTGCGAACCAGAAGGGCGGCGTCGGCAAGACGACGACGGCTATAAATCTCGCAACGGCCCTTGCCGCGATCGGTGAACGTGTGCTCATCGTCGACCTTGACCCGCAGGGCAACGCCAGCACCGGCCTGGGGATCGACCGCCGCAGTCGCGAGCTTTCATCCTACGACCTGATGGTCGGCAGCCATGGTGTGGTTGAGACGGTCATGCAGACAGTCGTCCCCAATCTCTCGATCATTCCCTCGACAATGGACCTGCTTGGTGTCGAGATGGAGATCGCCCAGCAGAATGACCGCGTCTTTCGCTTGAAGCGCGCGCTGGCCTCGCCTGAAGCATTGTCTTACTCTTACGTGCTCGTCGATTGCCCGCCGTCGTTCAATCTTCTAACGATGAACGCGCTGGCGGCAGCGCATTCCGTGCTCGTGCCGCTGCAATGCGAATTCTTCGCTCTTGAGGGCCTGAGCCAGCTGCTCGAGACTGTCGATCAGGTGCGGCGCACTGTCAATCCGCGGCTCGATATCCAGGGCATCGTGCTGACCATGTTCGACTCGCGAAACAATCTGGCGCAGCAGGTCGTCAACGATGTTCGTACGCATCTCGGCGAAAAGGTGTATCATACGCTTATCCCGCGCAATGTGCGTGTGTCCGAGGCGCCGTCCTATGGCAAACCGGCCATTCTCTACGATCTCAAATGCGCCGGAAGCCAGGCCTATCTTCAGCTTGCTTCCGAAGTGATCCAGCGTGAAAGGCAGCGTAAAGCTGCCTGATTTCAGTATCCGTGAGTAGAACCGATGAACGATGACAACTCAAAGCGGCGCCTTGGCCGCGGCCTTGCAGCCCTGATCGGTGAAATGGACCAGCTTCCGGCCGCCGATATCGATGCGCGCCCAACGGTCAATCCGGATCGGCTCGTGCCCATCGAATTTGTCGGCCGCAACCCGCGCAACCCGCGCCGCTATTTCGATGAATCGGAACTGCAGGATCTGGCCTCGTCGATCCGCCAGCACGGCATCGTCCAGCCGGTCGTCGTGCGCACCACGGCGGACAATCGTTTCGAGATCATCGCAGGCGAACGGCGGTGGCGGGCGGCGCAGCTTGCTGGCCTGATCGAAATCCCCGTTATCATCCGGGATGTCGATGATCGCACGGCGCTGGAAATCGCCATCGTCGAGAACGTCCAGCGTTCGGATCTCAATCCGCTGGAAGAAGCGATGGGCTATGAGTTGCTAATCGCGGACCACGGCTACACGCAGAACGATCTCGGTGAAATCATCGGCAAGAGCCGCAGCCATGTGGCAAACAGCCTTCGCCTGCTGAAGCTGCCGGAACCGGTGCGCGACATGCTGGCTTCCGGCACGCTCTCGGCCGGGCATGCCCGTGCACTCATTCCGACGTCGGATCCCATCGCGCTTGCCAAGGCTGTCGTTGCCAAGGGTATGTCGGTGCGCGACGCCGAGCGGCTGGCCCAGAACGATATCAAGGCGCAGAGCGACCCGAACCACGGCCAGACGGCGCCGAAGGACGTGAAGGATGCGGATACGCTGGCGCTGGAGCGCACACTGTCCGACGTGCTCGGTCTCGATGTCACCGTGAACCACAAGGGGACCGGCGGCCAGCTCAGGATCGCTTACAAGACCCTCGAGCAGCTGGAAGAAATCTGCCGGCTTCTCGAGCGCCGCTGAGCAATCGCGGTAAAGCCGGCTATTTAGCCGGATTCAACGTCTTGCGGATTGCAGCACGGTTGCCAGCATGGTTTGCATGGCGATTGTATCCTCAAGCGACGCCCGCTGGCGGCTTTGCAGGATTGCGGCTTGCAGGCGCTGGGTTTCCCGGCGGATGGCCGGCCCGGTCCAAGTCTTCAGGGCACTTTCCACGATCGGCTTGCGGCGGAAATGCAGGTGGCGGCCCAGCGTCGCGATAACCTGACCGGCGGGCGCGCGCTTTTCATCCATTTCGGCGCGCATGATTTCCAGCAGCTGGAACTGCCGCAGGCATCCTTGCAGGACAAGGAAGACCGGCGTCTTCGACGAAACGATCTTCTTGATGGCGTGCAGAAATCCTTCGCGGTCGCCCTTGAGAATGGCGTCGATGGCATCGTCGGTGGAAATAGCACTGGCGTCGCCGACGATGTCTTCGACGTCCTGTTCCTCGATGGTTTCTTGGCCACGGCAATAAAGCGCGAGTTTGCGCACTTCGTTGCGGGAGGCCAGGCGGTCGCCGCCGATCGTCTCCATCAGGCGGTCACGGGCGGCTGGGGAAATGCGCAGGCCTTCACTTGCCAGTTCCTGGTCGATTAGCGCCTGTAGGGCGCGTCCATCGTCGGCATAGCAGGCGATGGCGACGGCCTGAGACGACGACTCGGCCGCCTTGCGCAGCGCAGCGCCCTTTTTTAGGTCACCGGCTTCGATCAGCAGCGTGGAATCGCCCGGAGGCATTTTGGCCAGCATCTCCAATGCATCCGAAACGCCCTTTTCGCTGCCGGCATTGCGGACCCAGACGAGGCGATCGCCGCCGAACAGGCCGATGGCATTCATCTCGTCCATCAGCTTGCCGGCCTGGTTGCCGATTTCTCCGGCGTCGAGTTTCACGACGGAGAAGGCGTCCGCGAGATTGACGCCGCTCGCAGCCGCAAGCGCTGCGGCGCGTTCGGAAACAAGGCCGCGATCCGGCCCATAGATGAGGAAGAGCCGCACGGGCAGAGGCTTCCGTTTCAGGAAAGCGTCGAATTCGTGCGACTTGACTTCGGCCATAGCCGGCTCAGCGCCGGCCGAGGGCCGACGCGACGTCCGCGCGGATGAGCTCGGCGAGTTCGCGAGCGGCGCGGTTTTCGCCATCACGCACGGCGCGCAGCTTGGCGAATTCCTGGACCGGGAAATCGACAAGGGCAACGCTCGAGCGCTTTCCCGAAGCCAATGTTTCGCCGGAGTCGGACTTCGTCAGGTTATAGTCCGCGGACACGACGATACGGCCGGCGCGAGCGATATCCGTGGTCACGTCGTCGAGCACGCCGATGTTGCGCACCGATACGTTCAGTTCCAGATGGTAGAGCGCCGATTGGGGTTCGCCGGCGCCCCCTGCGAAGAGGAAGACCAGATCGTTGCGGACCTGCTGTTCCACACGGGTATCGGCCTCCGAAATCTCGACGGCCGCCAGCTTCGTATCCGTACCGGAGCCGGTCGAATAGAGCGGGCGCACCTGGCAGCCCGCCAGCGCGCCGACAAGCGCGATGCCGGCGACGAGTTTTGCAAGGCGCGAAAGACCGGTTCCGTCAGACAACAACATTCACGATCCTCTGCGGTACGACGATGATCTTCTTGGGACGCTGGCCGGCGAGCACGGCCTGGACGGGCTCGAGAGCGAGCACGGCCGCTTCGACTGCACTCTGGTCCGCATCGCGGGCGATTGTCAAATCCGCACGCTTCTTGCCGTTGATCTGCACCGGCAGGGTGATTTCGTTTTCCGCGACCAGTCGGTCTTCATAAGCCGGCCACGCAGCGGTTGCGACGAGACCCTCGCCGCCGATCTCACGCCAGGCTTCTTCTGAAAGATGCGGCGTCATCGGGGCAACGATGCGGATCAGGATGCCGACGGCTTCGCGCAGCGCCGAGACCAGATCGGCCGAAGCGGTGCCCGCGGCGGCATTGGTCAGCGGTGCGGCCAGCGCATTGACGAACTCATAGATGCGCGCGACGGCCTTGTTGAAGGCGAGCTTGTCATAGTCGGCCTGAACGGCCTTCAGCGTCTTGTGCGCGATTTGCGAGACAGCCAGCGCTTCGCCATCCGTACCCGGTCGGCTTTCGGCGCCCTTCAGCGCGGGGGCAGCCTCAGAGATGAGGCGCCAGACGCGCTGGACGAAACGGTGCGCGCCTTCGACGCCGGCTTCCGACCAGATGACGTCACGGTCCGGCGGGGAGTCGGAGAGAACGAAGAAGCGGGCGGTATCGGCGCCGTAGGAGGCGATGATATCGTCGGGATCGACGACGTTCTTTTTCGATTTCGACATTTTCTCGATGGAGCCGATGGCGATGTCTTCGCCGGATTCGAGATGCAGCGCGCGGCGCTTTCCATCGATCTCTTCGATGCGGATCTCGGCCGGCGTGACCCATTCCCGCTTGCCATCGATTGCGCGGCTATAGGTTTCGTGCACGACCATGCCCTGCGTGAAGAGGCCCTTGAAGGGCTCCTTCAGGTCGAGATGGCCGGCGACCTGCATGGCGCGGGTGAAGAAGCGCGAATAGAGCAGATGCAGGATCGCGTGCTCGATGCCGCCGATATATTGGTCGACGGGCAGCCAGGCATTGGCCGCGGCCGGATCCGTCGGGTTGTTTTCCCACGGCGCGGTGAAGCGGGCGAAATACCAGGACGAATCGACGAAGGTGTCCATCGTGTCCGTCTCGCGGCGGGCATCCTTGCCGCATTGCGGGCAGGCGACGTGGCGCCAGGTGGGGTGGCGGTCGAGCGGGTTGCCCGGCTTGTCGAAAGTGACGTCGTCGGGCAGCTGCACCGGCAGATCGGCCTTCGGCACGGGCACCACACCGCAAGCCTCGCAATGGATGACCGGGATCGGGCAGCCCCAATAGCGCTGGCGCGAAATACCCCAGTCGCGCAGGCGGAAGTTCACCTTGCGCTCGCCGACCGGCGCGTTGCCGAGCGTGGCGGCGGTCAGGCGCTTGGCGACCTCTTCGAAGGCTTCCTCGGTGCTCAGGCCGTCGAGGAAGCGCGAATTGATCATCACGCCTTCGCCGACATAGGCTTCGTCGCCGATGGCGAAAGTGGCGGCGTCGCCGTCCTTCGGCATGACGACGGGCACGACGGCCAGGTCGTATTTGCGGGCGAAGTCGAGGTCGCGCTGGTCGCCGGAGGGGCAGCCGAAGATGGCGCCCGTGCCGTAGTCCATCAGCACGAAGTTCGCGATATAGACCGGCAGTTCCCAGCTGGGATCGAAGGGATGGCGCACACGGATGCCCGTGTCCATGCCCTTCTTCTCGGCGGTCTCAAGCGCGGCGAGCGACGTGCCGGCGCGGCGGCATTCCTCGCAGAAGGCCATGATGTCAGGGTTCGTGGCGGACACTTCCCTGGCCAGCGGATGATCGGCCGAAATCGCCAGGAACGAGGCGCCGAACATCGTGTCGGGACGCGTCGTATAGACGGTGACGTCCTTCTCGGTGGTCTGGGCGCCGTCAGCGATTTCCCAGCGCACCAGCATGCCTTCGGAACGGCCGATCCAGTTCTTCTGCATCAGCCGGACCTTCTCCGGCCACTGGTCGAGGGTCTCCAGCGAATCGAGCAAATCCTGGCTGAAATCGGTGATGCGGAAGAACCACTGGGTCAGCTCGCGCTGCTCGACGAGCGCACCGGAGCGCCAGCCGCGGCCGTCGATGACCTGCTCGTTGGCGAGAACCGTGTGATCGACCGGATCCCAGTTGACCTTGGATTGCTTGCGGTAAACCAGGCCCTTTTCCAGGAAGTCCAGGAACAGGTGTTGCTGGCGCTGATAATATTCGACGTCGCAGGTGGCGAATTCGCGCGACCAGTCGAGCGACAGGCCCATCGACTTCAGCTGCTTGCGCATCGTCGCGATGTTTTCATAGGTCCAGCCCTTGGGGTGGACCTTGTTCTGCATGGCGGCGTTTTCGGCGGGCATGCCGAAGGCGTCCCAGCCCATCGGGTGCAGCACGTTATAACCGCGCGCGCGCTTGTAGCGGGCGACGACGTCACCCATGGCGTAATTGCGCACATGGCCCATATGGATGCGGCCCGACGGATAGGGGAACATCTCTAGGACGTAATACTTTTCGCGCGGGTCGTCGTTGTCGGTCAGGAAGACGTTCTCGTCGTTCCATTTTGCCTGCCAGCGGGGCTCGGCATCGCGCGGATTGTAACGTTCGGTGGCCATGTCTTTGATGTTCCGGAAGTCTTTTGGGAGTTTTGGCGAGCGGTTCGCCCATGCGAATATAGTGGCGAGACCTTCATCATGAAACCGCCGAAGCGTCAAGTTTTCCGGCCTCGGGCCGGCTTGTCGCGCTTGGCAAGCGGCGTCGTTTTCGCTAGGTCCTGACCCTCGATACCAGAGGAGAGTGACGATGGAGCTTCAGGACCGCCTCGCAGAGGTTCAGGGCCGGATGAAGAAGGCGGCGGCGGAAGCCGGCCGCAAGCCGGATGCGGTCACGCTTGTCGCGGTGTCGAAGACGTTCGATGCCGATTCCATCCGCCCGGCCATCGCCGCCGGCCAGCGGGTTTTTGGCGAAAATCGCGTGCAGGAAGCGCAGGGCAAGTGGCCTGAACTGCGCGCCGAGACCGACAGCATCGAGCTGCACCTGATCGGCCCGCTGCAATCCAACAAGACGGCCGAGGCCGTGGCGCTGTTCGATGTCATCGAGACGGTCGACCGCGAGAAGATCGCCCGCAGCATCGCCGACGAAATGAAGCGGCAGGGCCGCAGCCTGCGGCTCTATGTCCAGGTCAATACCGGCCTCGAGCCGCAGAAGGCGGGCATCGCACCTGACGATACGGTCGCTTTTGTCACTTTCTGCCGCGAGGAGCTCGGCCTGTCGATCGAGGGGCTGATGTGCATTCCGCCAGCAGAGGAAAATCCCGGTCCGCATTTCGCGTTGCTGGCCAAGCTCGCCGAGCGCTGCGCTCTCGAAAAGCTCTCCATGGGCATGTCGGGCGACTACGACGTTGCCATCGGTTTTGGCGCGACCTCGGTGCGCGTCGGGTCAGCGATCTTCGGAACGCGCTGACGTCGGGAACGCGCCGTTCCCAGTTTGACGAACGGCAAGAAACGGGCCGGCCTTTTGAGGCTTTGGTCTGGCTTTGCGGATTGCCTGCCCTCTCCTATTCTTCCTGCCGAGGAACCGGCCGTTAATCGGCTGCGCATGGCGGGAGGAAGCGATGCAAAAAACCTATGCCGAGATTTATCGGGCGTGGAAGGACGATCACCAGACGCATTGGCGTGAGGCCGCGCGGGCGATCGACTGGTTCACGGAGCCGACGGACATCTTCGATGCTGCCCAGGGCGTCTATGGCCGCTGGTTTCCCGATGCGCGCGGCAATACCTGCCACAACTGCGTCGACCGCCATGTAGCGGCGGGCCGCGGCGATGTCGCGGCGCTGATCTACGACAGCCCGGTGACCGGCCGGAAGGCCCTCTTCACCTATGCCGAGCTGCTGGAGCGCGTAAACGCCATGGCGGCGGTGCTGGTCGATCAGGGCGTGGAACAGGGCGACCGGGTCATCCTCTACATGCCGATGATCCCCGAGGCGATTTTCGCCATGCTGGCCTGTGCGCGCATCGGCGCGATCCATTCCGTGGTGTTTGGTGGTTTTGCTGCAAGCGAGCTTGCCGCGCGCATCGACGATTCGACGGCCAAGCTTGTCGTGACGGCGAGCTGCGGCATCGAGCCGAACCGCCTCGTCGCCTACAAGCCGTTGCTCGATGCCGCCATCGACCTGGCCCGCCACAAGCCGGATCGTTGTCTCGTGCTGCAGCGGCCGGAGCTTGCCGCGACGCTGCAGGATGACCGGGATATCGATCTGGGTGCGGCGCTAGACGCGGCCCGTTGGCGCACCGTCACCTGCGCATCGCTGGCGGCGACCGATCCGCTCTACATCCTCTACACATCAGGCACGACGGGCCAGCCGAAGGGTGTCATCCGCGACAATGGCGGCCATATGGTCGCGCTCGCCTGGACCATGCGGGCGCTCTACGGCGTGAAACCCGGTGAGGTCTATTGGGCGGCGTCGGATATCGGCTGGGTCGTCGGCCATTCCTACATCGTCTATGCGCCGCTGCTGAACGGCAGCACGACGGTGCTCTATGAGGGCAAGCCGATCGGCACGCCGGATGCCGGCGCCTTCTGGCGGGTGGTGGAGGAGTACAAGGTCTCCGTGCTCTTCACGGCGCCGACGGCCTTCCGCGCCATTCGCAAGGAGGATCCCGAAGGAGTGCTTGTGAAGCACTACGATCTCTCCAGTCTGCGGGCGCTGTTCTTGGCCGGCGAGCGGGCCGACCCCGATACGCTGCGCTGGGCCGAAGCCGTGCTCGGCGTTCCCGTCATCGATCACTGGTGGCAGACGGAGACCGGATGGGCGATCGTCGGCAATCCGCTCGGCCTCGATGTGCTGCCCGTGAAACACGGTTCGCCCACCGTGCCCATGCCGGGCTACGATCTCCATGTGCTCGACGATGCGGGCCATGAGGTGCCGGCCGGTACGCTTGGCAATATCGCCATCAAGCTCCCCCTCCCTCCGGGCTGCCTGCCGAGCTTCTGGAATGCCGACGAACGGTTTCGCACCGCCTGCCTCTCGGAATTCCCCGGCTATTACAAGACAGCGGATGCCGGTTACGTAGACAATGACGGCTATGTCTTCATCATGTCGCGCACCGACGACATCATCAATGTCGCCGGCCACCGCCTTTCGACGGGCGCGATGGAAGAGGTCTGCGCCGGTCATCCCGACGTCGCCGAATGCGCCGTCATCGGCGTTGCCGATAGCATCAAGGGCCAGGTGCCGGCCGGATTTCTCGTGCTGAAGAGCAATGTTTCACGTGAATCATCGCTCGTGGAGGCGGAGGTGGTGGGCCTCGTGCGCGAAAAGATCGGCCCCGTCGCCGCC
>NZ_JBLZPK010000007.1:58330-61303 GCF_049199905.1 Shinella sp. M27
CCGGCCGCTTTTGGCGACCGGTCTTGTCATTCCGTGATGGCGAAATCGCTTAGAAGCGGTCGTCTTCGTCCTCGTCCGGGGTGGAGGACTTGAGCGACTTGAGCTTGGCGAAGACGGCGTCGGCGTCGATTTCCTTTTCCTCTTCACGGTCGCTGTAGGGCAGCTTTTCCGTTTCCTGGGCGGATTCGAGCGTGGCGCCGAGTTCGGCGGCCGTCGGCAGCGGGCGGCCCTTTGAAGCGCGTTCGACTTCGAGGTCGAGATCGATCTGCGAGCACAGGCCGAGCGTAACCGGATCCATCGGCGTCAGGTTCGTCGAGTTCCAGTGGGTGCGGTCGCGGATCTGCTCGATCGTCGACTTGGTGGTGCCGACGAGACGCGAGATCTGCGCATCCTTCAGTTCCGGATGGTTGCGCACGAGCCAGAGAATGGCGTTCGGACGATCCTGGCGCTTGGAGACCGGCGTGTAGCGCGGGCCCTTGCGCTTGGATTCGGGAACGCGAACCTTCGGCTCGGAAAGCTTCAGCTTGTGGTTCGGGTTGCCTTCCGCACGCGCGATTTCTTCGCGCGACAGCTGACCGGTCGAGATCGGGTCGAGGCCCTTGATCCCCTGGGCTGATTCGCCATCGGCGATCGCCTTCACTTCAAGCGGATGCAATTTGCAGAAAGTCGCGATCTGTTCGAACGACAGCGCCGTGTTGTCGACCAGCCAGACCGCGGTCGCCTTTGGCATGAGGAGCTGCTGAGCCATGCATATAGTCCTTCTGTGCGTCCGCGCCGGTGTCGCGGGTCGTCTGGTAGTTAACCACTATGTTCCGGGAATTGCGCCCTCTATACCCTCACTGTCGCAGAAATGCAATTCTTCAAGAGACAAATGACCTTTGTCTAATTGCCGTAATGCTTTGACCTGATATGAATGCGCCCAGGAGTGGCGGGACCGGAGGAGAACACGGTTTCCCGCGCATGCGCAGTCACAGGGAGGCCTCCATGTCCGCAAAGACCTATCCGGTCCTGAAATCCGCAAAAAGCCGTACGCTCATCGACAACGATACCTATCAGAAATGGTATCGCGAGAGCATCGAGAACCCGGAGCGCTTCTGGGACAAACACGGCATGCGCATCGACTGGTTCAAGCCCTATACGAAGGTCAAGAACACCTCGTTTTCCGGCAAGGTCCCGATCAAGTGGTTCGAGGACGGCATCACCAATGTCTCCTACAACTGCATCGACCGTCACCTGAAGGCGCATGGCGACGACGTCGCCATCATCTGGGAAGGCGACAACCCGTATATCGACAAGAAGATCACCTATAACGAGCTCTACGAACACGTCTGCCGCATGGCGAACGTGATGAAGAAGCACGGTGTGAAGAAGGGTGACCGCGTCACCATCTACATGCCGATGATCCCCGAAGCGGCCTATGCCATGCTCGCCTGCGCGCGCATCGGCGCCATCCATTCGGTGGTCTTCGGCGGCTTCTCGCCGGACGCGCTGGCCGGCCGCATCGTCGACTGCGAATCGACCTTCGTCGTCACCTGTGACGAGGGCGTGCGCGGCGGCAAGCCGATCCCGCTCAAGGAAAACACCGATACGGCCATCGACATCGCCGCCAAGCAGCATGTCATCGTCAACAAGGTGCTGGTCGTGCGCCGCACCGGCGGCAAGATCGGCTGGGCGCCCGGCCGTGACATCTGGCATCACAAGGAAGTGCTGAGCGTGCCGCGCGATTGTCCGCCGGCCAGGATGAAGGCGGAAGACCCGCTGTTCATCCTCTACACCTCGGGCTCGACCGGCAAGCCGAAGGGCGTGCTGCACACCACGGCCGGCTATCTCGTCTATGCCTCGATGACGCACAAATATGTCTTCGATTACCAGGACGGCGATATCTACTGGTGCACGGCCGACGTGGGCTGGGTCACCGGCCATTCTTATATCGTCTACGGTCCCTTGGCGAACCGCGCCACCACGCTGATGTTCGAGGGCGTGCCGAACTTCCCGGATGCCGGCCGCTTCTGGGAGGTGGTCGACAAGCACAAGGTCAACATCTTTTACACCGCGCCGACGGCGATCCGAGCGCTGATGGGCGCCGGCGACGATTTCGTCAAGCGATCCGACCGGTCGTCGCTGCGCCTGCTCGGTTCGGTCGGCGAGCCGATCAACCCGGAAGCCTGGGAATGGTATTACAACGTGGTCGGGGAAGGCCGCTCGCCGATCGTCGATACCTGGTGGCAGACGGAAACCGGCGGCATCCTGATCACCCCTCTGCCGGGGGCGACGGATCTGAAGCCGGGTTCGGCGACGCGGCCGTTCTTTGGCGTGAAGCCCGAGCTTGTCGATAACGAGGGCAATGTGCTGGAAGGCGCGGCCGACGGCAATCTCTGCATTACCGACAGCTGGCCGGGCCAGATGCGCACGGTCTATGGCGATCACAAGCGTTTCGTCGAAACCTACTTCTCCACCTACAAGGGCAAGTATTTCACCGGCGACGGCTGCCGCCGCGACGAGGACGGCTACTACTGGATCACCGGCCGTGTCGACGACGTGCTCAACATTTCCGGCCACCGCCTCGGCACGGCCGAAATCGAATCGGCCCTCGTCTCCCATCATCTCGTGTCGGAAGCCGCCGTCGTCGGCTATCCGCACAGCCTCAAGGGCCAGGGCATCTATTGCTACGTCTCGCTGATGGCCGGCGAGGAGGGCAACGACGCTTTGCGCCAGGACCTCGTCAAACACGTCCGCAAGGAAATCGGCCCGATCGCCACGCCGGATAAAATCCAGTTCGCCCCCGGCCTGCCGAAGACCCGCTCCGGCAAGATCATGCGCCGCATCCTGCGCAAGATCGCCGAGGACGATTTTGGCGCACTCGGGGATACCTCGACGCTGGCTGATCCGGCCGTCGTGGACGACCTGATCGCGAATCGTCAGAACAAGGCGGCCGGCTGAACGGTTCGATTACGGAACGACAAAGCGAAACGG
>NZ_JBLZPK010000007.1:61667-69282 GCF_049199905.1 Shinella sp. M27
TCCTCGGGGCGCTCGACGGGTTGGGCGGCCTTGCGGCGCTCCTCGGCTTCCTGCAAGGCGCGTAGGGCTGCGGGCGGAAGCACTTTTCGGCCATCGGAATGATTGTCGTTGTCGCTGTCCATGAAAATCGGCATCCTTCCGGGATATTGAAGAAGTGCGGGTGGTTTCCCATCATATAGGAGCGTGACGACGCTGTGGAAAGCGCTGATTCACGTGAAACATGTCCTTGACAACAAGGATCGATAGAGGGGCCGATGGGGCCTGACAGGAGCCGAAAACGCATGAACATCGTTCGCACAGCCATGCTGCTCGCCGTCATGACGGCGCTTTTCATGGGCGTGGGCCTGCTCATCGGCGGCAAGGGCGGCATGATGATCGCACTCGTCGTCGCGATCGGCATGAACGTCTTCTCCTATTGGAATTCCGACCGGATGGTGCTGTCCATGTATGGCGCCAAGGAGGTCGATGAGCGCACGGCACCCGAATATTACGGTATCGTACGCGATCTTGCGGCCCGTGCAGGCCTGCCCATGCCGCGTGTCTTCGTTATGAACAGCGACCAGCCCAACGCCTTCGCGACCGGCCGCAACCCGGAAAATTCCGCCGTGGCCGCCTCCACTGGCCTGCTGAAAGCGCTCTCCTACGAAGAGGTGGCGGGCGTTATGGCCCATGAACTGGCGCATATCCAGAACCGTGACACGCTGACCATGACGCTGACGGCGACGCTTGCCGGTGCGATTTCCATGCTCGCCAACTTCGCCATGTTCTTCGGCGGCAGCAACAACCGCGAGAACAACAATCCGCTCGGCTTCGTCGGTGTGCTGATTGCGATGATCGTCGCGCCCTTCGCCGCCATGCTGGTGCAGATGGCGATCAGCCGCACGCGCGAATATTCCGCCGATAAGCGAGGCGCGGAGATTTGCGGCAACCCGCTGTGGCTGGCGTCAGCTCTCGGCAAGATCGCGGTCGCGGCCGGTCGCGTTCCCAACAATGATGCCGAGCGCAATCCTGCAACGGCGCATATGTTCATCATCAACCCGCTTTCGGGCGAACGCATGGACAATCTGTTTTCGACCCATCCGAACACCGAGAACCGCATCGCGGCGCTTCAGGAAATGGCCCGCACCATGCAGGCCCGCTCGACGGAGCCGGTCCGGGCTGATACTGCCTCACGCAAATCGCGCTCCGTACCGACGACGGGCTGGGGACGCGGTAGTTCCGAACCGCCCAAAGGTCCCTGGTCTTGAACGACGACACGCGCAGAAACAAACCCTATCCGAAACGCCACGGCGGCCCCCGGCGGCCCGCGCCGGAAGCGGTGGCTGAAAGCCAGCCGGAAAAGCCGGGTCTTCGCGCCCGGCAGGCAGCGGCAAAAATTCTCGCGGCCGTGGTCGATCGCAGGACGTCGCTCGACGGCATGCTGGATCTGGAAAACGGCAACCCCGCATATCGCCAGCTGAACGATGCCGACCGGGCGCTGGTGCGCGCCATCCTCAACACGGCGCTGCGCCATCTCCCCCGCATCGAGGCCATTCTCGATACGCTCGTTGGCACGCCGCTGCCGGATGGTGCCCGCGCGCTGCATCATGTCCTGACCGTTGCCGCCGCGCAGATCCTTTATCTCGACGTGCCGGACCACTCGGCCGTCGATCTCGCGGTGGAGCAGGCGCAGCTCGACCCGCGCAATCGCCGTTTCGCCAGCCTCACCAATGCGGTGCTACGCCGGTTGTCACGCGAAAAGGCCACGCATCTCACCGCGACCCGGGCCATCCCGGTCATTCCCGACTGGTTCTATGACCGCCTCGCCGCCATCTACGGCCGGGAGCATACCGCCCGCATCGCCGAGGCGATGCTGGAGCCTTCCGCCATCGACCTGACGGTCAAGTCGGATGCCGAAGGCTGGGCCGCACGGCTCGGCGGTCTCGTCCTGCCGACGGGATCCGTCCGCCTTCCCGCCGCCTCTGGCGCAATTCCGGCGCTCGAAGGGTTCGAGGACGGTCAATGGTGGGTGCAGGATGCGGCGGCGAGCCTGCCGGCAAGGCTGTTCGGCGATCTCACGGGCAGGCGCGTCGCCGATCTGTGTGCCGCACCGGGCGGCAAGACGGCGCAGCTGCTGCTCGCCGGCGCCGAAGTCGTGGCGCTCGATCAATCCGGCAATCGCCTGAAGCGGCTCATCGGCAATCTCGAGCGTCTCGGTCTTTCGGCGGCGACGCAGGAGATCAACATGGCGGATTTTCGCACCGACGATCTCTTCGACGCCGTTCTGCTCGATGCGCCCTGCTCCTCGACCGGCACGATCCGCAAACATCCCGACGTGCTCTGGACCAAAGGCCCCGAGGATATCGAAAAGCTCGCGCGCTTGCAGGAGCGTCTGCTGCGCCATGCCCTGACGCTGGTCAAACCCGGCGGCGAGCTCGTCTTCTCCAATTGCTCGCTCGATCCGAACGAGGGCGAGGACATGGTTTCGCGCGTTCTCGCCGACAACCCGGACTGGCGAATCATCCCCGCCGATCCCGCCGACTGGCCGGGTCTGGAGGACGCGGTTTCACCGCGCGGCGAGCTTCGCACCACGCCAGCCATGCTGCCGGCCACGGGCGACTATGCCGGCGGATTGGATGGATTTTACGCGGTAAGGCTTCGGAAAGCCGGTTGAGCGCAAAATCATCCCAAAATATTGCCGAGGTCATCAACAGTCCATCAGCAGGCGATGAATTGACGATGCTCCTCTCCTCGGCCTACCTATAGGCTTGGAGGCATTCGTTAACCATGCAGCTTTCCGACCGGCAGCGGCTATCCTATCTGTATATGCGTGAGGGCTGGCGGCGCTTCTCGCGCAGGCTTGCCTTGGGCCGGATCAGCGCCATGCGTTTTTCCGGCGGCACGCCCGATCGACTGATCGTCGCGCCGACGGACCTGCATCCGGCCGATTCCTTTGCCGGCGAAGAAATCACCGCCGGCCGTTTCCCGCTCGCCGGCCGCAGCCTCGAATGCGAGGGCGAATCACCCTTTGCGCTCGAACTGCCGTCGGAGGAGTTCGCCGTCCGCCTGCATTGCTTCGGCTGGCTTCGCCATATGCGCCTCGTCGATCCGGAAAAGGCAGCGCACACCACCCGCTTCATCGTCGACGACTGGCTGCAAAGCCATGGCCGGGTGATCGGCGGGCTCGCGTGGCGGCCGGATGTCACGGCGCAGCGCATCATCGCCTGGCTCTCCCATTCGCCCGTCGTGCTGAAGGATGCCGATTATCCTTTCTACCGCCGTTTCCTGAAGAGCCTCGCCTTCCAGGTGCGCTACCTGCGCCATGTCGCCGATACGACGCGTGACGGTGAGCCGCGGCTGCGCGTGCGCATCGCACTTGCAATGGCCTCCATCGCCATGCCCTCCTCGCCGTCCAAGATGCGCAAGGCCGCGCGCCATCTCGACGAGGAGCTGGACCGGCAGATCCTGCCGGATGGCGGCCATTGCTCGCGCAATCCGCGCGCCGCGCTTGATCTGCTGCTTGACCTGCTGCCGCTGCGCCAGACCTATGTCAATCTCGGCCATGACATGCCGGCGCAGCTCATTCCCTGCATTGACCGCATCTATCCGGCGCTGCGCTTCTTCCGCCATCAGGGCGGCGAACTCGCGCTGTTCAACGGCGCGACCTATACGCTGGCGAACGAACTGATGTCCGCGCTGCGCTATGACGAGACCGGCGGCGCACCCTTCAAGGCCCTGCCCTCGATCAATTACGACCGGGTGGCGGTGAAGGACACCGTCGTGCTCATGGATACGGGCATGCCGAAATCCGTCGATCTCTCGTCGACGGCGGCGGCAGGCACGCTTTCCATCGAAATTTCCTCGGGAAAGAACCGCTTCATCGTCAATTCCGGCCGGCCGCGTTTTGCCGGCGAGGCGATGCGGCAGATGTCACGCATGACGGCCGCCCATTCGGTAGCGACACTGAACGACACCTCGTCCTCGCGCATTTCAAGCTCCCGCTTCCTCGGGCCGATCATCATCGGCGGCGTCAGCAAGGTGAATGTCGCGCGGATCGAGCGCGATTCCGGCGCCGATGGCGTGACGGCCAGCCATGACGGCTATCTCAAGCGCTTCGGCCTCCTCTATGAGCGCGATATCTTGGTTTCGGCGACGGGCGGCGAAATTCGCGGCCGCGAGCGCTTCTTCAAGATTGCCGCGCCGAATGCACCCATCGAGAAGGGCACGGCCATCGTGCGCTTCCATGTCCATCCGACGATCCAGCTCTACCGCGCCTCGGCCAACGAGACGCGGCTGGTGGCGCCGGATGGCGAGGCCTGGGCGCTGACCTGCCTGGATGTGCCCGTCGAGGAGGAAGAGGACGTCTTCTTCGCCGATCCCTCGGGCGTGCGCCCGTCCCGGCAGCTGACGCTGACCATGCCGCTTTCCGAGATGCCGGAAGTGCAATGGTCTCTCACCCGGCAGCGTTGAGTGTTCAGGCTTGAGAATTCAGCCTTTCAAGGTTTTCTCCCGCCCACGCCTGTGATAACGGGGCGCATGACCATCCGCCCCCTCCTCCCGGGGCCGCAGAACGGAGCGCCCCATGGCCGTTGTTTCCAAGAAAATCCCCGCCCCTGACCGCGTTGCCGTCCGCACCGCGCTTCTCTCCGTGTCCGACAAGACCGGTGTCGTCGAGCTTGCAAAGGCGCTGGCCGACAAGGGCGTTCGCCTGCTCTCGACGGGCGGCACGCACAAGGCGCTCAGCGATGCGGGCCTCGCCGTCACCGACGTTTCCGAGGTCACGGGTTTTCCCGAAATCATGGATGGCCGCGTGAAGACGCTGCACCCGTCGGTGCATGGCGGCCTGCTGGCGATCCGCGACGATGCCGAGCATGTCGAGGCGATGAAGGCGCACGGTATCGGCGCGATCGATCTGGCGGTCATCAATCTCTATCCGTTCGAAGAGGTTCGCGCCAAGGGCGGCGACTATCCGACGACGGTCGAGAATATCGATATCGGCGGCCCGGCGATGATCCGCGCCTCGGCCAAGAACCATGCCTATGTGGCCATCGTCACTGACCCCTCGGACTATCCGGCGCTGCTGGAGGAGCTGGCCGATGGTTCGACCTCCTATGCTTTCCGCCAGAGCCTCGCGGCAAAGGCCTATGCCCGCACGGCGGCCTATGACGCTGCGATTTCCAACTGGTTTGCCGAGGCGCTCGATATCGCCATGCCGCGTCACCGCGTGCTCGGCGGCGTGCTAAAGGAAGAGATGCGTTATGGCGAGAACCCGCACCAGAAGGCGGGCTTCTACGTGACGGGCGAGAACCGCCCCGGCGTGGCCACTGCGACGCTGCTGCAGGGCAAGCAGCTCTCCTACAACAACATCAACGATACGGACGCCGCCTTCGAGCTGGTCGCCGAGTTTTTACCGGAAAACGGCCCCGCCTGCGCGATCATCAAGCACGCCAATCCCTGCGGCGTGGCCACCGGCAAGACGCTGAAGGATGCTTACGCGCGGGCGCTCGCCTGTGACCCGG
This sequence comes from Shinella sp. M27, assembly GCF_049199905.1. NCBI lineage: Bacteria > Pseudomonadati > Pseudomonadota > Alphaproteobacteria > Hyphomicrobiales > Rhizobiaceae > Shinella > Shinella sp. M27. The sequence continues at coordinate 67,166 of NZ_JBLZPK010000007.1, forward strand.
TTTCTGCCTTCGGTGGCATCATCGCGCTGAATTCGACGCTAGATGGCGAGACGGCGGAAGAAATCGTAAAACTGTTCACCGAAGTCATCATCGCGCCCGATGCCGACGAGAAGGCCCGCGCCATCATCGCCTCCAAGCCGAACCTGCGCCTGCTGGTGACGGGCGCCCTGCCCGATCCGCGCGTGCCCGGTCTTTCGGCAAAAACGGTCTCCGGTGGCCTGCTGGTTCAGAGCCGCGACGATGGCATGGTCGAGGACCTCGAGCTCAAGGTCGTCACCAAGCGCGCGCCGACGGCGCAGGAGCTTGTCGACATGAAGTTCGCCTTCAAGGTCGCCAAGCATGTGAAGTCGAATGCGGTCGTCTATGCCAAGGATGGCCAGACGGCCGGTATCGGTGCCGGCCAGATGAGCCGTGTCGATTCCGCCCGCATCGCCGGCCTGAAGGCCGAGGAAGCCGCCAAGGCCATGGGTCTGGCCGAACCGCTGACACGCGGCTCCGCCGTCGCCTCGGAAGCCTTCCTGCCCTTCGCTGATGGCCTGCTCTCGGCGATTGCCGCCGGTGCGACGGCGGTCATCCAGCCGGGTGGTTCGATGCGTGATGCCGAAGTCGTCGCCGCAGCGGATGAAGCGGGCGTCGCCATGGTCTTCACCGGCATGCGCCATTTCCGTCACTGATCCTTAGCCGGAGTCATCCCGAAATTCGAAACGCCCCGCTTGCGGGGCGTTTTGCGTTTCAGGCCTCGACCTCGGCGGCCGGATAGGGCGTACGCAATAACAACAGGAAGCCGACGACGAGGAAGACGATAAGCGCCATCATGCCCGCGCGGGCCGAGCCCGTCGCGGTGGTGATGAGCGCGACGGAGAGCGGCGCCAGGAAGGACGTGGCGCGGCCCGAGAGGGCGTAGAGGCCGAAATAGCGCCCGGCCTCGTCCGGATGGATGCTTCTTGCTAGATAAGAGCGCGCGGAGGCCTGCACGGGGCCGAAGGCGACGCCGATCAGCAGGCCGTAGAGGATATAGGCCTTTTCCGCTGCGGTGCCGAAGAGGCCGCCGGAATCCTCTGTCGGCAACGGGATCAGGCCGAACAGGGTAAAGCCGGGGCCGGTCGAGACGATGCCGACCGTCGCGATGGTCAGGCAGACGAGGCTCATGACGACGACGGTCTTGGAGCCCAGGCGTGTATCGAGCCGGCTGGCATAGAGGCAGCCACCGATGGCGACGACATTGAGGATGATGCCGTAGATGCCGAGTTCGAAGGTCTGCCAGGCGAACATGCCGGCGGCGAAGGTGCCGCCGAGCGCCAGCAGGCCGTTGACGCCGTCCTGATAGATCATGCGGGCGACCAGGAAGCGGAAGATGCCGGGCTTGTTGCGCAGGTCCTTCAGCGCCTCGGAGAGGTCGGCGAAGCCGGCGCGCACGGCCGCAACGATCGGCAGGCTCTTGCTCTGGTCCTGCGTGAAGAAGAACATCGGCAGGATGAAGACGAAATACCACAGCGCCGAGATCGGCCCCGTGATGCGGGCATCCTCGCCGGCGTTCGCATCAAGGCCGAAGAGTGGAGTGATGCCAATGGCGGTCTTGCCGGTTTCCGGATTGGCGGCGAGAAGTGCGACGACCGCGATCAACACGATCATGCCGCCGAGATAGCCGAGACCCCAGGCGATGTTGGAGATGCGGCCGGTATCTTCCGGACGCACGAGCCGCGGCATCATGGAATCGTTGAAGACGATGGAGAATTCAGCTGCCACCGTCGCCAGAACGATCAGCACCATGGCGTAGAGGAGGCCGCTGCCGGGCGCGGCATACCAGAGGGCTGCAAGCGACACGATCTTGACGGCCGCAAAGACCGCGATCCAGGGTTTTCGCGCGCCCGACGCGTCGGCAATCGAGCCCATGATGGGGGCGAGCAACGCAATCGCGATGCCGGAGAGGGTGAGCGTGTAGCTCCAGGCGGCCTGGCCGGCGGCGTGGTCCTGCGTGAGGCGCGAGACGAGATAGGGGCCGAAGATGAAGGTGGTGATGACGGTGAAGAACGGCTGTGCCGCCCAGTCGAACAGCATCCAGCCCGCAATCCCGAGCCGGCCCGTGCGTGGCTCCCGGCCTTCCGTGACAACCGTCA
>NZ_JBLZPK010000007.1:69307-84968 GCF_049199905.1 Shinella sp. M27
CCCCTCCCCTATGGTGTCGGGGCGATGACCGCGCCCGTCCTCAAGCCGGCTAACTTGCTCCGTCAGCCCGGCAGGGGACTGTGTCATTTCACTCTTTCCTGCGCAAGGTCGCTCAGGATGCCCGCAGCGACCGAGACCTTGGCCAGCGTTGCTTCGCCGGCTTCCGTCAGCGCCGAGAGGTTCGCAGTAACGCGGGCGAGCCGTTCCTTGTCGCCCTGCTGCCAGGCGGCGAGCGGCGCCTTGTCGCCCTTGTGGCGCGTCAGCACCACGGTGGCGAGGTCACGGCGGGCATTGGCGATGTCGGTGAGGCTGCGCTGGAGGGCGAGCGCCTCGTAGAGATCGCCGGTCGGGATGCGGCTTGCCGACGAGAGCAGACGGCCGATATTCAGCGTCGCGCTGATGCCGGCGAAGGTCTGCGCCGTCTTGGCGAGCGAATCACCCGTCGCGTTGGCGATCAGCATGACCTCGGGCACGAAGGTGAGCATGGAGAGGGTCGCGATTTCCTCCGCAAGCTCGGCGGGAACGCCCTCGTCCTCATAGGCATGGGCCTTGCGGCGCGCCTCGTCGCCGGCGGCATCCGAAACCAGCGTGGAGAGCTGCGGACGCAGCTGCTTCAGCGCCTGCTTGAGCTTGTGCACCGCCTGGTCCAGCGGGCCGGAGACGGCGCCGGTGGTCAGAAGCAGGCTGGTCACATTGGCATAGATGCGGCCGATCTCTTCGTAGAGCTCGTTCTGCAAGGTACCGGCGACCTGATTGTCCAGCGCATCGACGCCGGCATAGAGCGCGGTGAGACCGTAACCATCGCGGGCGATTACCGCTGCCTTCACCGCATCCGCCGGGCCGAAGCCGGTGCCGTCGGTCAGGCCATTGATGAAGGCCGGGCCGCCGCGGTTGATCACCTCGTTGGCGAGGATCGTCGCGATGATCTCGCGGCGCAGGCGATGTGAGCGGATATCGTCCGCATAGGCCTTCTGCATCTTCGCCGGGAAATAACCGGTCAAAGTCGGCTCGAAATAGGGCTCGTCCGGCAGATCGGTATGAACGATCTCGTCGAACAGTACGAGCTTGGCATAGGAGAGCAGCACGCCGATCTCCGGCCGCGTCAGCGGCTTGCCGGCCTGGTAGCGTTCGGCAAGGGTGCGGTCGTCGGGGAGCGTCTCGACCTTGCGGTTGAGCAGGCCTGCGGCCTCGAAGCGGTCCATCAGGCGGGTGAGCGGCGCGCGGTTGGCGGTGCCCTGCTTCTCGATCAGCGAGATCGCCAGCGATTGCAGGTAGTTGTTGCGCAGCACGAGATGGCCGACTTCGTCGGTCATCGAGGCGAGCAGCACGTTGCGCTTGGCGCGCGTCAGCCGCTCGTCGCGCATAGCAGAGGCGAGCGCGATCTTGATGTTGACCTCGACGTCCGACGAGTTCACGCCGGCCGAGTTGTCGATGGCATCCGAGTTGCTGCGGCCGCCCTTGAGACCGAAGGCGATACGGCCGCGCTGGGTGACCCCTAGATTGGCGCCTTCGCCGATCACCTTGGCGCGAACATCCTCGCCGACGATGCGGATCGGGTCGTTGGCGCGGTCGCCGACTTCGGCGTCCGTCTCGTTCTGGCCGCGGATATAGGTGCCGATGCCGCCGAACCACATCAGATCGACCGGCGCCTTCAGGATCGCCGTCATGATCTCGAACGGGGTGGCCTTGGCCTTGTCGAGGCCGATGACGGCTTGTGCCTCCGGCGTCAGCGTTACGGATTTCTCCGTGCGCGGGATGATCATCGCACCCTTGGAGAGCACGGAGCGATCATAATCCTGCCAGCTCGAGCGCGGCAGGTTGAACATGCGGCGGCGCTCGGCGAAGGACGTATCGGTATCCGGCGACGGATCGATGAAGATATCGCGGTGGTCGAAGGCCGCGACGAGCTTGATCTTACGCGACAGCAGCATGCCGTTGCCGAAGACGTCGCCCGACATGTCGCCGACGCCGGCGACCGTAAACGGCGTCTTCTGGATGTCGATGTTCATCTCGCGGAAGTGGCGCTTGACGGTTTCCCAGGCGCCGCGGGCGGTGATGCCCATCTTCTTGTGGTCGTAACCGGCCGAGCCACCGGACGCAAAAGCGTCGTCGAGCCAGAAGCCGGCTTCCTGCGCCAGACCGTTGGCCGTATCGGAGAAGGTCGCGGTGCCCTTGTCGGCGGCGACGACGAAATAGGGGTCGTCACCGTCGATGCGCACCGTATCGGCCGGCGGCACGACGTCCTGGCCGACGATGTTGTCGGTGACCGACAGCAGCGTGCGGATATAGGTTTTATAGGCCTCGGTGCCGGCCTTGAAGACGGCGTCGCGGCTGCCGCCGACGGGAAGCTGCTTCGGATAGAAGCCGCCCTTGGCGCCGACCGGCACGATGACCGAGTTCTTGACCTGCTGCGCCTTCACGAGGCCCAGCACTTCCGTGCGGTAGTCCTGGGCGCGGTCCGACCAGCGCAGGCCGCCGCGGGCGACCTTGCCGAAGCGCAGGTGCACGCCCTCGACTTCCGCGCCATAGACGAAGATTTCGCGGAACGGGCGCGGTTCCGGCAGGCCGTCGAGGGCCTTGGGATCGAGCTTGATCGCGAAGGTCTTGCGCGGCTTGCCGTCGGCATCGTGTTGGAAATAGTTGGTGCGCAGCGTCGCCAGGATGGCGTTGACGTAGCGGCGCAGGATCCGGTCCTCGTCTAGGCTCGGCACGTTGGCCAAGGCTTCTTCGATTGCGGTGGAGACGTCGCCGGACTTCTTCTCGCGCTGGCGCTCGGTGAGCTTGGGGTCGAGGCGGGTTTCGAACAGGCGGAAGAGATTGGCGGCGATCGCTGGATACTTGTTCAGCGTATCGGCGATATAGCCCTGCGAATAGGCGATGCCGGTCTGGCGCAGATAACGCGAATAGGTGCGCAGCGCCATGATCTCGCGGGCCGAGAGGCCGCCGGTCAGAACGAGGCGGTTCAGCGCGTCGTCGTCCACCTCGCCGTGCCATGCCGCCAGGAAGGCTTCCTCCAGCATGGGGCTCAGCTTGGCGAGGTTGATTTCCAGGCCGTCGCGCTGCTTCAGCTCCATGTCATGCAGGATGACGCGGCGCTCATGGCCGTCGAAAGTCGTCAGCGTCAGGTCGTGCGTCTGCTCGCTGATGACGTTGAAGCCGAGATTTTCGAGCAGCGGCACGCGGCGCGACAGCGAGACGGGCTCGTCGGCATGGAAAATCTTCAGCTCGACCGAGGTGAGGTCAGTGTTCCAGGCCTTGCGGTAGAAGGAGATGCGGATCGGGCTTTCCGAGGTCGCCGTCGAAATGAGGGCGAGGTCGGCATTGGCTTCGGCCGGCGTGAAGTTTTCCTGATAGCCGGGATCGGTGGCGAGGCGCAGGCCGTCGGCGCTGGAGAGCGCCTCGAAGCGGTCGCTCCAGCGCGTGGCGATCTCGCGCACCGCCTGTTCCAGCTTGTTCTGCGCAATGCGCGGTGTCTTGCCGCCGGAGCGGCCGATGATGAAGTGCACGCGCGCAAGGCCACCCTCTGGGAAAGCCGGGTAATAGGCCGAGACGCGGCCATCGTAAGCCGACTTCAGATAGGTACCGATCTTTTCGCGCACATCGGAATCGTACTGTTCGCGCGGTACGTAGACGATGACGGAAACGAAGCGGTCGAAACGGTCGATGCGCGGCAGCACACGGATGCGCGGCCGGTCGGAAAGTTCGTTGATCTGTTCCGAGAAGGTGGCGAGCAGGCCGGGATCGATCTGGAAGAGGTCGTCACGCGGATAGGATTCCAGCGTGTTGATCAGCATCTTGCCGGAATGGCTCTTCGGGTCGTAACCGAAATGATCGATGACCGCCTCGACCTTGGAGCGGAGCAGCGGAATCTGCCCGGCGGCATGTGTGTAAGCCGTGGAGGTGAAGAGGCCGACGATGCGCAGTTCACCGATCACCTTGCCCTTCTCGTCGAAGCGCTTGAGGCCGATATAATCCATATAGGCGCGGCGGTGCACGACGGATTTCACATTCGCCTTGGTGACGATCAGGAAATCCGGGCCTTCGAGGAATTCCAGGATTTCCGGCGTCGTCGTCACGGCGTCCTTGCCCAGCCGCAGCACGCGCACATCCGGGTCGGAGAGAATGCCGAGGCCTTCGTCGCCGCGTTCCACGGTCGCCTGTTCGCCCTTGCCGGAATAGGAATATTCCCGCATGCCGAGGAAGGTGAAATTGTTGCCGCGCAGCCAGTCGAGGAAGGCGAGTGCCTCGCCCTTGCCGGGCTTGTCCTTGGCGTAGCGCTCCATGTCGGCGGTGGCGCCGTTGAGCTTTTCCAGCATGGCGGGCCAGTCGTCGACGGCCAGATGCACCTGGTTCAGCACGTTTTTGACGCGCTCAGCCAGATTGGCCGCTTCGGCGGGCAGGAGTTCGGAAAGATGGATTTCGATATGGCTGACGCGCTGCGTCGGCTCGCTCTCCTCGTCCGGCGAGAAGAGTTTCGGCGCTTCATCCTGGCTGACGACGAGGATCGGATGGATCGCGAGATGGATATCGCGGTGTGTGCTCGTCACCTCGCCCATGACCGAATCATAGAGGAACGGCTGGTTGCGGTCGGTGACGGAGAGGACGGAGACCGGCTGGCCCTGCGGCTTGACGTCGGCAAGCGTGGTGACGGTGACGCGTGGTTCACTGCCGTCCCAGGCCTCGATTTCCGCCATGGCATGCGCGGCGGCGGCGGCAAGCATCGGGCCGGTATAGTGCTCCAGATCGTCCTTGCTGGCACGCCCGAAGAGGATGTCGGGGTTGAGTGTTTTTGCGCCGAGAGCGGCGGCTGCAGCCTTTGCGGCCTCGATGTGTTTTTCTCGTTTCACGTTAGTCCGGGCACCCATGGAATTCTCCCTCGAATCCGATGGCCGGACGTTAGCAGAAGAAAAAATACACGCGACGAAATTTGTGCATTTGCGAGAAAATTCAATCGATTTTGTCCGAGATAGGTCAGTTTTGCTGTCGTTTCGTCGCCAAATTCGTGCTTTTCGTCGAAAAGCAGCCAAAAACCGGCCGAACTCCGTTTATGCCGCTCTGCGGTAAGGCGCCAAATGCGGCGTGACCGTTGACAGGTCCTGACCCCCTTGCCATCACTCGGACGAAACGAAGGAAGCCGGCTATGAGCGAGAGCGACAAGGGCACCGTCATCGTCATTTCGAGCCATGTGGTGCGCGGCACGGTGGGCAACCGGGCGGCCGTCTTCGCGCTCGAAACGCTGGGGCACCCGGTCTGGGCCCTGCCGACGGTCATCCTGCCCTGGCACCCCGGTCATGGCCGCGCCACGCGGGTCGCGATATCGGATGAAGATTTCGACGCGATCATTTCCGACCTTATCGGCGCGCCGTGGCGTGGCGAGGTGAAGGCGGTGCTGTCGGGTTATCTTGGCAGCGCGGCCCAGGCACGGTCCGTCGCGCGGCTGGTGACAAGCCTGCGCGCGGACAATCCCGAGCTTCTCTATATGTGCGATCCCGTCTGCGGCGACGAGCGCGGGCTTTACGTGCCGGAGGAGACGGCGGTGGCAATTCGCGACAGCCTGCTCCCGCTCGCATCGATCGCCACACCGAACCGCTTCGAGCTCGCCTGGCTCGCGGGGGCGCCGCTGGAGACCAACAACGCGATCGTGGAGGCCGCGCTTTCGCTCGGTCCGGCGCGCATGCTCGTCACCTCCTCGCTGCCGCTGATGGCGGGCAGCACGGGCAATCTGTTTTTGTCGGGACGCAGTGCGCTTTTGGCCGAGCACCGGCTGGTGGACAATCCGCCGAACGGCACCGGCGACCTGCTCGCCGCCGTCTTCCTGTCGCGGCTGATGGAAAACCTGCCCGAGGAGCGGGCGCTGATGCTGGCCACGGCGAGCGTCTTCGAGATCGTGGCGCGCACCGCCAAGCGCGGCGCGGACGAGCTGACGCTGGAGCAGGATGCCTCCAGCATTTCCACACCTATGGCCATGGTGCACATGCGCCGTCTCGTTCATCCGGCGCAGCCGCGCCGATCCTGACTTGCGTCCAGCACCGTCGAGTGGTTTATGCGGGAAACCGGATGGAGCCTCGTCCGGTGGATCGTATCACGGGAGTATTCCGACCTATGAACCGCTTTCCCGATCGTCTTCTGAATGGCTATCGCAATTTCATGTCCGGCCGCTATGCCGAACAATCCGCCCGCTACCGGGCGCTGGCCGAGACCGGCCAGAAACCCAAAACCCTCGTCATTGCCTGTTGCGATTCTCGCGCGGCACCGGAGACGATCTTCGACAGCGGTCCGGGCGAACTGTTCGTCGTGCGCAACGTCGCCAATCTCGTGCCGCCATATGAGCCGGATGGCCAGTTCCACGCGACCTCGGCAGCACTGGAATTCGCGGTCCAGTCGCTGAAAGTCACCGATATCGTGGTGATGGGCCATGGCCGGTGTGGCGGTATCGCCGCGGCGCTTGACCCGGATGCCGAGCCGCTGTCGCCGGGCGACTTCATCGGTAAGTGGATGGGCATGCTGAAGCCCGTCGCCGAGCAGATCCAGAGTGCGGAAATCCTGACACAGGGCGAACGCCAGCGCGCGCTCGAGCGCGTCTCGATCCGCAATTCCATCGCCAATCTCAGGACGTTTCCCTGCGTGCGCATTCTCGAGGAGAAGGGCCGTATCCAGCTGCATGGTTCCTGGTTCGACATCTCGACCGGCGAGCTCTGGATCATGGACGCCGCCACCGGCGACTTCAAACGTCCGAGTGCCTAAGCGTTCGAGGTGATACAGCAACAAAAAGCCCGGCTTGGGAGACCAAGCCGGGCTTTTTCAATTCCGATGACCGGCGATCAGTCGCCGTCGATTTCCGCACCGATGATGGCGATGGCGCGCTGGTAGACACTGGCCGCGTTCCAGCCCTGCAGGGCGCCGAAATTGCCCTGGCCCGGCTGGTAGCCGCCGCCGGCGCTCCAGCCGTGGCCGCGCAGGAAGTTGGCCGTGGAGGCAAGTGCATCGGCCTTCGAGCCGACGAGGTCGATGCGGCCGTTGCCGTCGCCGTCGACGCCGTATTTCAGCACATTGGCCGGCAGGAACTGCGTCTGGCCGATTTCGCCATGGGCTGCACCGCGCGCCGTGGTGCTCAGCGTGCCGTTCTGCACGAGCTGCAGGGCGGCGTAGAGCTGGTTGGTGAAGTATTCCGTGCGGCGGCAGTCATAGGCGAGCGTCGCGACGGCCGACAGCGTGTGTTCCTTGCCAAGGAAGCCGCCGAAGCCGGTTTCCATGCCCCAGATGGCGATCAGCGGGCCGGCCGGGACGCCGTAGCGGGCTTCGATGCGATCGAACAGGGCGGCGTTCTGCTTCTTCATGCTCTTGCCGCGGCTGATGATAGCCTTGCCGCCGCGCTTCTGCATGAACTGGTCGAGCGAGAGCTTGAAGCTCTTCTGGCCGCGGTCGGCGCGGATCGTGGCGCGGGCATAGCTGACATTGGCGAAGGCCTTGTCGAGCGTCGAACGGCTGATGCCGCGGCCGGCCGCCTCTTCCTTGAAGGATTCGACCCAGGTCGGAAAACCGCCTGCATCATTTCCGCACTTGGCGGCCTGAGCCGCTACCGGTACCGCCGCCGTGGCGATCATTGCGGCCAGCACCTTGGCCACGCTCTTGATCATGCCCATGAAAAACCCCGTGATCTCGTGAATTCCGCTGCGGGAGCATGGCATGCTCCCCTGTTCCTGTCATCGCACCTTGCCGTGAGCCTCGGCTTTAAAGCCTTTGGTTCAAAGCGAAGTCCCGATTGTTCTCAAACGGAACAACCGGGACTTTTATTTAAACTTGGTTAAAGGATCGTTGCCACATTTCACCGAAATGCGCGACCCCTCCCAAAAAATCAGGCGGCCTGCTTCTTCGCCTTGATCAGGCCGCGGGCAACGAGCAGTTCCGCGATCTGGATGGCGTTGAGGGCGGCACCCTTGCGCAGGTTGTCGGAGACGACCCAGATGTTGAGGCCGTTTTCGACGGTCGCGTCCTCGCGGATGCGCGAGATGTAGGTGGCGTCTTCACCGGCCGATTCGTACGGGGTGATGTAGCCGCCGTTCTCGTGCTTGTCGATGACCTGGCAACCCGGTGCCTCGCGCAGGATATCGCGCGCTTCGTCGGCCGTGATCTCGTTTTCGAACTCGATGTTGACGGATTCGGAATGGCCGATGAAGACCGGGACGCGCACCGCCGTGCAGGTCACCTTGATCTTCGGGTCGAGCATCTTCTTGGTCTCGGCGAGAACCTTCCACTCTTCCTTCGTGTAGCCGTCTTCCATGAAGCTGTCGATGTGCGGAATGACGTTGAAGGCGATGCGCTTGGTGAACTTCTTCGATTCGACCGGATCGGCGACGAAGACGGCGCGGGTCTGCTGGAAGAGCTCGTCCATGCCTTCCTTGCCGGCGCCGGAGACCGACTGGTAGGTCGAGACGACGACGCGCTTGATCTTGGCGCGGTCATGCAGCGGCTTCAGCGCGACGACGAGCTGGGCGGTCGAGCAATTCGGGTTGGCGATGATGTTCTTGCGGGTGAACAGGCTGATGGCGTCGGGGTTCACTTCCGGAACGATCAAGGGAACGTCGGCGTCGTAGCGCCAGGCCGAGGAGTTGTCGATGACGACGCAGCCCTGGGCGCCGATCTTCGGCGAATACTTCTGCGAGACCGTGCCGCCGGCCGACATCAGGCAGATGTCCGTGTCGGAGAAATCGTAGTTTTCGAGGTTCTGCACCTTCAGCGTCTTGTCGCCGAAGGAGACTTCCGTGCCCTGGGAGCGGCTGGAAGCGAGCGCCACGACTTCATCAGCCGGGAAACCACGCTCGGAAAGGATGTTCAGCATTTCCCGGCCGACATTGCCGGTCGCGCCGGCGACTGCGATCTTGAAACCCATGACTAAAGCTCTCTTTCTCTGTCTCTCCGCGGGTTTTGGAGGGAAACCCGCCGGCCATGAGCGCGGGTTTCTGTCCCCGGCCATACCGGGGAGAGAGCGGTGGCCAGAGACGTCAGACGGTTTTCGTCGTCGTTTTGGCCATTGTTTTGGAAATCGATACGCAATAGCGAACCCGTCCGGCGTTGAAGGCCGGAGCGATCATGCGGGCGATGGACTGTCCAAAGCGGTACATGGCGGTTCCCTTGCGTGCGTGCTGAATACGCTCATCTGCCGAAGAGTCAAGCCTTGCGTGCCGGTTCGGATAAATCACGGCCGCTCCCCTGCCTTCGACTTAAGTCCTACACCGAAAGTCATAAGCCCAAAGCAGCGCTGATGCGGCGTTTCGTTTTCTGCCATCCTTCCATCAGGCGCACCCTGTCCGATGTTTTTAGGGAGAAACTCCGGACCTCATACGGGCTGCCCCGATACGCCGTTTTTGTGGAGGACAAACAAATGGCAAATGTTTCGACGGTGGGCACCGCAAAGTCGACGCCCATGACCGGCGAGCAGAAGAAGGTGATCTTCGCCTCTTCTCTCGGCACCGTTTTCGAGTGGTACGATTTCTATCTCTACGGTTCGCTGGCGATCTATATCGGCGCCACCTTCTTCAGCCAGTATCCGGAAACGACGCGCAACATCTTCGCGCTTCTGGCTTTTGCCGCCGGCTTCCTGGTGCGCCCGTTCGGCGCGCTGGTATTCGGCCGCCTCGGCGACCTCGTCGGCCGCAAATACACCTTCCTCGTCACCATCCTCATCATGGGCTTTTCGACCTTCGTCGTCGGCCTCCTGCCCGGTGCCGCCACCATCGGCATTGCGGCTCCGATCATCCTGATCCTGCTGCGCATGCTCCAGGGCCTGGCGCTCGGCGGTGAATACGGCGGTGCCGCGACCTATGTCGCCGAGCATGCACCTGATGGCAAGCGCGGCTATTTCACCTCTTGGATCCAGACGACGGCGACGCTCGGCTTGTTCCTGTCGCTGGTGGTCATCCTCGCGGTGCAGTTCATTCTCGGCAAGGAAGCCTTTGCCGCCTGGGGCTGGCGCATTCCGTTCCTCGTCTCCGTCGTCCTGCTCGGCGTTTCCGTCTGGATCCGTCTCAAGATGAACGAATCGCCGGCCTTCGCGAAGATGAAGGAAGAGGGCAAGGGCTCCAAGGCACCGCTGACGGAAGCCTTCGGCCAGTGGCGCAATGCAAAGATCGCGTTGCTCGCGCTGTTCGGCGCCGTCGTCGGCCAGGCCGTCGTCTGGTATTCCGGCCAGTTCTACGCGCTGTTCTTCCTGACGGGCGTGCTGAAGGTCGATGGCCAGTCGGCCAATATCATGGTCGCCTGCTCGCTCCTGATCGGCACCGGCTTCTTCGTCTTCTTCGGCTGGCTGTCGGACAAGATCGGCCGCAAGCCGATCATCATGGCCGGCCTGCTGCTTGCCATGCTCACCTACTTCCCGCTGTTCAAGGCGCTGACCTGGGCCGGCAATCCGGCACTCGCCACGGCACAGGACACGGTCCGCGCGACCGTCACCGCAGCCCCCGGCGACTGCAAGTTCCAGTTCAACCCGACGGGCACGGCGAAGTTCACCACCTCGTGCGATATCGCGACCTCGTTCCTGACCCGCAACTCCGTGCCCTATGACGTCGTCACCACGGCGGCGGCCGGCACGGCGGCGACGGTGAAGATCGGCGAGCAGACGATCAACAGCTACGACGCCGTTGCTGCCGGTGATCAGGCCAAGGCGCTCGACGGTGCCTTCCAGAAGCAGACCAACATGGCGCTGCACGATGCCGGCTACCCGCTGGTCCGTGGCGTCGCAAAGGTGCCGGATGCGAAGCTCGACGCCTTCGTTGCCGCCAACCCGGAGCTGAAGCTCGATGCAGCGGCCATCCGCGCCGGTGAAAAGGCCAGCACGCCTGCCGCCGATCTCGTCTCCGGCAAGCTGCTGACGGCCGAGGAAGCCGCCGGTGTCACCGACATGGCCGTCTATTCGATTGCCGGCGGTGGTGCCTATACCATGGTCGCCGATCCGGCCCAGGTGAACTGGATCACGATCATCGCCGTGCTGACCGTGCTCGTGATCTATGTCACGATGGTCTACGGCCCGATCGCCGCGCTCTTGGTCGAACTGTTCCCGACCCGCATCCGCTACACCGGCATGTCGCTGCCCTATCATATCGGCAACGGCTGGTTCGGCGGTCTTTTGCCGGCAATGGCCTTCGCGATGAGCGCTGCCCAGGGCGATATCTACTACGGCCTGTGGTACCCTATCGTCTTTGCAGGCATCACGCTGGTCATCGGTCTTCTCTTCCTGCCGGAAACGAAGGACCGCGACATCCACGCCATGGATTGATCTCCCCCTTCCGAACAATCCTTGGCGGACCCGGCGCGTGGCAACACGGGCCGGGTTCTTCGTTTCAGGGCTTTGGCAGCATGGATTTCGGCAAGGGCCAGCCGCGCGAGTCGAAGCGGAAGAGCCAGTCCCTGCGGGCGAAGACGAAGGCGGTGGCGATTGCCGTCCAGAGGCCGAGCAGCAGGCCGGCGGCGACGTCGCTCGGGTAATGCGCGCCGACGATGACGCGCGATAGACCGATCGCCAGCGCACCGAGCAGGAAGAGCGGCCGAAGCCGCGGCACGAGCATGGAAAACGCGCCGAAAAATGCCCCCACGGCCGCCGAATGGCCTGAGGGAAAGCTGGAATAGAGGTCGTCATAGGCGAAGGGCGTCAGGCTGTAGGCGCCATGATCGGCAAACAATTCGGGCCGCGCCCGGCCGACGAGCAATTTGACCAGATGCACGAGTGTGGTGGTCGCGCCTGTCGTCACGAAAAAATAGAGCGGCAGCCGCCACGCAGTCCGCGTTTTGCCGGTCAGCGTCTCGTTGCGGCTGATCCGGTGCGCGACGTAAGCGAGGATGACGAGAAAGCCGGAGCCGTAGATCATCCAGCTGAAGGTGCCGAAATCGGTGATGCGCTGGTTGAAGGCGATGATTGTGCCGGGAAGCCCCTGGGCGCGTTGCGAAATGGCGGGATCGAAGGGAAGAAGCGTCAGGACGAGCACGGCGGTGGCGGCGAGGATCCAGAGCGAGGAGGTCGCGAGCGATCGGTTCATGGGCATCCCTTGCAAATGGCGTCGCTTCCATGTGCTGGCGCAACGCGGCTTTTCAAGGGATGAAAACGAAAAAGGCTCCTGGCACTGAGCGCCGGGAGCCTTTCAGCGATAGGTTTCGGCTCAGGCCGAGAGTGTCTTGAACGCCGCGAGGATGGCGTCGCCCATTTCGGTCGTGCCGACCTGCCGGCTGCCTTCCGACATGATGTCGCCGGTGCGGATGCCGCTGTCGAGCACGTCGGCGATCGCCTTCTCGAGGTTGTCGGCTTCCGCGACCATGTTGAACGAGTAGCGCAGGCACATGGCGAAGGAGGCGATCATGGCGATCGGGTTGGCGATGCCCTTGCCGGCGATGTCGGGTGCCGAGCCGTGCACGGGCTCATAGAGCGCCTTGCGCTGGCCCTTGGCGTCCGGTGCGCCGAGCGAGGCGGACGGCAGCATGCCGAGCGAGCCGGTTAGCATGGCGGCGACGTCGGAAAGCATGTCGCCGAACAGGTTGTCCGTCACGATGACGTCGAACTGTTTTGGCGCGCGTACGAGTTGCATGCCGCCGGCGTCGGCCAGCATGTGTTCCAGCTGGACGTCGGAATAGCTCCGCTTGTGCGTTTCCGTCACCACCTGGTTCCAGAGCACGCCGGATTTCATGACGTTGCGCTTTTCCATCGAGCAGACGCGGTTGCCGCGCGTGCGGGCCAGTTCGAAGGCCACACCGGCGATGCGCTCGATCTCGTAGGTGTCATAGACCTGCGTGTCGATGCCGCGCTTCTGGCCGTTGCCGAGATCGATGATTTCCTTCGGCTCGCCGAAGTAAACGCCGCCGGTCAGTTCGCGCACGATGAGGATGTCGAGACCTTCGACGAGTTCCGGCTTCAGCGAGGACGCGTTGGCGAGCGCCGGGTAGCAAATCGCCGGGCGCAGGTTCGCAAACAGCTTCAGGTCCTTGCGCAGGCGCAGCAGGCCGGCTTCCGGGCGCACCTCGTAGGGAACGGCATCCCATTTCGGGCCGCCGACGGCGCCGAACAGCACGGCGTCGGCGGCCAGCGCCTTCTCCATGTCGCCTTCCGAGATCGCCACGCCATGGGCGTCATAGGCCGAGCCGCCGACGAGGCCTTCGTCGGTCTCAAAACCTGCGCTGAGCTCGGCGTTCATATAGGCGATGATCTTGCGGACTTCCGCCATGGCTTCCGGGCCGATGCCGTCGCCGGGCAGGAGGAGGAGGTTGCGCGCTGTCATGGGATTTTCCTTGATGTCACGAATGGGTCGCGCGCTTCTTAGCGCAACTTCCGTTCAAGGAAAATCGCCGAAACGAAAGATTTTTGCGCTGACGATTCAGCTCTTCCGAAGCGCGGTGACCTCGATTTCGATGCGCATTTCCGGCCGGATAAGATCGCAGACGACCATCGTGGCGGCGGGGCGTATCGTGCCGAAGGCTTCGCCGAGGATCGGGAAGACGCGGTCGGCGAAGGCGGCCTCGGTCACGTAATAGTGGCAGCGCACGACGTCGTTAAAGGAAAAGCCGGCTTCCGTCAGAACCTTGCCGATGGTGGCAAGACAGTTGCGCGTCTGATCCTCGACGCTGTCGGGCATGGTCATGGTGGCGTAGTCGTAGCCGGTCGTGCCGGAGACGAAGCACCAGTCGCCGGAAACGACGGCGCGCGAATAGCCCGCCGTCGCTTCGAAAGGAGAGCCGGACGAAATCAGCCGGCGCACGGGATCAGGCCCAGGGACGCGACGAGGCGTTCTGCTTCTCGAAGCTGTCGATCGCGGTCGCCTTTTCCAGCGTCAGGCCGATGTCGTCGAGGCCGTTCAGCAGGCAATGGCGGCGGAAGGCGTCAATCTCGAAGCCGATGCGGCCGCCGTCGGGACCGGTGATTTCCTGGGCTTCCAGGTCGACGGTCAGGATGGCGTTGGAGCCGCGGCTGGCATCGTCCATCAGCTTGTCGAGATCGTCCTGGCTGACGACGATCGGCAGGATGCCGTTCTTGAAACAGTTGTTGTAGAAGATGTCGGCGAAGCTCGTCGAGATGACGCAGCGGATGCCAAAGTCGAGCAGCGCCCACGGCGCGTGCTCACGCGACGAGCCGCAGCCGAAATTGTCGCCGGCGACCAGGATCGTGGCGTTCTGGTAGGCGGGCTTGTTCAGCACGAAATCTTCGTTGACGCTGCCGTCTTCATGGTAGCGCGCTTCGGCGAAGAGGCCGGTGCCGAGGCCGGTGCGCTTGATCGTCTTCAGGTAATCCTTGGGAATGATCATGTCCGTGTCGATATTGACGACGGGGAGCGGCGCGGCGACGCCGGTCAGCTTGACGAACTTGTCCATGCGGAAACCCTCGAAATACGGTGGTGTGATTTTGCCAAGCGTTTAGATCAGTTTTCCTGGAATTTGAAGGGAAATCTTGATCAGGGGCCGCAAACGCCGCCGCCGGGCGCAAGGAGGCGCCCGGATATCCTTATTCGGAAGAGACCTCGCTTAGAGGTCGATGATCGTCCCGCGGCCGTCGTTCCAGATACGCGGCTCGCGCTGGCCGGGGGCCGCGCGGTCGTTGCGGGCGCGCGCCGTGGCGCGGACCGGTGCCGGCTGGAGCTTGCCCGCCAGCATGGAGCCAAGCATCAGCACGGCGACGATGCCGGCGATGGCAAGGCCGATCGAGGCGGCGAACACGACGGTTGCGCCGGCGACCAGCATGGCGAAGACGGTGAAGAGGATGGAGCGGATACGCTGCATTGATTTGCCCTTTCTGCAAAGAGCAATGTGGGGACCGATTTTGTTCATTGCAAGGCCGAATCTTCGGGCGCTTGCCGGCTGCGGCAAAGCGCGGCACAAAGAGCGCATGAACAGGACCCCGCACCACCATCCGCTTCGCCTGCGCCGCTCGGTGCTGAGCGTTCCCGCCATCAATGCCAGGGCGCTTGCCAAGTCCGTAACGCTCGATTGCGATGTCGTTCTCTTCGATCTCGAAGATTCCGTTCTACCGGAGAAGAAGGCGGAGGCGCGCGCGGCGCTGATCGCGCATTTCGCCACGCTCGAACGGTCCACCGGTCGCGAACATGTCATCCGCATCAACCCGCTTGACGGGCCGGATGGCGTGCTCGACCTCGAAGCGGTGCTGGACTGCATGCCCGACGCCGTGGTGCTGCCGAAGGTCTCCGAACCACAGGATATCTTGACCGTCGCGGACTGGCTGTCCGAAGCCGGTGCCGATGACGACCGGGACTGGGGGCCGCGGCTCTGGGCGATGATCGAGACGGCCGCGGGTCTTCTCAACCTCGCCGCCATCGCCGAGACGGGCCGCACGGAGGGCGGAAGGCTAGATTGTCTCGTCGTCGGTCTCAACGACCTGCGCAAGGAAACCGGCATTGCCGATATTGCCGGCCGCCCCTATCTCACGCCGCTGCTGCTTCAGGTGGTCGTCGCTGCGCGCGCCTACGGGCTCGATGTTATCGACGCCGTCTTCAACGATTTTGCGGATGCCGACGGTCTTGAGGCCGAATGCCGCCAGGGCCGGCAGATGGGTTTCGACGGCAAGATGCTGATCCATCCGGCGCAGATCGCCACGGCCAATGCGGCCTATGGCGTCACGGAGGCCGAGGCTGCCGAAGCGCTGGCGATCGTCGCGGCCTTCGCCGCACCCGAC
>NZ_JBLZPK010000007.1:85311-155945 GCF_049199905.1 Shinella sp. M27
TCCGCGCTCGCCTCGATGCGCTCCATGTCGTCGTCCGACAGGCCGAAATGGTGGCCGATCTCGTGGATGAGCACGTGGGTGATGATGTCGCCGAGCGTTTCCTCGTTCTCCGCCCAGTAATCGAGGATCGGGCGGCGGTAGAGGGTAATGCGGTTCGGCATCTCGCCGGTCTCGACGGTGAAGCGCTCGCTGATGCCGCGGCCCTCGAACAGGCCGAGCAGGTCGAAGGGCGTTTCGAGCGCCATGTCCTCGAAGACGTCGTCGCTCGGGAATTCGGCGATCTCGATGATGAGGTTGCCCGTCAGCGCGCGGAACTCTTCCGGCAGGTGACCATAGGACTCCAGCGCCAGCGATTCGAACGTGCTGATGGTCGGGGCATGGCGGTTGCGCCAATCCTCGGTCTGGTCAATGCGGGCCATGGGCTCTCCTTTGCCCGTCATATAGACGATTTCCAGGGTTTTTCGAGGGTACAATTGCAAAGCGCGCGGCTTCGGTCGCTGAAACCGGGCGGCTTGCACTCGATTCGGCCGCAGGGCCTTTCTGGATGTTTCGCCGGATTCAGAAATGCGCTCAGTGAAAACGGGGGTTTGCAACAATTCGTGATCGGTCAGTTTGACGCAGACGGAGGCCGCGCTGTCCACTGTCGTCGAACTGTAAGGTGCTGAAAAGACGATGATTCTAATCAAGATTAGAACGACTCTAAATTATTGAGTCAGCAAGCCTGACCTGTTCATTCTTGACACCCAATGTCCTCTTTTGCTTAATGCCGGAAATCCAGTGTTTAGCGTAAGACAGGCAAGACGAAATGCTCGTTTGCAGCTGCAATTTCATCACCGACACGGACATTGCCGACGTGGTCAACAGCCTCCTCGACGAGGACTGTTGGCAGCTGATCGTGCCTGCAAAGGTCTATCACGCGATGCAGAAGCGCGGCCGTTGCTGCGGCTGTTTCCCCAATGTCGTCGATATCATCATCCGCACCACCGAGCAGTATCACGCCCGCCGTGACTCGACGGGCGACGAGATATTTGATTTCATGACCCGCCTCAAACAATTCCATGAAGAAAACAGGAGAGCGGATCTTGAAAGGCGACAAAAGGGTCATCGAGCAGCTTAACGAAGCGCTCTATCTCGAGCTGGGTGCTGTTAACCAGTACTGGCTCCATTACCGCCTTCTCGAGGACTGGGGTTACACGCTTCTCGCCAAGAAGGAGCGTGCCGAGTCCATTGAAGAGATGCAGCACGCCGACAAGCTCGTCGCACGCATCATTTTCCTTGAAGGCCACCCGAACCTGCAGACGGTCGCACCGCTGCGCATCGGCCAGAACGTCAAGGAAGTCCTGGAAGCCGATCTCGCCGGCGAATACGATGCCCGCGCGGCCTACAAGAAGTCGCGTGACATCTGTCACGAGGCTGGCGACTACGTCACCATGAAGCTGTTCGAAGAACTGCTGATCGACGAAGAAGGCCATATCGACTTCCTCGAAACCCAGCTGGAGCTGCTCGGCAAGCTCGGAGAGGAAAAGTACGGCCAGCTCAACGCGGCCCCGGCCAACGAAGCCGAATAAGGGCCCGGCCCTTCGCGGCCAGCCATTCCGACTGATGAAAACCCCGGCTTGTCCGGGGTTTTTTCGTTTCCGGCCCCGTTTTTTGAGCCTGTTCCCCCGGTAACAGGGGGGCTCGCGCCGGTGCCGCGCGCCCCCCTGTCAGTTCCCGCGGGAACAGGGGCGTGACTTTTTTTGCACAATATAGCCGGCAAGAACGCATGCAGCCCGCAGCGTTCGACTGAACAGACGACGCCGGTCCCCGCCCGGAAAGATGCAAAAAATCGCAACTTGACGTTGCTCTTGGCCCTGCTTAGGCATTGTCCATCTGCGCGCCTGGTCAGGCATCTCTTCTCGGACCGCGATGCCTTCCGAGACGGCTTGGATGAGATCGTGGACGCCGGCGCATGTCCAGAAGGCTAGATCAGGAGACCTGAATGGGTACGGTAATAGGTACGGATGGCGTCGACAATCTGCTCGGCAGCGATCTCGAAGACGATTTCATCATGGCGCTCGGCGGCGCCGACAAGATCAACGGCGGCATGGGTAAAGACCAGATCATGGGCGGTGCCGGCGACGACACGGCCAATGGTTCCTTCCAGGACGACTTCCTCATGGGAGACGAGGGCAAGGACACGCTTTACGGCGACAGCGGCAACGACATGTTCGATGGCGGTGCGGGTGCCGACACGCTCTATGGCGGTTCAGGCCGTGACATGTTCATGCTCAACCGGCTGCAGACCGCGTCAGGCGACGTCGTCAACGGCGGTTCAGGCACCGACATTCTGAGCCTCAACTATTCCGATCAGGCAACCGGCCTCAACATAACGATCAAGGACTGGATTTCGCCGCAGGTGCTGACAGGCAATGTCACCGCGGTGCAGGTCGAGAGCTTCCAGATCACCGGCACGGATTTTGCCGACAAGATCACCGGCGGCAACTACACCGACATTCTGACGGGTGGTCTCGGCAATGACATCCTTTCCGGTGGCCGCGGCATGGACATACTGAGCGGCGACGCGGGCCAGGATACGCTACGGGGCGGCTACGGCCTGGATCTCATCGACGGTGGTGCAGATGACGATCTCATCTACGGCGACCAGGGCGAGGATATTCTCCAAGGTGGCGCCGGCAACGATACCGTTTATGGCGGCACCGGCATGGATTTCATCAATGGCGATGCCGGCAACGACAAGCTCTATGGCGATGCCGGTGACGATCTTATCGATGGTGGGGCCGGTAACGATACGATCAACGGCGGTTCCGGTAACGACACCGTGACCTATAAATATGGTGAGGGTAAAGACACCATCACCGATACGAGCGGCAGCGACCGCCTGGTGCTCGATGCCTTTACCGGCAACTTCACGGCCAAGGCGGCGACCGTCGTCAACACGATCGGCGGCGGCACGACCATTTCGGGCTTCGAACACTATACGGTTAACGCCACCGGAACCGGCGCCAACACGATCACGACGCTTGCCGGCAACGACGTCATCAATTCCGGGGCCGGCAACGATGTCGTCAATGCCGGCGACGGCAGCAACCGGGTCGATGCCGGTCTCGGCAGGGACAAGGTCACGACCGGCACGGGTGCCGACTATGTCAAGCTCGGTGACGGCGGTGCCGATACGGCCGATGGCGGCAAGGGTATCGACATGGTTTCCGTCGATCGCAAGACCGCGACGGCGGCCTTGACCTTCGAGGCCACCGGTGCCTCAGCCAAGATCAGCGACGGCACGGTGCTGAACAATTTCGAGACGATCGAGGTTGCCTTCGGTTCGGGCAACGATGTCGTCAAATCGGTGGGCTCGGCCAGCAGCGTGCGCTTCTATGGTTTTGCCGGCAATGACACGCTGATCGGCACGGCCGGCTCCGACGTGCTCGACGGCGGTGCCGGCAATGACAAGCTGACATCAGGAGCGGGCAATGACAGCCTGTACGATGCCGGCGGCACCAACACGATCAATGCCGGCGACGGCAACGACGTGGTGCGCGTCGGCGACCTGGGCTCGTCGATCGGCCACAACACGGTCGATCTCGGCGCGGGCAATGACAGCTTCTACCGCACGGCCTCCACCGGTAAGCTGACGCTCAACGGCGGCACGGGCACGGACTTTGCCTCCATCGATTTCAGCAAATATTCGTCGGGCATCACCTTCAAGGTGGCGCCGAGCGTCGTCGTCGCCGGCACGCCGGTTACGGTGAACAATATCGAGCGCGTCGCGCTTTACGGCGGGACGGGCAATGACGTCTTTACCGGCGGTGCGCTGAATGACGAGTTGCGCGGCGGTGCCGGCACCGACACGCTGACGGGCGGCGCGGGTAACGACATCCTCTCGGGTGATGCCGGCAACGACACCCTGCGCGGCGGCGACGGCAACGACACGCTCTATGGCGATGGCCTGAACAAGACCGGCGGCCGCGACAAGCTCTATGCCGAAGCGGGCAACGACACCGTCTATGCCGGCATCGGTGATGCCGCCGATGGCGGCATCGGTACCGACACCCTTGATCTCGATGTTGCCGAGCAGACGAAGGATATCAGCTTCAAGTTCACCACCGGCAAGGTGACTGTCGATGCCACGACCAGCTTCAACGCCTTCGAAACACTCGTCTATGACGGCTCAAAGGGCAAGGACACGGTCACCGGCGGTAGTCTCAATGACAAGCTATACGGCAATGCCGGCAATGACGTGCTGCATGGTGCCGACGGCCATGACTGGCTGGAAGACGGTGCCGGCGACGACCGGCTGTTCGGCGATGCCGGTCATGACACGCTCGTTCGCACCGCCTTCACCGGCAAGGACGTCTTCGACGGCGGTTCCGGCCAGGACACGCTGATGTTCAAGGACGGTCCGACCTCCGTCGTCCTCGATCTGGAAAACCAGGCGAAGAACAAGGGTCTGGCCCTCGGTCTCACCGTCAAGAATGTCGAGATTATCCACGGCAGCAGCGCCGACGACGATATCCGGGGCGATGCCGGCGCCAACACGCTCTATGGCGGCGGCGCCGACGACGTGCTGCAAGGCCGTGGCGGCGACGACATGCTCTCCGGTGGCGCGGGCGACGACTGGCTCACCGGCGGTTCCGGCAAGGATCTGTTCATCTTCAACCTCGAAGGCCGGGACGGCGAGGGTGATGTCATCACCGACTTCACCCGCGGTCAGGACAAGCTGATGATCGATCGCAGCGACTACGGCATCGCATCCGGTGACGCGGCCGTGACGCTGGTCGTCGGTGCCGATCCGGTGGCGACGTCGAGCAAGGGCACGTTCCTGTTCGAAAGCGACAATGGCCGCCTGTGGTTCGACGCCGATGGCAAGGGTTCGGACGCGGATCTCGAACTGGTTGCCACGCTGCAGGGCATCAAGACGCTCTCGACGAGCGACTTCGGCTTCCTCTGATCACGTCAGACCGAAGAGAACCCTCCCCGGCTCGCCCCGGGGAGGGTTTTTGCATTCAGGGCGCGAGATGCGCGAAGGCGGCGACGACCTCTTCATAGACCTTGCGCTTGAAGGGCACGATGAGTTCGGGCAGCTCGCGCATCGGCTTCCAGCCCCATTCGTCGAATTCCGGCTCGTGGCCGCCCGGTGGCGGGTTGATGGCGATCTCGCTTTCGGCCCCTTCGAAGCGGAAGGCGTACCAGCGCTGCGTCTGGCCGCGGAACTTGCCCTTGAGGCCGATGCCGATCAGGTGTTCCGGCAGGTCGTAATTGATCCAGCGCCCCGCGTCCGCGAGCAGCGAGACGCTCTTCATGCCGGTTTCCTCGTAGAGTTCGCGATAGGCGGCTTCCAGCGGATCTTCGCCCTTGTCGATGCCGCCCTGCGGCATCTGCCACAGCTGCGGCGAGCCGTCATATTCGGAATTGCCGATGGCGATGCGCCGGCCGGCCCAGACCTTGTTGTCCGCATTCAGCACCATGATGCCGACGCAGGGGCGGTAGGGCAGATCCTCGGCCCTGATCACCCTGTCTTTGTCCTTGCCCATCGAAAGGTCCTATTGTTTGGCGGGGATATCCGCGAGCGATGCGACGCCGACGATCTCGATGCCGCGGCCGCCTGCTTCCTCGCACCATTCGCGGATGGCGTCCACACTCTCGTCGAAGGCCGAGGCGATGCCGATGGCCGTGCCGTTGCGCCGCGCGATGCGTTCCAGCTCATCGAGCTTCTTCAGCACCGATTCGCGAGACAGGTCGGCATCGAGCTGGAGATCGGCGAAAGCATGTGACGCCTCGACGGCGCCGGCAATCGTGCCGGACAGCGACTGCGCCGAACTGCCGTCGTCGAGGAAGAGCAGGCCGCGGCTGGCGACATCGCGCATGACCGGTTCCAGGGCGTCCGCATCCGACAGGAAGCGCCCGCCCATGAAGTTCACGATGCCGGTATAGTTGGTGGTCTTCGCCATGGCGCGGTGCAGCTCGGCGAGGTTCTTGGCTTCGCTGAGATCGGTGCGCAGCGTGTGCGGACCGGGATCGTTCTCCGGGTAATCGAAGGGCTCGAAGGGCACCTGCAACAGGATTTCGTGGCCGTCGCGGCGGGCTTCCTGCATCCAGCGCGGCAGGCTGTTTCCGCTGGCCGCGAAGGCGAGCGTCACTTCACCCGGCAATTCCTTGATGGCGCGCTGCGTGCCCGTCTGGCTGAGGCCGAGGCCGCCGACGACGATGGCGATGCGCGTGCCGCGCGCACCCGACCAGGGCCGGGCGTATTGATCCATCGGCCGTGTGCCGTCGAGGCCGATCACGGGAATCTTGCCGTCCGACGTATCCTCCAGCAGGTCCTCGTTCGGGAAGGCGGCCGTGCGCGAATCCTGGCCGACGCCGCCGGCTTCGATGATCAGCGGGCCGGACCCTGTGCGCCCGCCGGGCTTGTAGGTACGCACGACATTGCCGTCATCTGTCAGCGTTTCCTCGACGCGTGCGCCTGATAGCCCTGACGTGCGGGGCACGCGTTCCCCGGCCACGGCAACCTTCTGGTCGGCCTTGGTGTCAGCGGTTTGGCTGCTATTGGCAGTTTCTTCTGCGGGTGCGGGCAGCGGCGTCGTGATGAGGCCGCTCGGCGCCATGGCCGTCCAGGAGGAAAAGCCGAGAAGGCCGGCGACGGTGAGGGCAAACATGACATTGCCGGCGGAGAACCGTGACGGTCCCGCCGGTTGCGGCCTTGCCTTGCGGTCCTGGCCGAGCGGTGCGTGAATGTCTGTGCCCAAGGTCAGTCCGCGCTGGCCGAAGCTGCATAGGACATCCGGGCCCGTGCGGTGACGGGCCCGGATGAGGGGATTAGTTCTTCAGCTCGGCCTTTTCCGGATTGGCCGGAAACGCCTTGTCGGTCTTCTGGCCGCGCAGCAGTTCCAGCGCGTACTGAAGCTGCACGTCGTCCTTGGCTTCCGGCGGCACATAGGCGGCCGAACCGGAGCCCTGATCCGTTTCGCTCTGGCCCTGGATATGGCCGCGCAGGCTGGATTCACCGGCGGTTTCCAGCTTGCCCTGCAGATCGGCCGGCAGCGGCTGTTCGACCGTGATGTCGGGCGTAATACCCGTGCCCTGGATCGATTTGCCCGACGGCGTGTAGTAGAGCGCGGTCGTCAGGCGAAGCGCACCGGCGTCACCCATCGGAATGATGGTCTGGACCGAACCCTTGCCGAAGGAACGCGTGCCGAGCACGGTGGCGCGACGCAGATCCTGCAGCGCGCCCGCGACGATCTCCGACGCCGAAGCCGAGCCGCCGTTGACGAGCACGATGACGGGCTTGCCGTCGGCATCGTCGCCTGGCGTCGCATTGAAGCGGCGGGTTTCGTCCTCGTTGCGGCCACGGGTCGAAACGACCTCGCCGCGCTCCAGGAAGGCGTCGGACACATTGATCGCCTGGTCGAGCAGACCGCCCGGATTGAGGCGCAGGTCGAGCACGTAGCCCTTCAGCTTGTCTTCCGGAACTTCCTTCTTGATCTTGGTGATCGCGGCTTCCAGGTCGTCATAGGTCTTCTCCGTGAAGGAGATGACGCGCAGATAACCGACATCGCCTTCCACGCGGGACTTCACGGCCCGGACGGCGATGATGTCGCGCATGATGGTGAGCTCGATCGGCTTGTCGGCGCCCTTGCGGATCAGCGTCAGCTTGATCGGCGTGTTGACGGCGCCGCGCATCTTCTCGACGGCTTCTTCCAGCTTCAGGCCGCGCACATCTGCGCCGTCGATCTTCGCGATGAAGTCGCCGGCCAGAACGCCCGCACGGGCGGCCGGCGTGTCGTCGATCGGGGTGATGACCTTGACGAGTTCGTCTTCCATCGTGACTTCGATGCCGAGGCCGCCGAATTCGCCGCGCGTCTGGGTACGCATGTCCTCGGCGTCCTTGGCATTCATATAGGACGAATGCGGGTCGAGCGAGGAGAGCATGCCGTTGATGGCGTTCTCGATCAGCTGGTCTTCCTTCGGTGGCGTCACGTACTGCGCGCGCACACGCTCGAACACGTCGCCGAAGATGGACAGCTCGCGATAGGTCGACGAGCCGGCGGCTTCGGCGGGCAACGTTGCCGTGTTGATGACGCTCATGGCCGTCGCACCCATGAGTGCACCGACGAGAACGAGTGAAGCCCTACGAATCATTGCGTGCCTTTCCAGAATATTTGGCGGACCACCACGGCTGGGAATCAACCGGTTTTCCGTTCTTTCGGAATTCAATGTAAAGTGTCGGCTTGTCTGTTTCCAGCGTCAAAGCATTGACACTCGCAACCCTTTTTTCACCCATCACGGCGAGCGGTTCACCCGCCACGACGAACTGACCCTCACGCACATTCACCTTGTCCATGCCCGAGAGCACCAGATGGTAGCCCTCCCCGGCATTCAGAATGATCATGCGTCCATAACTGCGAAACGTTCCGGCAAAGACGATCCATCCATCCGACGGTGCCGTGACGAGAGCGCCCGCATTGGTCGCCAGCGTCATACCCTGCGAATCATGGCCGGTACCGTCAGCGTCACCGAACCGGCGCAGCACGTCGCCGGCCACGGGATAGTCGAGTTTTGCCTGCAATTCCTGAAATTCGTATGCGGGAGCAATGCGGTTTTTGTCGGGCACGCTATCGCGGGCGAGCGCCCGCGCCTTCTCGCGCTCGGCGTCCGACTGGTTGCGCCGCGCCTCCTCCTGGGACTTGGCAAGCGCTGCGGCATCGCGCACCGAGCCGATCTCCTGCTCGAGGCTGCCGATCAGGCCCTCGAGGCTCGAGGCACGCGCCGCGAGCTCTTCGGCGCGGCGGCGCTCGGCGGCGAGCGTGCGGTTGTTGGTCGTGGCCAGCGCCTCGTTTTCGGCGATGAGCAGTTCCGAGCGCTTCTCCTCCTCGACGCGCTTTTGCATGGCGTCCGTCAGTTCGGTATGCTCGCGGTCGATGTCGCTCTTGATGTCCATCAGCGCGGAGAGATCGTCGATGAGCGCATCGGTCTCCTTGCGAATGCCGGGCACGACGGCGCCGAGCAGGATGGCGCTTCGCACCGAGGCGAGCGCATCATCGGGCGTCACGAGCAGCGCCGGCGGCGGGTTGCGGCCCATGCGCTGAAGCGCGGCGAGTACTTCGGCAAGCAGGCCGCGGCGATCGTGCAGCGAGGCGCGCACGCCCGCTTCCCGCTCGCGCATGCCTTCCAGGCGCTTTTCGCCGGCGAGAATCTTCTCTTCCATGTCCTTGCGCATCGCCGCGGATTTCACGATCTCGTCGCGCAGGGTCTGGCGAGACTTGTCCAGCTTGGCGATTTCGGCTTCCAGCGCCTTGGTCTTCTCGTCGGAGACCGTAATCGACTGGGACAGCGTTTCCAGTTCACGGCGCGTGCTGTCGCGGCGCAGCGACAGAGCGGCGGCGGGATCGACCTCGGCCTTCGGCAGGGAACCGGTCGTAACGGCGGCCTCGTTCGGCTCGGCGGCGATGGGATGGGGCAGGAGGGCAAGCGATAGCACAGCCGAAAGCAGCGCCGGCCGCAGCAGGCGGCTGACGTCTCCACCGGGAAAGGCTTTGCCGGTTTTCCTCATCGTTTCCCAAAATCTGTTCTGACCGCTCTAAGCTGATTTGGCGCTTTCGCCAAGAAATCCCGCAGCCTGAAGATCCCTTGGACAGAAGAGTGCCAAAAATACGGCCTCTGCCATCCTGGACCCCCGCTATTCTGAACCTGGGGGCTTGCGCGGCCATGGTGTCAGCTGCGGTGATAGGGATGGCCGGAGAGGATGGTGACGGCGCGATAAAGCTGCTCGGCGAGCAGGATGCGCACGAGCTGGTGCGGCCAGGTCATTTTACCAAGGCAGAGCGTCGCATCTGCTCGGTCGTAAAGGGCGGGGTCCAGCCCGTCGGCGCCGCCGATGGCGATCATCAATTCGCGTTTTCCCGCATCGCGGAAACCGCCGAGAAGATTGGCGAAACCGGGTGAATCGAGCGACTTGCCACGCTCGTCGAGCAGGATCAGCACGGCGCCGTCGGGCAGTGCCTTTTCCAGCATCGCCGCTTCCTCGCGCTTGCGCGTCTCGGCATTGCCGGCGCGGCTTTCGCCGACTTCGGCCATCTTGCCGAGTTCGAGGCCGATAGCGGGACCGGCCTTCACAAAACGGTCGATATAGCGGGCCGCAAGATCCTTCTCAGGGCCGGCCTTCAGCCGTCCAACCGCAAAAAGTCCAACCCGCATCGCCCGAAGCCCTGTCCGTTCGGGTGGCGCTTCAGCGGCGCCACCGTGTTTCCCCGCCGGACAGGAGCCCGGCGTGTTGTTTAGTGAACCGTACCGTCTTCCATCTCAGGAGCCGCCCACATCCTTTCGATGTTGTAGAACTCCCGAATCTCAGGCCGGAACACATGGACGATGATATCGCCCGTGTCGATGAGCACCCAGTCGCCGGCTTCAAGGCCTTCGACGCGGGCATTGCCCAGGCCTTCGTCCTTCATGTCGGAGATGAGGTGGTCGGCAATCGCCATGACGTGACGGTTCGAGCGTCCGGACACGACCACCATGTAGTCGCCCAGCGCCGATTTACCGGCAATGTTGATCGTGACGATATCTTCTGCCTTCGAGTCCTCGAGGCTAGCGAGGACCAGGTGAAGGGCACGGTCGGCGGCATCGTCGCTGCGGCCCGCGCTCCTGGAGAAAACGCCGATGACGTTTCCCTTTGCGTGCGCTGTTGTCAGGTTCGTTCCTTTCCGTAAAACAGGTCAAGCACGTCTCGTGCCGGTATATGTCGTCGCCGGCACCTACTAAATGTAGGCACCAATGGTTACCACTTTCAAGACGTCACTTCTGATGGATGGTTTTCTCTAGCGTTGTGCGTGTCCGCAGCGCCGTGGAGCTGAGAGGCGAGCGTGGCCCGTGGATGAAGGTCCAGGCGGGTGCGCGCCGGCCCGGCAGGCTCATCGCATCCTCCTCGTCGACGCGGGCATAGTCGAAGGTCTTGGCCATGCGCGAGGAGAGATAGGCGAGCGTCGAGCCCGGCCGATCGATAACGGCGATGGGGAAGGTGCAGGCGATCTTCTGCCAGTTCTGCCACTTATGGAAGGTTTTCAGATTGTCGGCGCCCATGATCCAGACGAAATTCACGCCGCGGTTCAGGGCCTGCACGCGTTCCAAGGTCTTGGCCGTATAGCTTTGGCCAAGCCGCTTTTCGAAGGCCGTCACTTTTACGCGGGGACTGGGAGCGATCTCTTCGCTGAGACGGATGCGCTCGGCAAGCGGCGCCAATTCCTTGTGGTCTTTCAGCGGGTTGCCCGGCGTCACCATCCACCAGAGCTGGTCGAGGCCAAGGCGGCGCAGGGCGGTTTCGGCAACCAGCGCATGACCCTGGTGCGGCGGGTTGAACGAGCCGCCGAACAGGCCGACCGACATGCCCTTTTCGACATGCGGCATCCTCAGATAACGCTCTGCAACCGCGTCCGCCGTCACCTCAGGGCCGCACCTGTCCGGTGCCGCGCACCCGGTATTTGAACGAGGTGAGCTGCTCGACGCCGACGGGGCCGCGCGCATGCATCTTGCCGGTCGCAATGCCGATCTCGCCGCCCATGCCGAACTCGCCGCCATCGGCGAACTGGGTGGAGGCATTGTGCACGAGGATGGCCGAATCGATCTCGCTGAAGAAGCGCTCGACCACATCGGGGTCTTCGGCGATCACCGCTTCCGTATGGGCGGAGGACCAGCGATTGATGTGTTCCACGGCGCCCGAAATGCCGTCGACCAGAGAGACGGAGATGATCGCGTCGAGATATTCCGTTGACCAGTCCTGTTCGCTTGCGGCGACAAGGCCGGGGATGCGGGCGCGAATCTCGTCCGTGGCGCGCACCTCGCAGCCGGCGGCGACGAGACCTTCGACGAGCGGGGTAAGATGCGTGTCGGCAACGGCGCGATCGATCAGCAACGTCTCAGCCGCGCCGCAGACGCCGGTGCGCCGCATCTTGGCGTTCACGACGATTCTCTTGGCCATGTCGAGGTCGGCCGACTTATCGACATAGATATGGCAGAGGCCTTCGAGATGGGCGAAGACCGGCACGCGCGCCTCGCTCTGCACGCGGGCGACAAGGCTTTTGCCGCCGCGCGGCACGATGACGTCGATCGATCCGTTGAGGCCGGACAGCATGGCGCCGACGGCGGCGCGGTCGGTGACCGGCACATACTGGATGGCGTGTTCCGGCAGGCCGGCGGTCTTGAGGCCGGCGGCGAGGCAGGAATGGATCGCCTGCGATGAATTCACGCTGTCGGAGCCGCCGCGCAGGATCACGGCATTGCCGGCCTTCAGGCACAGCGCGCCGGCATCCGCGGTCACATTGGGACGGCTTTCATAGATCACGCCGATGACGCCGAGCGGCGTGCGCACGCGCTCGATATGCAGGCCGTTCGGCCGATCCCATTCGGCGATGATATCGCCGACCGGGTCCTTGAGATCGGCGATGTCGCGGATCGCGGCGGCAATGCTGTCGATGCGCTCGGCGGTCAGCGTCAGCCGGTCGATGAAGGAGGTGGCGACGCCGCTTTCGCGGGCGTTGGCGAGGTCGATCGCATTGGCGTTGAGGATGGCGTCGCGGTTGGCGAAGATTTCGGCCGCCATGGCTTCGAGCGCGCGGTTCTTCTGCACGGCCGTGGCAATGGCCAATGGGCGGGCGGCGGCGCGGGCGTTGCGGCCGATCTTGGCCATCAGGGCGTCGATATCGGTCTTGACCTGATCAAGCATGGCTCACGTCCTTTCCCGCCTCCGCGGCCGATACGGCAAGGCCGGTCACCACGAGGTCGTCCCGGTGCACCATCGCGGCGCGGCCGGCATAGCCGAGGATTTCGGCGATATCGGCGGATTTCTTGCCGACGATCAGCCGCGCTTCGTCTGCATCGTAGCCGGCAAGGCCACGGGCGATCTCGCGGCCGTTCGTGCCGTAGATCGAAACCGTGTCGCCGCGCGAAAACGAGCCCCAGACACCGCGCACGCCGGCAGGCAGCAGGCTTTTGCCGGCGCTGAGCGCCGTTTCGGCACCGGCATCGATCTCCAGCCGGCCAGCCGGCTGCAACTGCCCGGCAATCCAGGTTTTGCGTGCCGTGACCGGCGAACCCGAAGGCGCAAACCACGAGGAACGCGCGCCCTCTTCTATGGACCGCAGGGGATGATCGACCTTACCCGACGCGATGATCATGGCGCAGCCCGCGCCGGTCGCGATCTTGCCGGCATCGATCTTGGTGCGCATGCCGCCGCGCGACAGTTCCGACGCCGCCCCGCCCGCCATCGCCTCGATCTCGGGCGTGATGGCATCGATGGTTTCGAGGAAACGGGCCTCGGGATCTAGATGCGGCGGCGCCGTATAGAGACCGTCGATATCCGACAGTAGAACGAGCAGGTCGGCACCGGTCATCGTCGCGACGCGGGCAGCGAGGCGATCATTGTCGCCATAGCGGATTTCCGTCGTGGCGACGGTGTCGTTCTCGTTGATGATCGGCACGGAGCCGAGCTTCAGAAGCTGGTTGATCGTCGCACGCGCATTGAGATAGCGGCGGCGCTCTTCCGTATCGCCGAGGGTCAGCAGAATCTGGCCGGCGACGATACCGTCGGAAGACAGGCTCTCCGACCAGGCGCGCGCCAGCGCGATCTGGCCGACGGCGGCCGCGGCCTGGCTTTCTTCCAGCTTCAAGGCGCCCGAGGGCACCTTCAGCACGGAGCGGCCGAGCGCAATGGCGCCGGAGGAGACGACGAGCACATCCGTGCCGCCGGCCTTCAGCGCCGCGATGTCCTTGCACATCGCATCGAGCCAGGCCTTCTTCAGGCCCGTAGCCCGGTCCACGAGCAGGGCCGAGCCGATCTTGATCACAATCCGGCGGTGTTTTCCGAGCGGTTTGCGGTTCTTCGTCATCTCAGTCGTCGGATCCGGCATTCTTCGATTGAACGATGATGTCGCGCACGGCGCGCAGCGCGCCGATCATGCCGACATTGGCGACGGCGGAAAGCTGCAGCACCGGCTGGCCGCAGGCCTTTTGCAGCGCCTTGGTCTTCTTCTTCAGCTCGTCTTCATCGAGAAGGTCGATCTGCGACAGCGCCACGATCTCCGGCTTGTCGGTGATGCCGCCGCCATAGGCTTCCAGCTCGTGTTTGACCGTCTTGTAGGCCTTGCCGACATCCTCTTCCTGCGCGGAGACGAGGTGCAGCAGCACGCGCGTGCGCTCGACATGGCCGAGGAAGCGGTCGCCGAGACCGACGCCGTCATGTGCGCCCTCGATGAGGCCAGGAATATCGGCGAAGATGAATTCGCTGCCGTCGATCGTCGCCACGCCGAGGTTCGGGTGCAGCGTCGTGAACGGATAGTTGGCGATCTTCGGCCGGGCGCGGGTGCAGGTGGCAAGGAAGGTCGATTTGCCGGCATTCGGCAGGCCGACGAGGCCGGCATCGGCGATCAGCTTCAGCCGCAGCCAGATGGTCTTCTCGTCCCCTTCGAGGCCCGGATTGGCCCAGTTCGGCGCCTGGTTGGTGGCGGACTTGAAATGCGAGTTGCCGAAGCCGCCATTGCCGCCGGCGGCGAGCTTGAAGCGCTGCCCCTCGGCCACCATGTCGATGATCAGCGTCTCGTTGTCTTCCTCGAAGATCTGCGTGCCGACGGGCACCTTCAGCGTCACGGATGCACCATTGGCGCCCGTGCGGTTGCGGCCCATGCCATGCGTTCCGGTCGAGGCCTTGAAATGCTGCTGGAAGCGGAAGTCGATCAGCGTGTTGAGACCGTTGACGGCCTCCACCCACACATCGCCGCCGCGTCCGCCGTCGCCGCCGTCGGGTCCGCCGAATTCGACGAATTTTTCACGGCGGAACGAGACAGCCCCTGCCCCGCCGTCGCCGGACCGGATATAGACTTTTGCTTCGTCCAGGAACTTCATCGGCTCGCCGTTCGCTTTATTCTGTTCAACATGCTCATTTTGCCGTCTTCGATATAGCCGCTTCCCGCAGAGGTCAAAGACTATCGTGAAATTCGTCAGCTATAACATCCAGTACGGCATCGGTCTCGATGATCGCCTCGACCTGCCGCGCATCGTCTCCTCGATCCATGGCGCCGATATCATCGCCTTGCAGGAGGTGACCCGCAACTTCCACCTCAATGGCGGCATCGACATGGTCGCTGAATTGCAGACCCTGCTTGCCAACCACTATTCCGCCTTCTGGCCGGCCTGCGATCTCGATGCCGGTTCGGCGATCGAGAAAGGCCGCGTGGTCAACCGCCGCTTCCAGTTCGGCAACATGATCTTTTCCCGCTGGCCGATCCTCTCGACCCGTCTCATTTCACTTCCCCGCACCCGCACGCTCGACAAGCTGAACCTCCAGCGCGGCGCCACCGAAGCGGTGATCGCCACGCCCGGCGGCCCGCTCAGGGTCTATTCCGTGCATCTCGACCATGTCCACCGCGACGAGCGCATCGCGCAGATCCGCTATCTCAAGGACCGCGCGCAACTCTACAGCTTCGAGGGCGGCGCGATTTCCGGTGCCCATGAATTCGGCCTGCCCGAACCGCCGGTGCCGGAAGACTATGTCCTGATGGGCGACTTCAACATGGTGCCGGAATCGCCGGAATATTGCGAGATGGTCGGCGATGTCGACGCGCTCTACGGCCGCCAGATCCGCGCCACCAATCCCGTCGATGCGCTGGCCGGTCTCGGCAAGCGCCATGCGGCAAGCTTCAGCTGGATCAACCCGAAGGATCATGCCGACCGCATGTTCCTCGACTATTGTTTTCTCAGCCACGGCCTCGTGGAGCGCCTGACGGATGCTTGGGTGGACGAGACCGCCTTTGGCTCCGACCACATGCCCGTCTGGTTCGAGCTGTCGTAAACCGGGGCGGATCTCTCCGCCCCGATCCTATTTTATCGCCGTGGGAAGGCCGGGCGAAAATCACCCGGCGCCAACAGCGTTTCGATATGCGGCACCATCGCGCCGCGGGCGGTGCTGAACACGTCGCTGCAGCCCGTGACGCGGAAGCCTGCCTTTTCCTGCACCTTGAGCGAGGCGAGGTTGTCGGCGAAGACGCCGGAATGGATTTCCGTGCCCGGCATGCGCATCAGAAACCGCGCGATGGCCGCATGCACCGCCTCGCTCATATAGCCGCGCCGCCAGTAGAAGCGGTTCAGCCAGTAGCCGATTTCCCAGCCGATTTCCCGCTTTTCGAAGGACAGGCAGCCGATATGCACGTCGTCACCAGCGGTGATGGCGAAGGCCCAGCCCTCGTTGAGATCGGTGGTCATGACCGAAAGCCATTCGGTGGCATCCTGCCGGTCATAGGGGGCGGGAACGCGCGCCAGCATGCGCGAGACTTGGAAGTCGGACAGCGACTGGGCGATGGCGTCCGCATCCGACATGCGGTGCGGACGCAGCGTCAGGCGGGCCGTCGTGATGGTCGGGCAGGGGCCGGGACCGGCAATGCGGGTCCGGTCCGTTGGGGTCTGCATGGCGTTCATCGCAGGCCTCCCCAGCTCTTCAGCGAGACCCAGGTCTTGCGATCCAGCCTGTACCATTCCACGGGCACCATGCCGCCGACGGCAAGGCTCTGCACCATGCCTGTCGCCTGGAACTGGAAGCCGCACTTCTGGATGACCCGCCGCGAGGGGATGTTCATGACCCTGCACCGGGCATCGATCTGGTCGACGTCACGGGTGCGGAAAACCATGTCGATCAGCGCATGGGCCGCTTCCGTGACATAGCCCTGGTTCCAGTAGGGTTCGCCCAGCCAGTAGCCGAGCTCGACGGTGCGTCCGTCCTCGTGCGGTTCGATGCCGCAGCAACCGAGGAAGGCGCCGTTGTCGGCTTTCGTGATGGCATAGACGCACTTGCCAATCGCGCCGGCGCGTGTGCGTCGCACGAAATCAGCGGCATCCGCAACCGTATAGGGGTGCGGCATGCGGGCGACCATGTTGGCGATATTGGCGTTGTTGGCGAGATGGGCAAGGGCGTCGATGTCGTCTTCGTGCGGGGCTCTCATGACGAGCCGCGGCGACAGTAAGATCGGGCAATCGGTCCTCGACCGGTCAGGCCTCAGCCTTTCCTGGGGAGACCGTGATTGGTCTTCCCGCAACAACTCGGTTTGCATGTTCAGTCCTCCAGAACGAAAAAGGGAGATAAGGTCTTGCCTCATCTCCCTTTTTCTTCTTCAGGCCTGAAACCTGTAGCGCCAGCCGGGTCGATGAGACGCCGGCTGTTTTAGAGCGCTACCGGCTTATTCCGCTGCTTCCGCTTTCGGGGCGACAGACACGTAAACGCGACCGTTGGCCTTCGTACGGAAATTCACATTGCCAGCTGTCAGAGCGAAGATCGTGTGATCCTTGCCGAGGCCGACATTGGCACCGGGATGCCACTGCGTGCCGCGCTGGCGGACGATAATGTTGCCTGCGAGGACGGCTTCGCCGCCGAACTTCTTCACGCCGAGGCGCTTGGACTGGGAATCGCGACCGTTGCGCGAGGAGCCGCCAGCTTTTTTGTGTGCCATGGGAGTTCTCCTTTACCTGTCCGGATTATTCGGCTGCGGCTTCGGCGGCGTCAGACTTCTTGGAAGCCTTCTTGGCCTTGCCGGCGCCGGCGATGTCGATGATGCGGACAGTCGTGTTGTGCTGACGATGACCGCGCGAACGCTTCGAGTTCTGGCGACGGCGCTTCTTGAAGGCGATAACCTTCTTGGCGCGGCCATGCTCGACGACTTCTGCGGTGACGACGGCGCCTTCGACGAAGGGCGCGCCGATCGTTGCATCGGCGCCAACGCCGACCATCAACACTTCGGTGAATTCGATCTTCGCACCAGCGTCGCCCGACAGCTTTTCAATCGTCAGAACGTCGTTGGCGGCCACGCGGTACTGCTTACCGCCGGTCTTGATGACTGCGAACATTTTATATCCTTTCATGTTCGTGCCGGCTCTTTGTCCCAAAGGGCAAGGCCGTCTTTTTATCAGTCGCGGGAATGACGATGCATTAGCGCATCGCCGGCTCGGGGAGGGTTCAGGCAGGCGGCCCTTGAAATCCAAGGCCGAAAGCGCAAAGAACCTCCGTAGCGGCACAAGTGAGACCTATGCCACTGCACCTTGCGCAATAGGTGAGCCGCCGGAAACTGTCAAGGGATTTCCCGTCACCATGACAAAGAGATGAATTTTCTCAGGCCCCGCCCCCTTGCGCCCCCGCCCGACACCCGCTATGTACCGCCCCGCGTCGCAAGGCGCCGACCAGCGAAGCGGAGAGGTGGCTGAGTGGTCGAAAGCACCGCACTCGAAATGCGGCATACGGGCAACCGTATCGTGGGTTCGAATCCCACCCTCTCCGCCATTTGATCCTTGGGCCCTAAGTTTTTTCCTACTTGATCGCCGCTGACAGTCCTAATCTTTTTATGGTTAGTTTCAGCAAGGGCCACACCAGCGGCGCGCTCAGCGTCGTTGCAACGTGATCCCGCTTCGGAAAAATGCACGACGTGGAGAACGCTATGGACGAGGACGAAATCATCGCGACTTTTATGAGCCAAGAGAACATTGGGCTCGCGGCTGATCACCAGGACTATGCTGGAGATCTTGTTGAGGATTGGAACATCGATCCTGCGGAATGGATCGAAGAGAACTTCGCTGATGTGGATCCGGCTATAGCTCAGCGCGCAGCTGACCGGATCAATGAAAGTGGTCCTTGGGTCTATTTGGGCCGCTTTGAATAGATCTTGGCCTTCCGGTCAGTCGTCCCTCGGGGAGCGTGCTTGATAGGAGGCAGTTGTGGTGCTATCGACGAGTTGCAGCAGTAGCTCAGCAAGGTCAGAGCGCGCGACCTAGTCGCGAGGCCCCGGTTCAATTCCGGGCTGTTGAAACGTTGTCTTGTCAGGCTGCGTTTCGACAGCCCGGGTTGAGTGTAAAATGGATAATGCATCCCGCCTGGCGGTTTACAGTGCGCAATGCACCAATGTTCGTGCGCTGGAAGTCGCTCGTAAGCAAATTAGGCGGGCAATCAATGACGCTTTACGAACCGGAAATCTCGTAGCGGTCGATGTGCATACGAAAGCGATGGCGCTGGTTTTTTGTGCCTGGGTAGAGGCGAACTTTTCAAAAACGATTCACACGCCAAAAGGCTTTTCCCTTGTTGAGATCGCGCAGATCAAGGCGTCTATACGTGCTGGGAGTGTAGTCGACGGCTGGGAAAAATGTATTCAGCTAGCGTTCTTGAAGACTGCAGCAAATAAAAGCAACTTCAAACCAAATGCCAAGCAAAGGTTAAAAAAGTGCGTTGCATCATTGGTGGCGGATCCTAGTCTAATCCGTAACAAGATTGCCCATGGGCAATGGATTGAAGCTCTTAATAGAGATAATACAAAAGTAAATCCCGATCTTACGGCGTCGATACATTCATTGGATGCCGTTAAGGTCGATATGTGGTTTGATTGCCAAAAAATTCTCTGCGAGATCGTGGAGCTATTGGTTGAATCCCCCAACAAAGCTTTCATGGCATCCTACTGGGGGATGATAGAAAAGGTCGAGCAAATTCCGATCGACCGGGCGGCGTGGACAATTTCATCGAAAAGGATGCGGCTTAAGGCGAAACGGGCGCCGGACAGAAGTTAACGGTCCTTTGGTGCCGCTAAATGCAATGAATCCCTCATCAGTCCGCCCATTCATACCGCGCTTTAAGCCCGTTTAAGTTGCGATGTGGAATTGCACCGCTGTGCTGTAGCATTCCAACAACGATGCCTGGATGGATCTCGACCTGCTTAGCGAACGCTTTCACAGCGACTTCAGACCTTGGGTTAGTTCTCTTGAAAGCGGCAAATCTAGTCCTGCCAACGAGGATTTCCTCCGCCCAGGCATCGGCCTCATCCTCCACTCCGTCACCCTCGCCGCCCTTATCGTCAGCGAACGCCCGTCCCCTATGAAGAGTTATGTGGGCGGCTTCATGGAAAAATGTCCACCAGAAATGGTCGTTACTCTTCATTCGCAACGACATCTGGATGATTGCTCTATCGCCCTCGAGCCATCGAGCGGAACCGAATAGACAGATTTTCGGAATCGGTTTCTCAAGCACAAATGCCACACCAGCGTTACGGCACAGATCCATCATACGAGGATAGAAGATCTCCGGCGGGCTGGTTGTCAGCTTACGGATTTCAAGCACAGCATTAGCGAACTTGTTGGCGTCAAACGCCGGCAGATTCATCCCGCGCGCTTTCCTCTCTCCAAGAAGCAACCATGCAGCAACATGATATTGGCTAGTCTCGAAAGCCTTCGATTGTCGATGATGAACTGCTAGATTTGCCCACCGGGCGTCGAAAGCATGCGGGCTTCCGACAGCAAAGAACTCCAGCAGGGAACTCAGAAGTCGGCCGTTATCATTAGTCGCGGGCAGCGCACCACGATCTTTCAGTTCTTTGATCGGGAACTTGGAAAGAACCTGATCAGCGTCTGCCAAGGCTCGATAGTTTACGGCTTTGGCTTCACGTAGATCCCACTTCGCCTGCAAGCCCGTCCAGATGCTGGCCTTTAATCCAAGAACGCGTTCTAGTTTCAGTGCCGTGTCTGCCGTCACCGGGTTGGTGCCGTTGATGATCGTGCTGACATGCTTCGGGCTCATGTCCGCGAGCCTGGAAAATTCGGCTTGAGACCATCCGCGGTCCTCAAGATACTCGGCAAGATGCTCGCCAGGATGAGTCGCCCAATCTGGCGTCCAGTCTTCCTTCTTCGCTACAGCAACCATCGCCCAATCCCAACGTCATTCACTTTTGAAAGGTCATTTGGTTCAGTGGTAGTCAACAATAGCGCGAATCCGAATCGCGACAACGGCGGCACGGTCTATGCCTCCGTCATCACGAATTGGGACCGGGTCGTGATCAGGCTCAAATATAAGCCGCCAATTCCCGGTGATAGCTACCGCAAAACAGCCAGCCCATTCACCATCAAGCTGATGGCATCGATCTGGCGGATCGGTAGGGACCTCGCTGAGATTGCTGGCCTGATCCAGCACGGCTAGCCGCATTTTTAGACGGCCAGCTCGATCACCATACGCCTTCTTCAATTCCCTGTCAGACTCCAACTGACGTCGAAGTTTGCCATTTGCAAAATCGATCTTCATCAGCGTGTGCCTGTTACCCATTAAGTAATAGAATCGGAATCGTTACGCAATAGGTAACACACAACGACGAGAGATTAAAGTTTTGCTGTCCGTAAGTGCCGGGATAATCCTTGGCACCCCTTCAGGGGCGTCCTACGCGTGACCTTCAACTTCGATTGGAGGTCACATGGCGACGATCCGGAAGCTCAGAGGACGCTGGCAAGCCCAGGTGCGTCGGCGAGGTATGAAGCCCCGCTGCAAGTCCTTCGACAGCAAGCAGGAAGCCGAGAAGTGGGCGCGCGATCTGGAAGCCCAGGTCGATCGTTTCGGTGCAGCTCCAGACGCGAAGATCCTCGAAAGCACGACACTCGGCCAGCTCCTGGAGCGCTACCAGCGCGAGATCTCGCCCACCAAGCGCGGGGCCGCCCAAGAGATCCAGCGGATTGATGTGCTGCGCCGTCATGATCTCGCTTATCGGACGCTGATCGGATTGAGCCAGCAGGACATCGCCTCGTTTCGTGACGAGCGCCTGCAGTCGGTAGCTCCATCTACCACCGTCCGCGAGCTTGCGATCCTAAGCCATGTGCTTGAGGTGGCGATCCGCGATTGGGGTCTGCCGCTCGCAAAAAACGTGGTGAAGCTGGTTCGCCATCCGGTGATCCGGAATGAGCGCAGCCGGCGACTGACTGGTGACGAGGAGCAAAGGCTTCTCGATGGCTGCGATGGTGGACAGACGCCATACTTCAAAACGCTGCTGATCCTGGCCATCGAGACAGGGATGCGGCGAGGGGAGATCCTCGGGCTGAAATGGTGCGACATCTCGCACAATCGCCGGGTGATCACGCTCGGCCTGACCAAAAACGGCTCCGGCCGTGAGGTGCCGCTGTCTCAGAGAGCATTTGACGCGCTGATGGATTGGAAGGAGCGCTCTGCGGTAGATCAAGCTACCGTCTTCCCCATGACGCCTGGAGCGCTGGAACAGGCGTGGCGTCGGCTGCTCATCAGGGCAGGGATTAAATCGCTGCGCTTCCACGACCTCCGTCACGAGGGCGTCAGCCGTCTTTTTGAGCGGGGTCTGAACATCATCGAGGTGAGCAGTATCTCCGGACACAAAGAGCTCCGGATGCTGAAGCGCTACACCCATCTGAGCGCCGACGATCTCGTTGCGCGCCTAGGGTAGATCTATCTACGTCAGTGCCGTCGCCTTGCTCTATGTTGACATAAACCTTGCCTAAGGGCCAAATCTGTCAAGGTCGCGGGACAAAAAGATCAAAAATTTATATCTTGGGTTGCGTTTGACCTTGCCTCCAACCTTCGAAACACTGCCGATTTTGGCCCGACCTTGTCATGATGTTTACATCACCTTGCGGATTTTGCCCATTTCAGGCGTTTTTGGTGCCGATGCAAAGGTTATGCAATGCGCTTGAGTTGCATCAAGCGCATTGCGCGTCGCTCCCTCTAAGTCAACAGCTTTGACTGCCAATTTTCCCGAACGCCGGACGGGTGAGCCAGTTGGTAGACGCTACCAATCCCTTGGGCGCCAGTGGCAAAAACATATCCGCTGGTGCGTCAGGATGCTTGCGAAGATCAATCTATACCCTCGTGCCAGCGCACTGGAATTGCCGGGATCTGCTGAGAGGATCTGATAGCGGTTGAGCGCTACCACACGCCTCAGCTCTACGCGGACGATCGATAGCAGAGCGTCCGCCTCTCGTTCACGCCCGCCCAATGCCGCGCAACCTCCTCTTCCATGGCTGCAGCGATCTTAGATCGAGACCCAGGTCGATCGGAGGACATCGAAGTCTTAGAAGAAATCAAGCTGCACGATGGGGATGCCTTCCGTAGCGGCGATGATTGGGCGACCTATCCTCCCATGCCGCAAATCGACAGAGAAGCTCACAGGCGCGCATCATCTGCCCGATGGTGCGATGTATCACTTTGATCAATGGAACGCGCCCACGCGAAACCTCGAGTCGAAGCGCGCAAGCCGAGGCTCGAAGATTCTTTGGCGATCTTCTGCGCTCGCGTCGTCATTTCGCTATACAGTAGATAGGCAAGCGCGTGCCCCCCAATCGATGAACACTAGCCGGACGACTTTGGTCGCCCGAAGGAGAACCTATGCCCTTTTATTGCAATTCATCCGCCCAGTGGTTGGATGACACTCTCGAAGCGATGCGTCTGGTGATGCCTGACGTCCTCGCACGTGAGCGCGAAATTGCGAACAAGAAGTGGTTCGAATACCGCTTCATGACGCCGATTGCCGCGAGTCGGCACTTTGCCAGCTTATACAGCCAGGGTTTCAAGGCATATGTTAGGTTTAACGGCGATCGCGACGAAGCTGAGGTTAGGCAGGGTCTAGGGGCTCGCCTTTTCCTCAAGCCCTGCGCCTCGCTCACGGAGCTCTGGCATGCGCGGCAGCGGACTGACGAACTCGGCCTTCCTTATGAGTTGCTCATCGAATTTGGCTTCAAGTTCGCCAGTGAGGGCGGCTGGAAGAACCCTCCTCGGCCTATGCAGCTCTTTGGCTCGACTGGATCTGACATTGCCTGGCCTCTCGAATTCGAAAAGTTCCTGAACGAGCGTTTGCCTCTCTTGGTCGACCAGTTTACGGGGCTCCCGCAGTATCGGATTGAGAACTATCGCGGTCTGCCGGTTCAGGATGAGTTTCGGGCATACCTCGCAAACCGCATTATTGAGTCAACCAAGCCGTGGGCAAGGCGGATGGTTGGGCCCTGCTTGCAGAAGCGTCATCTTCCTTTGCTGTCCGCGATCAAGCTCGCACCGAAGGATCAGCGTCGTCGCATTGTATCGGATCTTCGTGCTGAGCTAGAGCACGGCCTGGTCGCTGCCACGTCGAGTGAGCGTCTTCCCAAGATTGCATGCACGTCCTCTTGCTTAGGAGTCGCTGGACCTGATCCGAGTGCCTCAACCTGC
Organism: Shinella sp. M27; assembly: GCF_049199905.1. Classification (NCBI taxonomy): domain Bacteria; kingdom Pseudomonadati; phylum Pseudomonadota; class Alphaproteobacteria; order Hyphomicrobiales; family Rhizobiaceae; genus Shinella; species Shinella sp. M27. The sequence continues at coordinate 109,307 of NZ_JBLZPK010000007.1, forward strand.
TCGTCGTGTCCCTTCGCTGTGGAATGCCTTCACATGAGCACGATGGCGTCCAAGGAGATGATCAGGCGTTACGGTAGCGTCTCGGCGTTGAAGGATGCACGCGACGAGAAGCGGAAGGCGGGCCAGCGCCGCAGGACTGCGAGGTGCCGGGCAAAGAAGAGGCTCGCCGCGACATCTCCATTAGCAACTGCTGCGACCTGACCCCCGGAACATCAACACTGTAACGGTCAGCCGACATTCTTATTATTTCTATTAGAGTTAATAAATATTTGGTTGACCGTTACGTTTTGGATTGGAGTTCCGGGTGTTCAATCACCCCTACAAACTAGAAACGTTGCACCATCTGCGGCCTGGCGTGTCCTCGGCCCTTTTAAGAAGCAAGCCAACTTATGAATATCGACATCATCGACGTCCGCCGGTTCTTTCGCAACCGCGTCAACTACTACTCCGAGCTCCGTGACAGCCACTGCGTCGGCGTTCACGACGGGTGCCGCTTGACGCTGCGGCAGCTGTGCGAATACCTCGCCTTCGATCAGCACCCCTTCCCTCGCGAATACGAGCCTGAATTCCGGAGGCTCTGCGGCAGCTTCTACCCTTTGTGGCGTGGTAAGAGCCGCACTTATGGCGACGTGGTCGCTGTGCTGAACCAGAAGTTGGCAGAAGAAGAGGGACGTGCGGCATTCCTCGGAGGTGGTTCTGCACGTTACATTTCGAGCGACGTCGGACCGAGCTGATAGGACCACGAGCTAACGGCTGCTCGGAGCGTCTCATCCCAGCCAGGGGCGCTCCGGGTCTTTCGGGTTTGGCGCGAACTCGCCGTTACCCTGGCGTCGTTTCGACCGGTTGTCGGCAGATGACCTCTCTGCGGGTGTGAGTGCTGCGATCACGATCAATGCAATGATGCTGAAGAGGAAGCCGAGTGCGAACCAGCCGAGCGGGTCTCGGTATTTGTTCGCGGCCAAGATCGCGCAGGCACCACCGAACACGACGCCAGACGCAAAAATGATCAATGAAATGTCCATGAACTCCTCGCTGCGATCGGGCCTGGATGTGCCCGCGAGAGCGAAAGGGAACCTTTGTCCGATAGAGGTCAGCTGTAACTGCTGATCCGGTCGCATCCTATGGTTTCAAGGGCTTCCGGCGCAGCTCCATTTAATGACCGACAGAGCGAAAAGGTTCCTTTATGTCAATCGCTTAGCACCCATCGGAGCGTGAGGATATTGGAGATGAAGCTGGTCGGTTATGCCCGTGTATCAACAGTCGAGCAGAACCTCGATATGCAGATCGCCGCGTTGAAGGCGGCTGGCTGCGCGGAGATATTCACCGATCACGGATTGTCCGGTGCCGACTTCCAGCGTCCGGGCCTACTCACCGCTCTCAAACGAATCAAGCGGGGTGACATGCTCGTCGTTTGGCGACTCGATCGGCTCGGACGATCCCTTGTCGACCTAATTCAGACAGTAAACGGGCTATCGCAGCGGGGCTGTGATTTCCGATCGCTGACCGAGAGTATCGATACGTCGTCATCGGGCGGACGGCTGGTGTTTCACATGATGGCTGCGATGGCAGAATTTGAAAGAGCCATCATCAGTGAGCGCACCAAAGCGGGAATGGAAGCGGCGCGGGCAAGAGGATCGCGCTTAGGACGTCGCCCGTCGATGACCGAAGTGCAGACCGAGGCTGCAAAGCGCGCCGTCGAGATCGATCTGGAGCCGATTTCTGAGGTCGCGGGGAGGTATCAGGTCCATCCGAAAACGCTGGCTCGTATTCTACGGGGAGTCCGAATCGAATAGCCTGTCGAAATCGACAGGGAGACTCGCTAGCGCGTTTGGCATGCCGGGTGCTGCGACGCAAAGTCGGGATGCGCGGAGCCAGCCTGTGAGCGGCTATGAGTCAACCAGAAGCTTTCCGTTCATCTATCAGCTCTTCTTCTTTGGCCCTGGCTGTTTGATCCGGATCCTGAGTGGCTTACCGTCGGGCTGATCAACGTCAAAGGCACCAGTCTTTCGGACAAGGTCACTAAGCTTTCGGAATCCATAGGTGCGTGGGTCGAAGTCCGACGCCAAGTTAGCAAGTTGGTTTCCGATGGCCCCGAGCGGCACCCAGCCATCCTCAGCTTCCATCTGCCCGATCACCTTCTTGATGATCGGCGTTGCGGCGCTCGGCGGCTGAAGCGAATTTTGCGTGGTGCTCGCGTCGCTTTCGTTAGACGCCGGGGCCGGGAGCAGGTTCTCGGTGTAGATGAACCTGCGGCATGCCTGCCGGAAGCTCTCCGGGGTCTTCTGCTCGCCAAAACCAAACACGTCAACGCCCTGCTCACGTATGCGAGCGGCCAGGCGAGTGAAATCGCTATCGGACGACACGAGGCAGAAGCCGTCGAAGCGTCCACTGTGCAGCAGATCCATCGCGTCGATGACGAGCGTGATATCAGAGGCATTCTTGCCTGTCGTGTAGGCGAACTGCTGTTGCGGAATGATTGCGTGCTTGGCAAGCACGTCGATCCAGGCCTTCGAGCGTGCGCTCGCGAAGTCGCCATAGATGCGCCGGACGCTTGCCTCTCCGATTTTGGCGATCTCCTCGAACAGTCCATCGACGATTTTCGCCGACGCATTATCAGCGTCGATGAGGACCGCAAGGCGCGGCGAACGAGGTTCAGACGGCATGTCTTTGTCTCTGCAATTCGGTCGTATTTTGGGCCAATGCGTCACGAGCCCATTGAGCCCAGAGATTTGTGGACGGCAGCCAAAACCACCCACCTATCTCGTCGCCGACAACTTCTGATTTTCCAGTTGCCGCGCAAGCTGCGGTAAGGAGGCAGATCCAGGCGGCTCGCTTCTCGTGATCTGTCTCGGACAACACCGCATCTATCAGTTCAAGATTCAGCCAGCCGATCGTGTGAAACAGGTTCTCGAGAACGCCGCTATCGACGGCATGATCATAGAGCCAATCGAATTTTCTGCGCTTGCCTGCTGCCGGCATAAAGAAGCGCGCCTCGGGCAAGAGAACACCCAAGAATGCATTGGGAAATGCTTCAACGATTGAGGCGCCATTTCGAATGGCCCTATCGACCACAATATTCCGGTCGGCGAGATGAACGACCTGCTCCGCCGTCTCCGCAGCGGCACGCCGCAAATCGCGTCCATATCCAATGTGGCTCAAGCCAGGCTTGCAGCGAGCCTGAAAGGTGCCGCGAATAAACATCCGCTCGCAGAGGCGATCGAGACTCTCGTCAGAACCGAGAGGGACGAGCGGGCCGTCGATAGCGATGACGGAGAACGTCGTCGTCGCCGGAATATGCTGGCTGCGGCGCTGCCAGTCGGTGTGAGTTCTTGCGGCCTTGAATGCTCTGCCCTTGCTCCAGGCGATGCCCGTCGTCGGCCGGGATTTGGAGAAGCCTACGTCGATACCAAGAAGTGCGATACTGTCCAGGTCGATCATAGGCCTTACCCCGCCGCGCTTTCGTTCAAGCCCCGGATCACTTCGACCAGTTTCTTTGTCTTCTCGAAGTCGAAGACTTGCTGCGGTCCTTCGGGCGCGACGTCGATGAACGGGCTCTCGTAGAGCAGGCCGGGATCCATCACGCCCTTCTCCGTCAGGTGCTCGATCACCATGTCGATGAACTCGATCTGGTCGGCCGTGGCACCGCTGTCCGAGACGAAGCCGGAGAATGCTTCGGCGACGGCTGCGCGGTCGAGGCCGACCAACGAGCGGACGAAGGCACCGAAGCCGTGGGCTACCTCTGTCGCCTTCTCCAGGTGCTTTGCGTCGCCGATGCCGGCCGTCAATAGCATCGCTTGCAGTTCTTCGATGTCGGTCGTGGTCAGAGGCTTGCCATGGCGCAGCTTGGCGATGGCGATGTGATCCTCGTGTTCGCGCAGGAAATGCCGGGCCTTGCGCTTGAAGCGGGCGAAATCGACCTCACCGACCTCCGGCAGATCGATTTCGGCGCCCTGGCCGAGCTCGTCCTCGAAATCGGTGTAGACGATCTTGCGCTTGCCCCTCTCAATATGCTGCACGAGGCCGCGGAGCCTGAGCCGCACCAGTTCGAGCAGCGGCACGGTGATGCCCTCCCACGAGATATCGGAGAGGATATCGAGGATCAGCGGATGCTGTGCGGCGATGATCGGGATCGCAGTCTGCTCGTCGAGTGCCGAAGCGATTTCGATCAGCTGCTTCTTCAGCCTGTCGAAGCTCTTCGAGCCCTTGAGCAGCGCGAGCTCCAGGCCGAAGATCAGGAGATCGAAGCGTTTCGCCTCTTCCGCCTCGCCCTTCACCTCGCTCGGCAGGGGAGCGACCTCGTCGAGCAGCTCGTCGCGCATGGTGTCCGTCAGGTCGCTCCAGGCCTCGGCGGCTTTGTATTTCTCGACGGTGCGGCGCTTGCCCCGCACGATGAAGTTGTCGAGGTTCATGCCGGCGACATAGGTTTGCAGCGCAGCGAGCGCCTCGTCGCGGATCGTTCGCTCGTCGAGCGGCTTTTCGTCTTCCCGCTTTTCGACGCCGGCGTCATAGTCGTCCTGATCCGGCTCCGCCACACCCAGCCTCCGCTTCTCGTCCAGAGCGCGGACAAGGTCGAAGCGGGCGGCGAACAGCCGTTCGTTCAGGCTCCTGGCGTTTCGGCCATCGTCCGGCTGCGGGTTCTGGCGGAAGAATTCCAGGTTCTGGCAATAGTCGAAGACGCGGAAGAACTCCTTGTCCTCGCCGGGGCCGAAAAGATCGGGGCAGAGGCGCGTGCCGCGGCCGATGATCTGCCAGAACTTCGTCTTCGAGCGGATCAGCTTGAACAGCACGAGATTGACGACTTCCGGCACGTCGATGCCGGTGTCGAGCATATCCACCGAGATCGCGATATGCGGATTGCCGTCCTTCTTCGAAAAATCGTCGATCAGGCTCTGCGCATATTCGGTCTTGAAGGTGATGACACGTGCGAAATGGCCGGAAAGGTGCGGATAGGCACGGTTGAAGCGCTCCTCGATGAACTCGGCATGGCTCTGGTTCTTGGCGAAGATGATGGTCTTGCCGAGACGATCACCGCCGGAGACCTTCAGCCCCTCGGTCATTACATGCGCCAGGACCTTGTCGACAGTGTCGGCGTTGAACAGCCACTTGTTGACGGCTTCGGCGTTGACGCTGTCGGGCGGGTCGCCATCCTCCTCGTCCCATTCCAGCATGTCCCACTGCTCTTTCTCGTCATCGGAAAGATCGTCGTAGCGGATGCCCTCACGCTGGAATTTGAGCGGCACGGAAACCGAATGCGGCGGCACGAGATATTCGTCCTCCACCGCCTTATTGAGCGAATAGGCGTCGGTCGGCACGCCGTCCTCAAGGTCGAACAGGCCGTAGGTGTTGCGGTCGATCTCATCCTTCGGCGTCGCGGTGAGGCCGACGAGCAGGCTGTCGAAATAGTCGAAGATCGCACCATAACGCTGATAGACCGAGCGGTGCGCCTCGTCGATGATCACGAGATCGAAATGACCGGAGCCGAAACGCGCCTCGCCTGCCTTGCGCTCGTCGATCAGGTTCATCATCGTCGGATAAGTCGAGAGGAAGACGCGGCCCTCGCCGTTCTTCTCCGTCACCAGATTGACCGGCGACGTCTCCGGCAGCTGCCGCTTGAATTCGCGCACGGCCTGGTTCACCAGCGCCACGCGGTCGGCGAGGAAGAGCACCCGCTTCACCCAGCCAGCGCGCATCAAGAGGTCGACAAGCGCGATCACCGTGCGCGTCTTGCCGGAGCCGGTCGCCATGACCAGCAGGCTCTTGCGCTGCCTGTGGGTCTCGAACGCCTCGGCGACGCGGGAGATGGCGCGGGTCTGGTAATAGCGGCCGGCGATCTCCCTGTTGACGGCCAATCCCGCGATCGGCTTGCGGCTGGTGCGCCGCTGGATCATCAGCACCAGCTCGTCCTTCTTGTAGAAGCCGGAAACGGCGCGTTGCGGATAGGCGCTATCGTCCCAGATCCAGTGCTCGTAGCCGTTGGAGGTGAAGATCACCGGCCGCTGGCCGAACTGTTTCTCCAGGCAGTCAGCATAGAGCTTGGCCTGCTGCTGGCCGGCGCGGGGATCGCGCTTGGTGCGTTTGGCTTCGATCAGCGCCAGGGGCTTGCCGTCGTCGCTCCACAGAACATAATCGACGAACCCCTTCGCTTCGGCATTCGGCATGCCCTCGACCGGAAACTCGCGGTCGCGCGGGCTGTCCAGTTTCCAGCCCGCCTCCTTCAGCAACAGGTCGATGTAGAGATCGCGGGTCTCGGCTTCCGAATAGTCGTGACGATCGGGCCGAGCCTCGTTCTCGCGGCGGGCGTGGGCGACCTCGGCGCGTAGGCGCGCAAGTTCCGCGTCGAGATCGGCTTTGTCGCGCAACATGGCTTCGAAGGTCTTGTCCTTCGCCTCCATCTCGCCCTTCATGCGGGTGAGTTCGGCAAAGGCGCGCTTCACCACATCGTTTTTGCGGGAGAGGGCGGCGGGATCGAAGGCAAGGCTGTCGGCGGGACGCTCCTTGCGTGCATAGGTGCGGGCCAGCCAGAAGCATAGGTGGAACAACTCGCGCACGGCATTGGCCGCTTCGGCCGGCTTCGTCTCGCGGCTTTCATGGACCGCCTGGTTGCCGATCTTGATGATGACGCGCGCCTTGGAAAACACCGCCTGGCCGGCGAGTTTCTGAAAACTCGGCTCGTGGATCAGCGCCGAGATATTGCTCTGATAGGGAAATTTCAGGCCCGGATCATGCGTGTAGGCCCATTGCACCGCCAGTTCCACCGTCCGCCGCGCATAAAACGCAGCCGCCCGCGGATCGCCTTCGACCAAAACCTCCGCCCGCTTCGCGCTGTCGAAGATTTCGGGGAATTCGGCAGAGAGGAAGGCGAAGTTGGACATGGTGACCCTCAGAGCTGGCCGGTGAAGGCGCGGTGTTGGAGGGAGGAGAAGAGGGTTTCAGCTTCCGCCAAGCCCAAAAGCTGGCGCTTCTTTTGTGCGATGGTCGCCATGGCTTTGGCCTGAAATGATCTTTGGCTTTCGCCATCAGGCACCGGAATCAGAACTCCGCGGAGTTTTTCCTTGGATATGTTCGGCATCGATCCGGCAGATCCTCCAGCCAACGATTGAATCTGTGATCTCAGCCTACGGTTTGAGAGGCATGCCCACAAATACGTGGGCGATAGTTGCTCTTGGTCGCGAACCACCAGACGGAATATCAAATCAGAGAGCATAAGTTTGGATCTTACGTTGCCAACGAGTGCGCACGCAGCAACCAAATCATAGGTATTTTTTCGCGTAAAGAGGACATCGCCTGCTTGGATTTCAATTTTTGGTCGTGGTCTTAATTCGCTTGGCAAAGCTTTTTGCTCTGCCTCGCGGAAAACACCTGACGTTACAGCGCTAAGCTTTAGAACGCCCCATTCATGATCGAGCGCTGGCCGATCTAGGCAGCTTGGACTCCAGCCACTTTCGATATCGCTGAGAACGTCGCCGAGTGCTTCGGATCTCCATCCCTTCGGATTGCTCACCGGATCCCCGAACATCTCCAGAAAGATCGACTGGGTGAGGCTGTCGAGCAGCGTGATGGCCTGACGGCGTTTCTGGCGCATGTGATCGGCCTTATCCAGGATCGCTGCGATCCGCTTCTGCTCGCCGAGTATCGGGAGGGGGATTTCAAGGCGTTTCAGGAGGTCGGCCGGGACGCGCTTCTGGCCCGCACTGCCTGTCATTCCCTTCTCGCCAATCTTCCTGAATCGCTCGCTCCACAGCAGGTGAAAAGCATACTTCGGATCGAGAGCAAGCGAAGGACGTAGGACATGAAATTCCGTCGAGCCGAAGCCGAGCTTGTTCTGGATTGTCTCAGTCGAGGCCGCTTTTCCGTTCTCAAAGCAAGGCGTGATCTTGGCGACGAGAACATCACCGCGCTCGAAGTAGGTATAACCCTTCTTCACCTCACGATATATGCGCGCTTCCTCATACGCGACGTATCCATCTTCGGAAACCGCACTCATCGGAAGAAATGACACCACGGTATCGTCGTTTATATTCTTCGGCGCTCTTGGATTGATTTCGCAGACTTCATCGAGACGAGCAGTCCGAGCACTCACAGCATAGCCTCCAGCTCTTTTAGTCCCGCCGCGATCTCGTCCTCCAGCTTGAGCAACTCCGCAATGATCTCCTTCGGCGGTCGATGCTCCGCCGCCTCATGCACCACTTCCTTGTAGCGGTTGAGCGAAAGATCATAGTCCGCCGCCGCGATCTCCTCCCGCGTCACCGTGAAACTCCGCTCCGTGCGCGGGTTGTCGCGCTCGGTGCCGGCGCGCTCAGCCCAGCGGGCGACGACATCCGGCAGGTTGTTCTTCGCGTGCTCGCTATCGCTGAGCTTCTCCTTCGGCACCGGGCCGAATTTCTCCTCGGCCACCAGCATCTGACGTTTGTCGTCCAGGCTCATGCCGTCGGCCTGCAGGTCGTAGAACCAGACGTGATCCGTGCCGCCGGAATTGGTCTTGGTGAAGAGGACGATGGCTGTTGAGACGCCGGCATAGGGCCGGAATACGCCCGACGGCAGCTTGACGATGGCGTCGAGCTTGTGGTCGTCCACCAGCATTTTCCGGATCGCCTTGTGCGCCGTGGACGAGCCGAACAGCACGCCATCCGGCACGATCACGGCCGCGCGCCCGCCGGGTTTCAGGAGCTTCAGGAACAGCGCCATGAACAGAAGCTCGGTCTTCTTCGTCTTGACGATGGAAAGTAGGTCACTGGCGGTCGTCTCGTAATCCAGCGAGCCGGCGAAGGGCGGGTTGGCGAGGATCAGCGAGTATTTATCGGCATCGTCGCCATGGCTGGAGGAGAGCGAATCCCGGTAGCGGATATCGGCGCCCTCGACGCCGTGCAGCTGCATATTCATCGAACCGATGCGCAGCATGGTCTGGTCGAAATCATAGCCGTAGAACATGCCGTCATGGAAATGCCGGTTGAGCGCCGCATCGCGAAACAGGCCCTTGTGGTGCTCACGCAGATATTCGCCGGCCGCGACCAGGAAGCCGCAGGTGCCGCTCGCTGGATCGCAGATCACGTCCTGCGGCGTCGGTTTCGTCAGCTCCACCATCAGCTTGATGATGTGACGCGGCGTGCGGAACTGGCCGTTCTGGCCGGCCGACGCGATCTTGCCGAGCATGTATTCGTAGAGATCGCCCTTGGTGTCGCGGTCCTCCAGCGGGATTTCCGCCAGCATGTCGACCACCTTGGCAAGAAGGCCCGGTGTGGGGATGGTGAAGCGCGCGCCTTTCATGTGCTCGGAATGGGCCGTGCCTTTCTCCGCCATGTCGCGCAGGAAGGGAAAGACATTCTCCGAGACGATGAAGAACATGCGGGCCGGATCGTCGTTCTTGAAGCGCGACCAGCGCAGCATGGCATAGGCGATCTCTTCCCTGATCTCCCCCGTCTCTTCATCCCGCAAGGTGCGGTAAACGCCGTCCGGAAAGATCACCCGCTCCATCGGCCGGCCGAGCATGTTGGCCTTGTTTTCCTCACGGGTCTGGATGTCATCCAGGCCGCGCATGAAAAGCAGGTAGGTGATCTGCTCGATCACCTCGAGCGGATTTGCGATCCCGCCCGCCCAGAAGGCATTCCAGACCTGATCGACCTTCGAGCGAATTTCACCTGTGAGCATGCGCAGTCCCTGTCACCATCCGAATCGGGTTTGACACTACGGCATCAGGCCGTGCTACTGAAGATGCATCGGGAAGTTGAAGTGCTATGGGTGATGCATGAGTCTGGGTGAGCTCGTTGGCCGCGTCGTGAAGATCTTTATCACAGGCCAGGATCCGCGTAGTCTTCGAACGGTCGAGCTCGACAACTGGACGGGCGTGGCCATCACCGGACAGCCCGAGTTTTTCAAGAAGGCGCTCGAGGACGAAGTTCTCAGCCGATCTTGTGTCTATCTGCTGATCCGCTCGAGCGCCGACGACGACCTGCCGGAAATCTACGTCGGAGAAAGCGACGACTTTTCGCAGCGTTATACGAGCGGTAAATTTCCCATCGATTTCGACACCTTTCTCATTTTCACGAGCAAGGACGACAATCTGACACGAGCGCACGTTAAGTGGCTCGAGCGCGAACTATGGTCAATCCTGAAGGGTAACAGCGGCAAAGTTCTCGTCGCGAACACCAACAAGCCGACCGGCTCCAACCTGCCCCGCGCGGACATCGCCACGATGCGGACCTACCTCAGCAACATGATATATGTGCTTGAGGCGCTGGGATATGATCTGTTTTCTGTCCAGGAGCGCACATCTGCATCGCCCTCGTCTGCTAAGCCGACATTAGATCCTGTCGTTGGAAACGATGGCCTCTCGCTTAGGCTCTATTCGACACTACCCCGACGCCCTGATGACCGTGCATTTCTACGCTATGAGAACGGCGCCTACACGCTGATGTCTGGCTCCAGGATCAATGCCAAAATCACCGACAGTCTGCCGGCAAACGTTAGAAAGCTTCGGCAACAGCTGATCGAGGACGGTGAACTCGTCGGACATGGTGATTATCTCGAACTCATGCGAGACATACCATTCTCGAAGCCTTCTCCAGCGTCCGCGCTAGTTAAGGGCAGGAGCTCTACCGGATACATGGATTGGGCCAGAGAGATCGACAATATGCCCCTGGGCGCTATCCTCGGTATTGCTGCGACAGGTCAATCGCCTGACGATCCGGCACAGTGAGGCCACACTCGGCTCATCCCTCCCTTGAATTTGCCAGCACCTGAATCTGCAGATATTAACCACCCCGCGCTCAACAGAGCCGACCGACTATGCGGAGAGGTGGCAGAGTGGTCGAACGCACCGCACTCGAAATGCGGCATACGGGCAACCGTATCGTGGGTTCGAATCCCACCCTCTCCGCCATTGTTTCTTTGCCGAGGCTTGAAATGACCGGCGTTCCCGAAGGGAGCGCATGGACTTTGTGTGTCCCGCCGTGGCATAGGGCGCGGAACACGACGAGGCCCGTTTTTCCATGATCCGTATCGAGAATATCAGCAAGTCCAACAGCCACCGCATTCTCTTCATTGAGGCTGCGGCCGCCTTGAACAAGGGTGAGAAGATCGGGCTTGTGGGGCCGAACGGGGCGGGTAAGACGACGCTGTTCCGGATGATCACGGGGCAGGAGCAGCCGGACGAGGGACAGGTCTCCACGGAAAAGAATGTCTCGATCGGTTATTTCAGCCAGGATGTCGGCGAGATGGAGGGGCGCAGCGCCGTCACCGAGGTGATGGACGGCGCGGGCCCGGTGAGTTCGGTTGCGGCGGAGCTGCGGGAACTTGAGGCGGCGATGGTCGATCCCGACAGGCTCGATGAGATGGATGCGATCATCGAGCGTTATGGCGAGGTCCAGGCGCGCTATGAGGAGCTCGACGGCTATGGGCTGGAAAGCCGGGCGCGCGAGGTTCTGGCGGGCCTGAGCTTCAGCCAGGAGATGATGGACGGTGACGTCGGCAAGCTTTCGGGCGGGTGGAAGATGCGCGTGGCGCTGGCCCGCATCCTGCTCATGCGGCCGGATGTCATGTTGCTCGACGAACCGAGCAACCATCTCGATCTCGAAAGCCTGATCTGGCTAGAGCAGTTCCTGAAGACCTATGACGGGGCGCTTTTGATGACCTCGCACGACCGCGAATTCATGAACCGCATCGTGACGAAAATCATCGAAATCGATGCCGGGTCGCTCACCACCTATTCCGGCGATTACGGCTTCTACGAGCAGCAGCGCGCGCAGAACGAGAAACAGCAGCAGGCGCAGTTCGAGCGCCAGCAGGCGATGCTCGCCAAGGAGATTAAGTTCATCGAGCGCTTCAAGGCGCGCGCCTCGCATGCCGCGCAGGTGCAGAGCCGCGTGAAGAAGCTCGACAAGATCGAGCGCGTCGAGCCGCCGCGCCGCCGCCAGACCGTGATGTTCGAATTCCAGCCGGCGCCGCGCTCCGGCGAGGATGTCGTCAATCTCAGGAATGTCGATAAGGCTTATGGCAGCCGCACGATCTATAGCGATTTCAGCTTTCTCATCCGCCGCCGCGAGCGCTGGTGCGTGATGGGTGTCAATGGTGCGGGTAAATCGACGCTGCTGAAGCTGGTCGCCGGGGCGGCCACGCCGGACCAGGGCAGCGTGACGATCGGCGCGAGCGTCAAGGTCGGCTATTTTGCACAGCATGCTATGGATCTGCTCGATGGCGACCTGACGGTGTTCGAATGGCTGGAGACGGAGTTTCCGCGCGCAGGCCAGGGGCCGCTGCGCACGCTGGCCGGCTGCTTCGGATTTTCCGGCGATGACGTGGAGAAGAAGTGCCGCGTGCTTTCGGGCGGCGAGAAGGCGCGGCTGGTCATGGCGGCCATGCTGTTTGACCCGCCGAATTTCCTGATCCTTGACGAGCCGACGAACCATCTCGATCTCGACACCAAGGAGATGCTGATCAAGGCGCTTGCCGATTATGAGGGCACGATGCTGTTCGTGTCACACGACCGGCGCTTCCTCGGCGCGCTGTCAAACCGGGTGCTGGAGCTCAACGGTGACGACGTGCATCAATATCCGGGCGGTTATACGGAATATGTCGCTCAGTCCGGCCACGAGGCGCCCGGTCTCCACGTCTGATCGGCTGTCTCCGACGCGCGCCATGCGTTAAGACGGACGAGACCGGAGGGGCGCATGGACCGAAAGAAGTCGCTTTACCGCCACGTCAGCACGCGCACGCACGGTGTGCGCCACGGCGGGGGCGAGGACTAAAGGCCCTCCCGGCGGCGCGAGGAGCGTGTGCATGCGGGCGTGATGGGTGGCCGGCAGCGGCACGGGCTCGATTATACGCCGCTCTTCAAGTTCCTGCTGTCGCGTGTGGGGGACGATTGGGACGCCATGCATGCCGAGGCGATTGCCCGGCTCGACGGGGCCGAACCGATCTTCTGGATGGTCGCGCGGTCGGAGGCGGAGAGGAAGCCGTTCGTGGGCATGGGCGAGAGCGCCTATTACAGCGGCCTCTTCGTGGATGAGGCCAATCGTCTGCAGCGCGTGGATCCGCATTTGAGTGTCGTGCAGATGGAGCCGAGCTGCGCCTGCTGCACGCACACGTTCAACGGTGTGCCTTTCACGCGAAAATACCGGCCGCCGGTCGATTAGGATCGGCCGAGATATTGCGCGTCCGTCACCTTTTCCAGCCAGGTTACCGGCGAGCCGTTTTCCGATTCGGCGATGGCGATGTGGGTCATGGCGGTCTTGTCGGTGGCGCCGTGCCAATGCTTTTCGCCCGGCGGAAACCAGACGACGTCGCCGGGACGGATTTCCTCGATCGGCCCGCCGTCGCGCTGCGCCCAGCCGAGGCCGGATGTCACGATGACGGTCTGGCCGAGCGGATGGGTGTGCCAGGCGGTACGGGCGCCGGGTTCGAAGGTGACGATGGCGCCGCCGGCGCATCCGGGCGCTTCCGCCTTGAAGGGCGTGTCGAGACGGACGGTGCCGGTGAAATAGTCGGCCGGGCCGGAGGCCGAGGGGCTGGTGCCGTTGCGCTTGATATCCATGGATGTCTCCCGATTCGTCGTGCGATCCTATACCGGCCACGCTGTGCGTTCACGCGATAAGGCGATTGCTGGCGAAGTGGCGGCAGACGCTCTATGACGGCGCAGTGGGTTTTGAGGCGAAGCAAATGAGTGGACGACGGATCGGGATCGTCGGCGGCGGGCCGGCCGGGCTGATGGCGGCAGAGGTGCTGTCGGCCCGCGGCCATGCCGTGACCGTGCTTGAGGCGATGCCGACGATCGGGCGCAAGTTTCTGCTCGCGGGGAAATCCGGCCTGAACATCACCCATTCCGAGCCCTATGCACGGTTCGTCAATCGTTTCGGTGCTGCCAATGAACGGCTGCGCGCGACACTCGACGGGTTCACGCCAAATGACCTCCGGGCCTGGGCGGAGGGCCTTGGCACGAAAACCTTCGTCGGCACGTCCGGCCGGGTCTTTCCCGAGGTCATGAAGGCGTCGCCGCTGTTGCGCGCCTGGCGGGCGCGGCTGGAGGGGCAGGGGGTCGATATCCGCGTGCGGCATCGCTGGACGGGTTTTGCCGAGGGCGGGTTGGGGATCGAGACGCCCGAGGGCGAGACGGTGATGGGGTTCGATGCGGTGCTTCTGGCGCTCGGCGGGGCGAGCTGGCCGCGGCTTGGATCGGATGGCGCCTGGGTGGAATGGCTGGCGGAGAAGGGTGTCGGCATCGCGCCGCTGCGTCCGGCCAATTGCGGCTTCGACGTGGACTGGTCGCCTGTCCTCATCGAGAAATTTGCGGGTGCGGCGGTGAAGGGCGTGACCGCGCAATCGGCCGCCGGCACGGTTCCCGGCGAGTTCGTCATCTCGAAAACCGGAATCGAGGGCAGCCTGGTCTATGCCCATGCGGCGGTGCTGCGCGATGCGCTGGAGGTGGCGGGGTCGGCGGCGCTGGTGGTGGATCTTGCGCCGGGGCGAAGCGCCAAGCGGCTGGCTGCGGATTTTGCCCGCCAGGGCGGCAAGGCGAGCTTTTCGACCCGGCTGCGCAAGGGCGCTGGGCTGGATGGCGTCAAGGCGGCGCTCCTGCGGGAGTGCATTGCGGATGTCACGGGTCTCTCGCCGGAGGCGCTAGCGGCCGCGGTGAAGGCCCTGCCCATCCGTCTCGTCCGGCCACGGCCGATCGCCGAGGCGATCTCTTCGGCCGGCGGCATCCGTTTCGAGGCGCTTGGCGAGGATTATGGACTGAAGGCGCTGCCGGGCGTCTTCGCCGCCGGCGAGATGATCGACTGGGAAGCGCCGACCGGCGGCTATCTGCTGACGGCCTGTTTTGCGACCGGCCGCGCGGCGGCAGCCGGGATCGATCGCCGGCTATCCAATAAAATGTAAGGCGCTCAGGCGCGTTTCGCCTGCGCCGGCGTGTGGCCGCCAAGGCGCCGGGCGGCGTCCTTCAGGCAGGCGAGATATTGCTCGCGATTGGCAAGCCCGTCGGCGCGCGGCGCAACGAGGCAGAGCGTCGCGACGGCATGGCCTTCATCGCCCATGACGGGCACGGCAAAGCAGTGGGTAAAGCTGTCGACGATGCTGTTGAAGGTGAAATGGCCGTCGCCTTCGGCCGCGCGCACCTCGGCGAGGAAGGTGGCCGGATCGAGCCATTCGCCGCTCGGCAGCTGGAAATCCTGCGCCGGAATGAAGGCGAGGATTTCGGCATCGGTCATATGCGATACGAGCACGCGGCCTGATGCCGTCCACGGGATCGGCACGGACTGGCCGACATCGGTGGAGATGCGGAAGGGCCGCGCCCCTTCGCGCATGCGCACGACGGTGTATTTGTTGCCGTCCAGCATGCAGAACTGCGCGGTCTCGCGCGTCTCGTCGGCCAGCCGTTCCAGCGCCGCCTCGCATTCGCGCGTGAAATCGAAATGGTTCTCATAGGCCGCGCCGAGGAAATAGAGCTTTCGGCCGAGATAGACGCGGCCCTCGCCGCCGGTGAATTCCAGGATGCCGTTGCGCAGAAGCAGGTTCACCAGCTCGTAAACCGATGAGCGTGGCGCGCCGATCTGCGCAGCGATCTCGTTCGGCTTCAGCGCCTGGCGCTTCTCGCGCAGGAAGTCGAGGATCTCGAAGGCCCGGTCGAGCCCGCGTGCGCGCTTTCCCGCCGCTTCGTCCAGAACTGCATCCATCGTCGTTCCTTCCTGCCTCTCGTTGCCGCCAAGCTTCTCATCCCGGGCGCTGCCGCTGTCAATGCGTGCGCCTTGCCTTCCGCGCAGGAAATTTCGGCACCCCTCTTGCGGAGCGCAAAATTCGGCATAAGATCGCGACGTCCGGTATTTAGATCATTTGTACATTATATTGGACATTGACGGATGGCAAGCCCGTTTCTGCTGCCGCACACAAAAGGGGATCGACAATGAAGACTTTTGAGAACAACCCGTCCGCTTCGCTGCGCAGCCGCCTCTTCGCGGGCGCCGCCGTCGCCATGGGCCTGCTTGCGCTTTCGGCCGGCACGGCGTCCGCCGCCGCCAATTGCATCAAGGGCGATCGCAAGGCGCCCTATACGGTCGGCTGGGCGAACATCTATTCGGTGCCGACCTGGATGAAGCAGACGGAAGGCACGATCGCCGCCGAGGTCGAGGAGCTGAAAAAGGCCGGCCTCGTGAAGGACCTGATGATCACGGACGCGCAAGGCAATGCCCAGACGCAGATCCAGCACATCCAGTCGATGATCGATGCCAATGTCGATGCCATCGTCGTCATCGCCGGCTCGTCCAACGCGCTCGATCGCGTGATTTCCGACGCCTGCGACAAAGGCATCGCCGTCGTCAACTTCGACAGCCTCGTCAACACCGACAAGGTGACGGCGAAGATCAACACCGATTCCAGCGAATGGGGTGCGGGTGCGGCCAAGTGGCTGTCCGACCAGCTCGGCGGCAAGGGCAAGATCATCGTCATGAACGGCCCGGCCGGCATCTCCGTCAGCGATGACCGCCGCAAGGGCGCCCAGCCGGTGCTCGACGCCAATCCGGGCCTCGAAATCATCACCGAGACCAATACGGAATACAACGCGGCCCCCGCGCAGGAAGCGATGACCAGCCTGCTCTTCGCCAATCCGGAAATCGACGGCGTGCTCTCGCTCGGCGGCGCGCTGTCGGCCGGCTCCGTCATGGCCTTTGACCGCCAGGGCCGCGAGCAGGTTCCGATCACCGGTGAAAACGCCCGCCAGTTCCTCGAACTGTGGAAGGAAAAGGGCCTGAAGGGCTGGGCCACCATGCAGCCGAACTGGCTGGGCGCGCTCTCGGTCTATACGGCCGTTCAGGCGCTGGAAGGCAAGGATGTGCCGGCCTTCGTCAAGGTGCCGCTGCCTGTTATCGATGACAGCACGATCGACGGCTATCTCGCCCGCGCCGACCAGTTCCCGGCCGACGGCTACATCTACTCGGATTACGACCAGGCGCTGTTCGACAAGCTGCTCGCCCAGAAGTAATCCCGGTTGAAGGATGCCGTCATGACGGATCAAAAACCCCTGCTGGAAGCCCGGCAGGTGTTCAAGGGATTTTTCGGCAATCCCGTTCTGAAGGGCGTCGATATCGCCCTTCATCCGGGCAGGGTTCACGCCCTGCTCGGGGAGAACGGTGCGGGAAAATCCACGCTGATCAACCTTCTCTCCGGCGCTCTCCAGCCGGATAGCGGCACGATTGCCGTCGACGGCAGGCCGGTCGGGCGTTTCAGCCCGGCCGCCGCCCGCGCGGCCGGCATCGCCGTGGTGCAGCAGGAGCTGAGCCTCACGGCGGACCTGTCGATTGCGGAAAATATCGGGCTCGGCGCCTTCCCGCGCCGTTTCGGCCTGATCGACTATGCCGAACTGCATCGCGGCGTGCGTGACGTCTGCGCCATGGTCGGCCTCACCGAACCGCTCGATATGCCCGTCGCCGATCTCGCGCTCGGTCGGCGGCAGATGGTGGAGATCGCCAAGGCGCTCTATCGCAAGCCGCGCGTTCTGATCCTCGACGAGCCGACCTCCTCGCTCTCGGCGCATGAGGCGGGCATTCTTGCCGGTCTCATCGAGACCCTGCGCGATCGCGGCACGGCGCTTCTCTATATTTCCCATCGCCTTAACGAGGTTCAGGCGCTCTGCTCCCACGTCACGGTGCTCAAGGACGGCGGCGTCACGGCGGACCAGTCGCTGTCGGGCATCGACGGCGAGGGGCTGGTGCGCCTGATGGTCGGCCGCGAGACAGGTGATCTCTTCCCGCCGCGTGCCGCCGCCAATCCCGGCGCGTTGCGCATCCATGTCGAAGGCTTTTCCGCCGGTCTCGTGCGCGATATCGGCTTTTCCGGCCGGGCCGGCGAGATCGTCGGCATCGGCGGCCTGGTGGGGCAGGGGCAGGAAGACCTGCTGCTCGGGCTCTACGGCGCCATTTCCGCGAGAGCGGACAAGGCGGAGGTCTCCGGCAAATCGGGCCTGCCGGCCCATGTCGGTGCGGCGAACGCTGCCGGCCTCGTCTATGTGCCGGCCGACCGTAAACATGAGGGGCTGGTCCTGCCCCATTCCATCGCGTCCAACCTGATCCTCCCCTCGCTTGGACGCCTTGCCCGCAACGGTTTTCGCGATCGTGCGGCTGAAACCGGGCTGATCGCCGAGCTTGCCAGACGGCTCACCATCAAGGGCGACGTCGCCCGTCCCGTCCAGGCGCTTTCCGGCGGCAATCAGCAGAAGGTCGCGCTTGCCAAATGGCTGCCGCTCGATCCGTCCGTGCTGCTGCTCAACGATCCGACGCGCGGCGTCGACATCGAGACCAAACGGGAAATCTACCTGATGCTGCGCGGCTTTGCCGCCGAAGGGCGGCTCGTCATCATCGCCAGCTCCGATACGCCGGAGCTCGTCCATCTCTGCGACCGCGTCGTGGTGCTGCGCGAGGGACGCGTCGCTGCCGAGTTGGCAGGCGAGGCGATCAGCGAAGAGGCCATCGTCGGCGCGGCCATGGGCATCGACAGAAAGGGAGCGGCCGCATGAGCGCTGTTTCGTCCTCCTCATGGCTTTATGGCGCCATCCAGCGCCGCCGCAATCGCGGTCTCGGCGGACTCTATCTCGTCGTCGCCGCCTTTCTCATCCTCTATGCCGTGCTGTTTCCGGGCATCCTGTCGGTCGGCGGTTTCTCGAAATTCACGCAGAACTGGTTTCCGCTCGCGCTGGTGACGATGGCGCAGGCGCTGCTGATGCTGAATGGCGGCATCACGCTCGCCATCGGCCCGCTCGTCAGCCTCGGCGCCGTCATCGCCGCCACGACCATGGACGGTGTGTTTGGCGTGCCCGGCGGTATCGTCGCCGTCGCGTTGACCGGCCTTGCCATCGGTGCCGTCATCGGTGCAATCGTTGCGCATCTGAGACTGCCTGCGATCATCGTCACGCTGGCCGGCTCCTTCATCATCACCGGCGTCGCGCTGATCCTGCTGCCGCGTCCCGGCGGCTTCATTCCCGGCTGGCTGTCGAACATGCTGGCCGGCCACACGCCCGTCGCCTTCCTGCTGCTCGTCGTCGTGCTGGTTGCGTGGAAGGCGTTCCTCGCCACCCCGCTCGGCCTCGGCATCTACGCGGCCGGCGACAACCCGGTCGGGGCTTTCCGCTCCGGCGTGCCGGTGGAGCGGGCGAAGATCGTCGCCTTCGCTTTGTCGGGCCTGCTCACGGCGCTCGCCGGCCTCTTCGTCGCGGCTCAGACGGGCTCGGGCGATCCCGTCATCGGCGCGCCCTTCACGCTGAATTCCATTGCGGCCGCCGTGCTCGGCGGCGTCGGGTTCCTCGGCGGCAAGGGCACGATGCGCGGGGCGATCTGCGGCAGTCTGCTGCTTTCCGTCATGATCAACGTGATGTTCTTCCTCGGCTTTCCGCCGGTCGCGCAATACATCGCGCAGGGCCTGATCATCGTCGGCGCCGTCGCGGTGCCGGAGCTTCTGAAAGCATGGAGGGCAAAGCGTTGAGCGCCGTGAAATCCATCTTCCGCAATCCGCCGCTGCTCACCTTCGTTCTGGTGGCGCTCGTCTGGCTTATCGCCGGCCTCACCCTGCGCGGTTTCGGCGCCTATGGGCACCTGCGCTATCTGCTGGAGCTTGCCGCCGTCATCGGCATTGCCGCCGCGGGCCAGACACTGGTCATCCTGATGGGCGGCATCGATCTCTCGGTCGGCGCCATCATCACGGTGACGGCGATCCTGCTGCCGCTGATCTCGCCCGCCTGGGATCCGACCGGCCTCGTCGGCATTGCGCTGGCGCTCGCCATCGCCACCGGCATCGGTTTCCTCAATGGCGCGGGGGCGGCCTATCTGCGCGTGCCGCCGATCATCATGACGCTCGCCATGGCGACCTTCCTGCAAGGTCTGCTCGTCGTCGTCGCCGGCGGCAGCGCCGTCACGGTCAGCAATCCCGCCGTCATCCTGCTCGGCCAGGCCCGGCCGCTCGGTGTTCCCTCCGGCGTTCTGCTCTGGCTCGTCGTCTCGGCCGTCGTGCTGGCCCTCATCCACCGTATGCCCATTGGCGCGCGTTTCCTCGCCATCGGCGCCAATCCGCTGGCCGCCCGCCTTTCCGGTGTCAGCCTGACGCGCAACACGCTGATCCTCTACGCGCTCTCCGGCTTTTTCGCGGGCCTTGCCGGCATCCTGGTGCTCGGCATGAACCGGCAGGGTTATGTCGGCATTGGCGATCCCTATCTCCTGACGTCGATCGCCGCCGTGGTGCTCGGCGGCACCTCCATCCTCGGCGGGCGCGGCACCTATGCCGGCACCATTCCGGGCGCGATCCTTCTGGTCACGACGACTGCGCTCATCACCGTCGTCAACGCATCGCCCGGCTGGCGTTCCATCATGTTCGGCACGCTGATCCTGGCACTGCTGCTCGTTTCCGGCCGTGAGGCGCGGCGATGACGGAGCGTTATAGCGGGCCGGTCATCGACCCGCACCACCATCTCTGGGACCTGTCGCTCGGCCGCCATCCCTGGCTGGAAAAGGCGCGGGCGACGGGCGGCGAGATGGTCTATGGCAGCCTCGCGCCAATCCTGCGGGACTACGGCGTCGAAGATTATCGCCGGGATGCGGCAAACCAGAACATCGTCGCTACGGTGCATGTCGAGGCCGGCTGGTCCGATGCGCATCCGCTGGAGGAAAGCCGCTGGCTCGGCGGTCTCGACCGCAGCAGCGGCGTGGCCAGCCGCTTTATCGCTCGCGTGCCGCTCGACAGTCCCGATGCCATCGGGCTGATCGCAGCGGAGGCGGCCAATCCTCATGTCGTCGGCATCCGCGATATCGTCAGCTGGCATGCGGAACAGTCGAAAAGCTTTGCCCCGCGCGCCCATCGTATGGCCGATCCCGTCTGGCGGGCCGGCCTTGCCGAACTCTCCCGCCATGGCCTCGTCTTCGACCTGATGCTCTACCCTGCGCAGATGGGCGAGGCGCTCGATCTCGTGCGCGCCTTTCCCGAAACGCTCTTCGTGCTCAACCACGGCGGCAGCCCGGCCGACCGTGACGCGGCCGGCATGGTGATCTGGCGCAGCGGCCTGCGGGCACTGGGCCGGGAGCCGAATGTGCGGTTGAAGATTTCCGACCTCGTCGCCTATGACAATGACTGGACGCTGGAAAGCCTGTCGCCGGTCATCGAGCATTGCCTCGACTGCTTCGGTCCATCGCGTGCGATGTTCGCCAGCGATTTCCCGGTTGCCGGCCTCCATGCTTCCTTCGATGAGATCTACGACGTTTTCCGAACGCTGGCCGCGCCGCTTTCGCTCGATGAGCAGCAGGCCCTGTTCTTCACCACCGCCAATGAAACCTACCGTCTCGAACTGGCCGCACCCGCCGCGGCCAAGGGAGAACTGCATGTCTGACCTTCACGCCGCCGATATCCTGCTCGACGACCGCATTCGCGGCTTTCCGCCGGGCCACGCGGCCCTGCCGCTCCAAGCGATCGGCCGGCAAGGCTGGAAGCCGTTCGATGGAAAAATGGCGCTGCCGCTGATCTCGCTCGATCAGTCGGCCTTTGCTGGCAACGTTGCGGCGATGATGGCCTATGTGAAGAGCCACGGCGTCGAGATCGCGCCGCACGCCAAGACGCCGATGTCCACCGCCTTGTCCGCCGCGCTGCTCGCCGCCGGCGCCTGGGGCACGACGGTGGCCGATATCCGTCAGGCCGCCGTGCTGCTGAAGGCCGGCCAGCGCCGGCTGATCCTGGCCAACGAGATCGGCGGCCACGCCGCCGCCTGCCGGCTGGCTGGACTGCTCGCCCATTATCCAGATGCCGAACTGCATATCTTCGTCGATTCCACGCCGCTCGCCGCGGCGCTACGCGATGCCTGGCAATCGCGCAATGACCTTCCGCCGCTGGGCCTGATGGTCGAGCTCGGCGCCGGCCGCGCCGGTGCCCGCAGCATCGAAGCGGCGACGGAGATCCTGGACGTCATCCTCGCCGCCGAGAGCGCGGCCTTCCGCCTCTCCGGCGTGGCCGCCTATGAGGGTGCCGCCGCGACGGTGGATGCCGGGGAGACGCTTGCCCGCATCGACGGGCTGATGGAGCTTACGGCAAAATTCCTGCCGCAGGTTCGGGCGCGGGTCGGCAAGGATCGGCCGCTCCTTCTGACTGCCGGCGGCTCCGTTTTCTTCGACCGGGTCGTCGCCGGCCTCTCCGCAGCCGTTGCCGCCGATCCCGATTGCCGGCTTGTCCTGCGCAGCGGTGCGATCTTCTTCCACGATCACGGCATCTACGAACGCGGCCTTGCCGGCCTCGATGCGCGCGACGGGTTTCGCGTGGGGGCGGATGTCCGGTCTGCCGCGCAGGTGTTCAAGCCAGCGCTCCGGGTCTGGGCGGAGGTGCTGTCCCTGCCCGAACCGGGCCTTGCCATCTGCGGCATGGGCCTGCGGGACGTGGCGATCGACCAGGGTCTGCCGCGTCCACTCGCGCTCTATCGGGACGGGGCATTGCTTGCCGGTTTCACCGAGGCCGCCGTGCTGCGTCTTAATGACCAGCATGCCTTCGTGACACTCCCTGCGGGGGCCGATGTCGCCATCGGCGATGTCGTCGAATTCGGCATCTCGCATCCCTGCACCTGCCTCGACCGGCACGCCATCCTCTACGGCCTCTCGCCCGACCACACGGTCACGACGGCCTATCTCACCAGCTTCGGCTGATTACTCCTCCCAAGGCAAGAAAAGGAAAACACGTTATGATCCAGCGTTACCAGAAGGGGTCCCGCATGAGCCAGGCCGTCAGCTATGGCGGGCTCGTCTACATCGCCGGCCAGGTTGCGGAAGATCGCAAGGCTGGCATCGAGGGGCAGACGAGCGACGTGCTCGGCAAGATCGACGCCCTCCTGAAGGAAGCCGGCACGGACCGCTCGAAACTGTTGGCCGTCAATGTCTTCCTGCCCGCCATCGTCGATTTCGATGCGATGAACGGCGTCTACGATGCCTGGATCGATCCGGCAAACCCGCCGGCCCGCGCCTGCGTCGAGGCCCGCCTTGCCGATCCGGACCTGCGCGTCGAGATGACCGCCGTCGCGGCACTCTGAGGGGCTGCGATGCACAGCGGCCTCGTCAATCCGATCGACTTCGAAAGGGACGGCCGGCAGGCCGGGCATCTCGCCATCCCCTATTCGGTCGATCGCTCGCCCTATTACCAGATCCGCGTCCCGATCCTGCGCCTGAAAAACGGCGCTGGGCCGAGCCTGCTCCTGATGGCGGGCAATCATGGTGATGAATATGAGGGCGAGCTTCAGCTTGGCCGGCTGATGCGCCGGCTCGACGTATCGACGATGCGCGGGGCCGTCACCATCCTGCCGATGGCCAACCTGCCGGCCGTGATGGCGGCGAAGCGCTGCTCGCCCTTCGATGGCGGCAATCTCAACCGCGCCTTTCCGGGCGACCCCACGGGCACGCCGACGGCGCGCATGGCACATTTCCTCGAACACGATCTCTTCCCGCGGCATGACGCGGTGCTCGATCTGCATTCGGGCGGCACGTCCATGGCGCATCTCGCCTGCACGTTGATCGAGCGGCAGGCGGATGCCGCCCGCTTCGAGCGCTCTGTGGCGCTGATGCGGGCAATGGGTTCGGCCCATGCCTTCATCGCCGACAATGGTCCGGCAGCGCCGACCTCGATGGGTGCGGCCGGCCGTGTCGGCACGATCGGTCTTTCCGGCGAATTCGGCGGCGGCGGCACGGTGACGCCCGAGAGCATGGGCTTCACGGCGGCGGCGATCGACCGGTTGTTGATGGCGCTCGGCATTGTCGATGCGCCGCAGTTGTCGCGGGCGCCGCTCTCCCCGCCGCCTGCCCTGCAGCTTCTGTCGCTCGCGCGGCACAGCCAGGGCATCTATGCGAGCAGGCGCGGCTGGTTCGAGCCGGCGGTGCCGCTCGGCGCGCGGGTCACGGCCGGCGACCGTGCCGGCTGGTATCACGATCTCGAACGGCTGGACCTGCAGGAGGAGGAGCTACACTTTGCCGAGAGCGGCGTCGTCATTTCCCACCGCCTGCACACGGACAGCCAGGCCGGCGATTGCCTGATCCAGGTCGCCGAACCGATCGGCGGATAGGCGCTGGCGCGATCAGCCGATCGCGCCGACGGCCTCGCCCACCCAGTCGAGGCGCTTTGCCGGAATGAGCCCGTAGTTGTAGAAATTGACGCCGTCGGCGCCTGCGTCGACGGCGGCTTTCGCGCGTGCGGTGAGGATTTCGGGACCATCGACTTCCGGGTAGAAGACGCGTAGGCCAAGCCCGACGAACTTGTCCTCGCCGAGCATCGCCCGGCCGGCGCGAATGACCTCACCGATCGCCTCCGGTGTCATGTTGTAGCAGCAGAGGATCGCGCCGTCGCAGCGTTTGCCGACCTCGACGAGATCGACGCCGCCGAGCCAGGCATCCTTCAGGTCGATCAGCACGATGCGGGTCGCCGTATCGGCCGCGGCCTTGATCTCCTCGATCAGGCTCGTCACCGGCTCGAAGCGCCAAGTCAGGAAGGCATGCAGGTCCGGATGGGCGCGGAAGGCGTCGATGCCGGCTTCCGGGAAATCGGGGAACTGCTTTTCCGGCACGGCGCGCTCGCAAAGCTCGGCGATGAAGCGCGAGACGATTTTTTGCGCGCCTTCGATCGGTACGCCGGCCTTTTGCGCCCGTGTGGTGCAATGGTCGCAGAAGCAGAGAGAGAGCAGGAAATCGTCCTCGGCGTTCAGGCCGACGCCGTCCTTCTCATGATGGTGCTCATGCGCGAAGCCCATGAAGTTCGGGCTTTCGAGCTCCAGCATGTCGGGCTTGTAGTTCGTGGTGATATCGCGCACCAGCGTCACGACATAGTCGCGCGCCGCCGGGCTCGACGGGCAGAGATTGTAGGTGTTGGCATTGCCGAAAGCGTTGCGCGTCACGTGATCGGGATGCAGCAGGCCGAGCCGGCTGTTGTGCAGGCAGACCGTCCAGCACGAGACGGCGAGGCCGGTTTCCGCGCGGGCCTTGGTCAGCGCCTCGAGCATGTCGCCGCGCTCGACCGTGTTCTGCGCCATCAGCGGCTGGATCGTCTTGCCTTGCCAGAGCGTGTCGTCCGGGCGGAAATAGACCGTGCCGTCCTCGGGGAAATAGGCTTTCTGCTGCGGGCTGCGCGGCTGGAGGAACCGGCCGGCATGATAGGACGTGGCAAGGCTTACCGTGTTGAGGCCGGCGCGGCCCTTGAGGTCGGCGGCAAGCGCCTCAAGCCCCTGGTCCTGAACGTCCCAGGGGTAGGTCCACATGGAAAGATGCATGATCGGCTCCCGTCAAATCTGTCCAGTTTATAGAACATGTGTCCATAATAGTGTCCAGCGGGATTTTTCCGTTTCAGCGGGCTGGCTTGCATTGCTGCAAGAATCGCGCGCCACGCTCCGTCACATCAGGTCAAGTGCGGGCGGTCTTTGGCGCCGCGCAGGCCTTCCGAAGCGCCCTGGTGGCATTTTCGACGCATTGGATGTCGCGAACCGGAGGGATTCCTCGCAAGAGGCGGCGTAGCTTCTCGTCATTGCAGGGGCTTGCGTTGACGCAAGCGGCCTGAAATATGCGCCGAGCCGTAAAAATTCGGCGGCACACAAGGGGATCGCCGGTGCTTGCCCCCGCATCGGCCGAACGCGAGAAACGAACCGATGAAAAGCCACGTCCTGACCGTATCCTGCCAATCGACCCGCGGCATCGTCGCCGCGATCACCGGCTACCTCGCCGAAAAGGGGTGCTACATCTCGGATTCGTCGCAGTTCGACGATCTCGAGACGGGCCTGTTCTTCATGCGCCTGACCTTCCTCAGCCAGGAAGGCGTGTCGGAAGACGACATCAAGGCCGGCTTCGCCCCCGTCGCCAAGAAATATGCGATGACCTGGCGTTTCAACGACAGCGACGAGCGCATGAAGGTGCTGCTGATGGTGTCGCGCTTCGGCCATTGCCTCAACGACCTGCTCTACCGCTGGAAGATCGGCGCCCTGCCGATCGAGATCGTCGGCGTCGTCTCCAACCACTTCGATTACCAGAAGGTCATCGTCAATCACGATATCCCCTTCCACCACATCAAGGTGACGAAGGAGAACAAGCCGCAGGCGGAAGCCCGCCTGATGGAGGTGGTCGAGCAGTCCGGTGCCGAGCTCATCGTTCTCGCCCGCTACATGCAGGTGCTCTCGGATGCCGTCTGCAAGAAGATGTCGGGTCGCATCATCAACATCCACCACTCGTTCCTGCCGTCGTTCAAGGGTGCCAACCCCTACAAGCAGGCTTTCGAGCGTGGCGTGAAGCTGATCGGTGCGACGGCGCATTACGTCACCGAGGATCTCGACGAAGGTCCGATCATCGAGCAGGACGTCGCCCGCATCACGCATGCGCAGTCGCCGGACGATTATGTCTCTATCGGCCGCGACGTGGAGAGCCAGGTTCTGGCGCGCGCCGTGCACGCCCATATCCACCACCGCGTCTTCATGAACGGCAACAAGACCATCGTCTTCCCGCCGTCGCCGGGCTCCTATGCATCCGAGCGCATGGGCTGATAGACACTGCATGAAATGAAAAAGCCGGCGTTTCCGCCGGCTTTTTTGTTGGTCTCAGAGGCCGAAGGCGTCCTTGAACTGATACCACCAGGAACCGATGGTCGAGTACTGCGCCCGGAACATACGGCCGCCGGGGAACGGGATCCAGGGCAGTTTTTCGAACTGGCTGAAGCGCGAGAGGTCGCCATGGATCGCTTCGCTCAGGATCTTGCCGAACAGATGCGAGCCGGTGACGCCGTGGCCGCTATAGCCGTGGGCGAAATAGGTGTTCTTGCCGATCTTGCCCATCTGCGGCACGCGCGAGAAGGACAGTGCGAAGTTGCCGCTCCAGGCATAGTCGATCTTCACGCCCTTCAGCGACGGGAAGACCTTTTCGAGGTTCGGGCGGATTTTTGCCCGTACGTCGGCCGGGTCGGTGCCGCCATAGACGGTGCCGCCGCCGAAGATCATGCGCTTGTCGGCCGACAGGCGGAAATAATCGAGGATATAGCGCACGTCCTCGACACACATGTCGCTCGGGATCAGCGCATCGGCGCGGTCGCCGAGCGGTTCGGTGGCGACCATCTGGGTCGAGACCGGCATGACGCGCGAGACGAGTTTCGGCACGACATGGCCGAGATAGGCATTGCCGCAAATGACGGCGGTGTTGGC
Organism: Shinella sp. M27; assembly: GCF_049199905.1. NCBI lineage: Bacteria > Pseudomonadati > Pseudomonadota > Alphaproteobacteria > Hyphomicrobiales > Rhizobiaceae > Shinella > Shinella sp. M27. The sequence goes on from NZ_JBLZPK010000007.1 coordinate 136,455, forward strand.
CGTGACGCGGCCCTTGGCCGTGTGGATGACCGGCTTTTCGGCGTCATGCTCGACGCGGATGACCGGTGACTGCTCATAGATCACGCCGCCGAGTGATTCGAGTGCTGCCGCCTCGCCGAGCGTCAGGTTGAGCGGGTGCATGTGACCGCCGGTCGTGTCCAGCATGCCGCCGATATAGGCGTCGGTCTTCACCAGCTTCTGGATCGCCGCCTTGTCCAGCATCTGGTGGTCGTCCATGCCGTAGCTCTTCCAAAGGGCCTTCTTGTGCTCGAGGTCCTTCATATGGGCGGGCGTATAGGCGGCGTAGATGTTGCCGGTCTTCATGTCGCAGTCGATGTTGTACTGCGAGACGATGCGGCGGATGATCTTGCCGCCTTCCTGCACGAGGCCGCCGACGAAGGCGCCGGCCTGGTCGCCGTAGCGGCGCTTGATCGTGTCGAGGCTGGCGTTCAGGCCGTTGACAATCTGACCGCCGTTGCGGCCGGATGCGCCCCAGCCGATGCCCGCACCCTCGACCATCACGACCTTGTAGCCCTTTTCGGCGAGGTGGATGGCGGTCGACAGGCCGGAATAGCCGGCGCCGAGCACGGCGACGTCGGCCGTTACCGCGCCCTCCAGCACTTTCGGCGTGCGGATGATGTTTCTGGAGGCAGCGTAGTAGCTGTCGGGATAGGCGCCGTTACCGGCATAGGACTGGGTGTTGGCCATCAGACGATTTCCAGGTAGGCGCTGAATTCGAAGTCGGTCACCTGTTCGGCGAAACCGGCGAGTTCCTGCCGCTTGCAGGCGATCAGCATGGAGCGGAGATCCGCGTCGAAGATTTCCGAGATGATCGGGCCGTTCTCGAAGGCGGTGACGGCAGAACCCCATTCCGAGGGGATGCGCGGCAGCTGCGAGAGATAGGCGCGGCCCGAGACGGGTGCCGGCGGCTCCCACTTGTTGCGGATGCCGACCAGCGCCGCACCCAGGATGGCGGCCATGACGAGATACGGATTGGCGTCCGCGCCGGCGACGCGGTGCTCGATACGCCGCGCCTTGTTGCTGCCGCCGGGAATGCGGATCGCCGCGGTGCGGTTTTCGTAGCCCCAGGAGACGGAGGTCGGCGCATGCGTATCGGGCCGCAGGCGGCGGTAGGAGTTGAAATGCGGCGCAAACAGCAGCGTCGATTCCGCCATGCCGCGCGTCAGGCCGGCGACGGCGTGTTTCATGATGTCGGAGCCTTCGGCCGTGCCGTCGTCGAAGACGTTGTTGCCGTCCTCGTCGATCAGGCTGAAATGCATGTGCATGCCGCTGCCCGAGCGCATGCCGTAGGGCTTGGCCATGAAGGTGGCGGCAAAGCCGTGTTTGCGCGCGATGCCCTTGACGATGCGCTTGAAGAACAGCGCGTCGTCGGCGGCCTTCAACGGATCGTCTGAGTGCATGAGGTTGATTTCGAACTGGCCGATGCCGTTTTCGGCGACCGCCGAATCCGCCGGCACGTTCTGCCGCTCGCATTCCGCATAGACGTCGGAGAAGAACTGGCCGAAATCGTCCAGCTCATCGATCGACAGGATGGCGTCGGAATCGAGGCGCTTGCCGGTATAGGGCGAGATCGGCGGCTGGGCGTGGTCGGGCTCGGCGTCGATCAGGTAGAATTCCATCTCCGAGGCGACGACGGGGCGAAGGCCGAGTTCATGATACTGGCGCACGATATTGGCGAGTGCCTGGCGCGGATCGGCCAGGAACGGCTCGCCGCTCTCCTTGAACAGCCAGAGCGGTACGACGGCGGACGGCTTCAGCGTCCAGCTGACGGGGAGCGCCCCGCGGCCGGTCGCCGCACAGATGCCGTCCATGTCGCCCGAGGCGAAGACGTGGCTGGAGCCGACGATATCCTCGCCCCAGACGTCGACGCCGACGATGGACAGCGGCATGCGGATGCCGCCCTTCAGCACCTTCTCCGCCTGTCCGACGGGCACGCGTTTGCCGCGCAGAATGCCGTTCAGGTCGCAGACGACGGCTTGAATGCTTTCCACGCCATCGGCGCTGATCAGCCACTCGGAATCTTCGCTCAGAGCCATGGGTCCCTTCCCTATCACATAATTATTTTTGTGATCACATTTTCAAAATATGCACACTTTCTTGTCGCCGGTCAAGCTGCTAGAACCTGTCACTAAGGATAGGTTAGCAACGAACAGCCTGTCACAGGAGGCATGGATTGGGCAATTTGGCGCTGGAACCGCTGGACCGACCGGACGGCATGACGACGCATGAATATGCGCATCGGCGCCTGCGCCAGGCCATCATGGTCGGCTCGATCCGGCCAGGCGAATCGCTGACCATCCGTGGCATTGCCGAGGCGATGGAAAGCAGCCCCACGCCGGTGCGCGAGGCGCTGCGCCGTCTCTCGTCGGAAGGGGCGCTGCGCGTGCTCGACAACCGCCGCATCATGGTGCCGCGCATGACCGCGGATCGTTTCAGCGAACTCGTCTCTTTGCGCTCCGTGCTGGAGCAGCATGCCGCCCGCCGCGCCGTGCCGCACATCACCGAGCGCTGTATCGACAGGCTCGAGGAAGTCGACCGGGCGCAGGACGAGGCGATCGCGCGCAAGGACAACGCGGCCGCGCTGCTCCTGAACCAGGAATTCCATCGCACGCTCTATTCCGCCAATCCCGAGCAGGTGATCATGCCGATGGTGGAGAGCATCTGGCTCCAGCTCGGTCCCTTCCTGGGCATCGCCATGGAACATGTCGCGCAGCTCTATTTCGTCGACCGCCATCAGGAGGCGATCGCCGCCCTGCGCAAGCGCGACGAGGATGCGGTGGCGGCGGCCATCAAGGCCGATATTTCCGAAGGCATCGGCGGTTTCGAACGCACAGCGATCGAAAACCTGCTGCGGCTGGCCGGTCAGTAGGCCTGTTCGACCGCGACGGCATCGCCGGATGCGATCCGGCCCGTTGTGACGACCTTTGCCAGAACGCCGAAGCCGCCGCCGCCGTGTTTGGCGATGGCGTGCAGCACATCCTTGTCGAAGGGGATGTCCGGCTGTCCGAGCGCCGTGAAGGCACAGCGCGTGCAGGGCTCGGTGATCTCGACAACCGCATTTCCGACGGTCAGCCGCTTTCCGATGAGGCGTTGCTCTACGAAATCAATGTCCCCCGCATCGGTCTCGACCAAGATGTTGGGCCTGAAGCGCCTCGTATCGATGACCGCCGCGGGCAGCAGTGCCTGCAAGCGGGCAAGCGACCCGGTCGTCAGGATATGCAGGTGACCGCGATCATAGCGTGGTGCCGCATTCGTCTCGCCGAAACGCCGGAAGCGCACCGGAAAATCCAGATGGTCCGACGCGACCCGGTCGGCATCCGGGGAGGGCACGGCATGCCAGGCGGCGCCATCGTGGCTGACCTGCGGTCCGTCGGCCGCCATCCGTGATCGCAGCCCCGGCACGGGCCGCCAGCGCCGCTCGCTCTCGGGGGCCGCGACATCCGTGCCGCCGGCATCGAACAGGCCCCATTGCCGGTCGCCGGCAACGCCCGTGTCGTCGAGATCGACGGTCTGGAGCCGTTCGCCGGTCAGCGAGCTGACCGGATAGCGCCAGAGTTCCCGTACCGTACCGAGCTGCATGCCGTTTCTCCCCGTCCATAACAGCGTGAAGCTAGCCGTCCGGCCGCGGACTGTCGATCTACCTTCCTTGATGTCGCTTTGACGCAAGCAAGCGTCTTGCATCCGCCGTTCGGGCCATGCAATGGATCACGACATGTGAATGTGGAATATGGGGCAGCACATGAAGACGGATGTCATAGTTCTCGGCGCAGGCGTGATCGGCATTTCGACCGCCATCCATCTGGCGCGACGCGGCAAGTCGGTGGTGCTCGTCGACCGGCGTGGCGCCGCCGAAGAGACATCCTACGGCAATGCCGGCCTCATCCAGCGCGAGGGCGTCTTCCCCTATGGCTTCCCGCACGATTTCGGCGCGCTGTTCCGCTATGCGCTGAACAATACCATCGACGCGCATTACCACCCCTCGGCGATCCCGGGCATCATTCCGTTCCTCGCCCGCTACTGGTGGCATTCCGGCTTCCGCCAGCACCAGAGCATCGCCCATCTCTATGCGCCGCTCCTCGAGAACTCGATTTCCGAACATGCCGACCTGATCGCAGCCTCCGGTGCCGAGGACCTCATCCGCAAGGACGGCTGGATGAAGGTTTTCCGGTCTGAGAAGGCGCGTGATGCGGCTTACGCCGAGGCTGAAAAACTCTCGGCCAATTTCGGCGTCAACCACCAGAAGCTGACGACGGCGGAAGTGGCGCAGATGGAGCCCTCCATCCGCGCGGAGCTGACCGGCGGCCTGCGCTGGACCGATCCGTGGTCGATCCTCGATCCGCAGAGCCTGATGAAGCGTTATCTCGCCTATTTCCAGTCGCTCGGCGGCCAGTTGAAGTCCGGCGATGCGGCGACCATCGAACATGTGCTGGAAGGCGAAGGCTGGCGTATCGCCACCCCCGAGGGGCCGCTGGAGGGCAAGGAAGTCGTCGTGGCGCTCGGCCCCTGGGCTGATACCGTCACGCGCAAACTCGGCTATCACTTCCCGCTCGCCGTCAAGCGCGGCTACCACATGCATTATGGCGCCGGGGAGGGCGCGAAGCTCAACAACTGGGTGCTCGACGCGGAACGCGGTTATTTCCTGGCGCCGATGCAGCGCGGCATCCGCCTGACCACGGGCGCCGAATTCGCGCGGCGTGATACGCGCAAGACCCCGGTGCAACTGCGCCGCGCCGAAAAGGTGGCGCGTGAATTCTTCCCGCTCGCCGAGCGCCGCGACGAAGAGCCGTGGATGGGCTGCCGCCCCTGCACGCCCGACATGATGCCCGTCATCGGCAAGGCCCCCCGCCATTCCGGCCTGTGGTTCGCCTTCGGCCACGCCCATCACGGCATGACGCTCGGCCCCATCACCGGCCGCGTGCTGGCGGAAAAGATGCTGGGCGAGCGCACGGTGATCAATATCGGTCCCTACCGACCGGAACGCTTCATCGCTTAACGGCGGATTCGCGTCGATAGGATGATCGACGACAGCGTGCGTTCCACGCCGTCGATCGCCCCGATGCGGTCGATAAGATGGTCGAGCTCAGCGATCGAGGCCGCCTCGACGACGGCGATCAGGTCGAAGCTGCCGCTTACCGAATGCAGCGTGCGCACGGCGGAAATGGCGTGCAGCTCCGTGGTGATGCGCGCCAGCGTCTTCGGCGCGATGGTGATGAGCACATGGGCCTTCACCATGCCGCTTTCATAGGCGTCGGACAGTTTCACGCCATAGCCGGCAATCACGCCATCCCGTTCCAATCGATCGATCTTCGCCTGCACGGTCGTGCGGGACAGCCCGAGCTTGCGGGCGATGGTCGCGGTCTGCTCGCGGGCGTTCTCGCTGAGGATGGAGAGAAGCTCGCGATCCTTGGCGCCTAGCGTCGAAATGCTCATTTTTACCGTCATTCTGCCGATATCGATGATTGATTATGCCAGATATGGCGCTTTAAATCGACAGTCATTCCTCTCAAAATAAGCGCATCAATTCATGCCGGAGGGAAATCACATGAAGGACATCGTCGTCATCGGCGCAGGCAAGATCGGCTCGACCATCGCGCGCATGCTGGCTCACAGCGGGGATTACCGCGTCACCGTCGCGGACCGTTCGGAAGAGCAGCTTGCCGGCATCGAAAGCCATGCTGCCGTCACGACCAAGGTCGTTGACATCGCCGACGCTGCCGCGATGAAGGCCCTTCTGACCGGCAAGTTCGCCGTTCTCTCGGCCGCCCCCTACCACCTGACGGTCGCTATCGCCGAAGCAGCTGCTGCCGCAGGCGTGCACTATCTCGACCTCACGGAAGACGTCGAATCCACCCGCCAGGTCAAGCGCATCGCCGAAACCGCCAAGACGGCTTTCATTCCGCAGTGCGGCCTCGCACCGGGCTTCATCTCCATCGTCGCCAACGATCTCGCCAGCCGCTTCGACACGCTCGATAGCGTGCGCATGCGCGTCGGTGCCCTGCCGCAGTACCCGTCCAACGCTCTGAACTACAACCTGACCTGGAGCACGGACGGCGTCATCAACGAATATATCGAGCCCTGCGAAGCCATCGTCGAAGGCGCGCTGATCGAGGTTCCGGCGCTCGAAGAGCGTGAAGAATTCTCGCTCGACGGCGTCACCTACGAAGCCTTCAACACGTCGGGCGGCCTCGGCACGCTCTGCGAGACGCTGAAGGGCAAGGTTCGCACGCTGAACTACCGCACGATCCGCTACTCCGGCCACGCCGCCATCATGAAGGCGCTGCTCAACGACCTGGGTCTCCGTCATCGCCGCGAAGTCCTCAAGGACATCTTCGAAAACGCCCTGCCGACCACCACGCAGGACGTCGTCATCATCTTCGTGACCGTTTCGGGCCGCAAGAACGGCCGCCTGATCCAGGAAACCTACGCCAACAAGGTCTACAGCGCCCCAGTTGCCGGCGCCCTGCATTCCGCCATCCAGATCACCACCGCAGGCTCGATCTGCGCCGTGCTCGACATGCTGGCCGACGGCTCGCTGCGCGCCGAAGGTTTTGTCCGCCAGGAAGAAATCGCCCTCGACGCCTTCCTTGCCAACCGCTTCGGCCACTACTACGCCCAGGAACACCGCGGCGCCCACGCCGCCTGATTTCCAAACACTTCAGACGCCTCGGCTCCAAAAGGGCCGGGGCGTTTTCGCATCTGTGGCCCAAAGCCGCGGGGAAGAGAGAAGAACGCCACAAGGCGCGCAGACATAAAAATGGGGCCTCTTACGAGGCCCCTTTTCTTTTGCCTGATCGTCTTTGCGCGGCTCAGGCGAGCTTTGCGCAGGCGTCCGCGATGCGCTTCAGCGCTTCCGTCAGTTCCGCTTCCGACGTGGCGTAGGAGATGCGGAAATAGGGCGAGAGGCCGAAGGCGGAGCCGGGCACGACGGCGACGTTTGCGTCTTCGAGGAGATAATCCGTGAAGTCGCTGTCGGCGTCGATGCGCTTGCCCTTGGGCGTCGTCTTGCCGATCACGCCGGCGCAGCCGGAGAAGGTGTAGAAGGCACCTTCCGGGGTGCGGCAGGCAAGGCCGGGAATGGCGTTCAAGGCCGAGACGACGAGGTCGCGGCGGTGCTTGAAGCTTGCCTGGCGGTCCTTCAGAAATTCCTGCGGGCCGTTCAGCGCTTCCACGGAAGCTGCCTGACTGACGGAGGAGGGGCAGGAGGTCGCCTGGCTCTGGATCACCGCCATGGCCTTGATCAGCGCCTTCGGGCCGCCGGCATAGCCGATGCGCCAGCCGGTCATGGCATAGGCTTTCGAGACGCCGTTGATCGTCAGTGCGCGGCTTTTCAGGCGCGGCTCGATGGCGACGGGGGTCACGAACTTGAAGCCGTCATAGACGATGTGCTCGTACATGTCATCGACCATCAGCCAGACATGCGGGTGCTTCAGGAGCACGTCGAGCAGTGGGCGGTAGTCCGCTTCGCTGTAGGCGGCGCCCGAGGGGTTCGACGGCGAGTTGAAGAGCACCCAGCGGGTCTTCGGCGTGATCGCCTTTTCCAGCTGTTCGGCCTTGAGACGAAAACCGGCTTCCGCATCGCAGGGGATCAGCACCGGCACGCCGCCGCAGATTTCCACGATGTCGGAATAGGACGTCCAGTAGGGCGTCGGGATGATCACCTCGTCGCCCGGATTGACCGTCGCCATGAAGGCGTTGAACAGGATCTGCTTGGCGCCCGTCGCGACGGTGACTTCGTCGATCGCATAGTCGACGTTGTTTTCGCGCCGAAACTTCCCCGAGATCGCCTTCTTCAGCTCCGGCGTGCCGTCGAGCGCGGTGTATTTCGTATCGCCCCGGTCGATGGCGGCCTTGGCGGCGGTCTTGACGTTGTCGGGCGTATCGAAATCAGGCTCGCCGGCGCCGAGGATGATGACCGGCAGGCCTTCCTTCTTCATGGCAGAGGCGCGGGCGCCGATCTGCAGGATTTTGGAAACGCCGATGGCGGCGATACGCAAGGCGGGCGTAAAGCCCGCCTCCTCAACCTTGGTCTGGCTGTTCATATCGGCTTACTCGATGTCGAAGGAGACGCCCTGGGCGAGCGGCAGGGCCTTCGAGTAGTTCACCGTGTTGGTGGCGCGGCGCATATAGGCCTTCCAGGCATCGGAGCCGGATTCGCGGCCGCCGCCGGTTTCCTTTTCGCCGCCGAACGCGCCGCCGATTTCAGCACCGGACGTGCCGATGTTGACATTGGCGATGCCGCAGTCCGAACCGTCGGCCGAGAGGAAGCGCTCGGCTTCCTGAACGTTGAGCGTGAAGATCGACGAGGAGAGACCGGCCGAAACGGCGTTGTGGTCTTCCAGAACGGCGTCGAAGTCGGAATACTTCATGACGTAAAGGATCGGCGCGAAGGTCTCTTCGAGAACCGGGCCGGCCTGCTTCGGCATTTCGACGATGGCGGGCTTGACGTAGTAGGCCGTGTCCTTGCCGGCGTCTGCAACGCGCTCGCCGCCGGTGACGGAACCGCCGTCGGCCTTGGCGGCCGCCAGAGCCTTCTGCATGCCGTCAAAAGCCTGCTTGTCGACGAGCGGGCCGACGAGGGCCGAGGTTTCCAGCGGGTTGCCGACGGAAACGCTGGTGTAAGCCTTCTTCAGGCGCGGCACGAGCTGGTCGTAGACGCTGTCGTGCACGAAGAGGCGGCGCAGGGTGGTGCAGCGCTGGCCGGCGGTGCCCATGGCGCCGAAGGCGATGGCGCGCAGCGCCATGTCCAGATCGGCCGAGGGGCAGACGATGCCGGCATTGTTGCCGCCGAGCTCGAGGATCGAGCGGGCGAAACGCTTGGCCAGACGCGGGCCGACTTCCTTGCCCATGCGGGTGGAGCCGGTGGCCGAGACGAGCGCGACCTTGTGGTTGTCGACGAGGGCTTCGCCGATGGCGCGGTCGCCGATGAGGACCTGGCTGAGGTTTGCCGGAGCATCGCCGAAGCGGGCCAGCGCACGATCAAGGATCGCCTGGCAGGCAAGGCCGGTCAGCGGAGTCTTCTCGGAGGGCTTCCAGACGATGGAGTTGCCGGCGACGAGCGCGAGTGCGGCGTTCCACGACCAGACGGCGACCGGGAAGTTGAAGGCCGAGATGATGCCGACGACGCCGAGCGGGTGCCAGGTTTCCATCATGCGGTGGCCGGGACGTTCGGTGGCGATCGTCAGGCCGTAGAGCTGGCGGGAGAGACCGACGGCGAAATCGCAGATGTCGATCATTTCCTGCACTTCGCCGAGGCCTTCCGAGGTGATCTTGCCGGCCTCAATGGAAACGAGGCGGCCGAGATCGGCCTTGGAAGCGCGCAGTTCTTCGCCGAGCAGACGGACAAGTTCGCCGCGCTTGGGGGCCGGCACGAGGCGCCAGGCCTTGAAGGCTTCATGGGCGGCGTCGATGGCCTTGTCGGTCTCAGCGCCCGAGACGGTCTTCAGCTTGCCGATCTCTTCGCCGCTGACCGGGCTGAAGGAGGCCATGTCGCCACCCTGCCAGGCGCTGCGGGCAACGCCGAGCTTGTCGAGAAGGGCTTCGGTTTCCTTTTTCACGTCGACGTTCGTCATGGGGTAACTCCCTGTTGTTTCTTAGAAGGTGATAGTGCCGAGCGGACCCGGCGAGGTGATGGTTTTCAGCCCGGCCGCGAGGTCGCGGATTTTTTCCGGGGTGTATTGGTCGTAGAAGGCCTGGTTCTTGCGGCCGATGGCATGTTCCGCGCTGAAACTGCCGTCGAAGTTTTCGACCGCCACGGTGAAGACCCACGCGCGCAGGTCCGCCTCGAAATCGGGATCGGCCAGGCGCGGATCGTCTTTCGCGACGACAAGGTTGAAGTGCACGCCGCCATCGCCGATGTGGCCAAAATCGCAGATCGTCACGTCTTCGAAGTGATCGGGCATTTCCGCCTTCATATGGGCGAGGAAAGGCATGATGTCACCCCGGCGGAAGGACAGATCGAAGGCGATCAATCGTCCGCTATGCTTCACGCCCTCGGACAGCGCGTGGCGCAGCGCCCAGATCTCGTGCGGCGGGCCGACGAAGGCATCGGCGAGCGGCGCGTCCTCGCGTTCCCAGATGGCGGCGAGCACCTCCTCCAGCACCGCATCGAGCTGCTGCTCGCCGTCGCGTGGCGGCGTGGAGCGGGAGATTTCGGCGAGGATGACAAAATCGGGCACGATGCCGCCCTGGAAGGGATTGCGCAGCGAGGGAACGTGATCGAGCGCGGCACTGATGGCATTGCCGGACATGCCCTCGAAGGCCGAGAGGTAGCTGCCGAGCGCGTCTTCCATGGCGACGAGCAGCGTGGCGACCTGTTCGGGCGAGGATGGCACGAGCAGGGCGGTTGCCGACTGCTTCGGCGTGGATTCGAGGTTCAGCACGCATTCGGTGACGATGCCGAAGGCGCCCGAGGTGCCGATGAACAGCTGCTTCCAGTCGACGCCGGTGTTGTTCTTGCGCAGGTCTGAGCAAAGGTCGAGCACGGTGCCGGCCTCGTCGGCGAGAACCACCGTGAGGCCCAGCGTGTTGCGACGCACGTCGCCGTAGCGCAGGAACCGCGAGCCGCCGGTGTTCGTCGCGATCATGCCGCCGAGGCGCGGGTCGGCGCCGAGATCGATCGGGAAGAACAGGCCGGTGTCTTCGAGCTTGCCATTGAGGTCGGAGAGGCGCACGCCCGCGCCGGCCTTGATTGTACGGTTGACGCGGTCGAGGTCGAAGGGTGCGGTCAGGCGGTCGAGGCTGAGAATGCCCTGGCGGCCGCTGTCGTCGGGCGTCGAACCCGAAACGAGGCCGGTATTGCCGGACTGCGGAATGAGCGAAATGCCGTTCTTCACGCAGTAAGACACAATTGCTGAGGTTTCGGCCGTCGTTGCCGGGCGCGCGACGAAGGCGGCGCGGCCCTTGTCGTAGCGCGCGCCGGTCTCGTAGGCGGCCAGATCGGCGGGCTCGGTGAGAAGACCCTTCTCGCCGAGCAGGCTTTTTAAGACCTCGATATGGCTTGTTGCGATCATGCTGATGCTGTCACTCCGCGGCGGCCGCCATGTTGACGATGCCGAGGCACATTTCAAGCGAGGCGCGCTGGATGCCGGCATAATGGGCGAATTCGTCCAGAACCGCAGCACCCAGATCGCGCTCGAACATCACCTGGTTAGGGCTCGCCACGAAATCCTGCGTCGCGTCGTCGCCGAGGTTCGACTGGAAGATGCCCGCGGCGCTGACCGGCAGGAAGTCTTCATAGACGATCGGGTCGAACTGGATGAGGCCGGCTTCGATGGCGGTTTCGAGATCGGCGTTGCGGCCCGTGACGGACTGGCCCTTCTCCGTCAGCGAGTAGCGGAAATAGCCGAGGCCCGCCTTGCGGATGCCGTCCCACGTGTCCGGGAAGGCCTTGAAGACATCGGCGAGTGCCGCCTCGTATTCGGCGGCGTTGGAACCGTCGGCGGCGGGGCGCACGCGGGCGCGGGTGTCGTTGAGCAGCTTGTCGTAGAGCGCGCGGCCCTTTGGCGTGACAGCGACGCCGCGCTGTTCGATCTCGCCGAAGCGGGCGGTGTGCGAGCCCTTCTGCCAGCTGCCGTCTTCGCCGATGAAGGAGACGGCCTCTTCCAGCGCCTTGAACGAGGTCTGGCGCAGCAGGATCGGGCAGGTGCGGGTCGGCGGGCCCTCGACGATGGCCTTGGGCGCGATGCCTTCTTCCGGCATGCGGGCCTGCACCTTGTCGATATCGAGCGTGCGCGGCGTCAGGTGATTGATGTGCGGGCCTTTGAAGGAGACGACGTCGGCGATCAGGCGATGCGCGTCATGCAGGCGCTTGTACATGTCCGTACTGACGATGGCGTGGTCGTGCCAGCGGAAGGTTTCCAGCACTTCGGTCACGAAACGGGCGGCATCGGCGGCATCGAGGCCGCCGTCACGCTCGGCCTTTTCGACCAGCCGGACGGCTTCGCCGGTGAAAATCCTGCGCGCTGCCAGAACCGCAGCGGCCTCTTCCCGCAGCTTTTCGTCGGCGATCAGGTCGAGGCGCAGCAGCGACGTGAAAACGCGGAAAGGATTGCGGCTGAGGCTCTCCGCGCTGACCGGACGGAAGGCGGTGGAGTGCACGGGAACGCCGGCGGTCGAGAGATCGTAGTAACCGACCGGGGCCATACCCATGACAGCGAAGACGCGGCGCATCAGGGACAGCTCTTCCGGCGTGCCCAGGCGGATGGCGCCATGGCGCTCTTCCGAGATGCGGTCGAGCGAATCGGTGGCTTCCAGGCGCGTCTTCAGGTGCGGGTCGGCGGCGAGCGTCTCGTCGTTCACTTTCGCGACCAGCGACATCAGCGTCCCATAGGCCGGAACCTCGTCGCGATACATGGCCGACATGGCGGCGGAGAAATTCGAGCGGATCATATCCGCGGATACGTACGAATTTGCTTTCATAGGAAGCGGTCTCATCTTACAAGGGTGGGGAGGCCCTGTTCATTCTCAAAACGGATCATACTCGATCGTTTCTCCAAGCGATTGCGACCGTTCTGACTATGTTGATGCGAGGAATGAATGAAGCTCAGTCGAAGGCTGATCCCCGACGTCACCACGCTGCAAGCGTTCGAATGCGCTGCGCGCCATGGCAGTTTCACGCAGGCGGCGCATGAGCTGAACCTCACCCAGAGCGCCGTCAGCCGTCAGATAAAAGACCTTGAGGAACAGCTCGGTGTCCTGCTCTTCGAGCGCGTGCGCCAGCGCGTGGTGCTCTCCGACGACGGCCGTCGATTCCTGCCGGAGGTGCGCAAGCTGCTGCACCAGACGGAGGAGACCATGCTGCGCGCCATGGCGTCCGCCTCGTCCGAGCACAGCCTTGCCATCGCCACCTTGCCGACGTTCGGCAGCCGCTGGCTGACGCCGCGCATTCCGGGTTTTCTCGCCGAAAACCCCGGCACGATCATCAACATCGCCTCGCGTTCCGCGCCCTTCGATTTCGACGAGGAGAATTTCGACCTCGCGATCCACTACGGCCAGCCTGTCTGGGCGCGCGCGGCCTGTTCGTATCTGTGCAGCGAGATCATCCTGCCGGCGGCAAGCCCGGAACTCCTGAAATCCTGGGATCTGACCGATCCGAAAGATCTTGAAACGGCGCCGCTGCTCCATCTCGCGACGCGTCCAAAGCTCTGGGCGCAATGGTTCGAGCTGAACGGTGCCGCCTCGGAGACGGCCTATCGCGGCCACCGTTTCGATCAGTTCGCCATGGTGATCGAATCTGCCGTCGCGGGCCTCGGCTTTGCGCTCCTGCCGAAATATCTCATCGAGCAGGAGCTTGCGAGCGGCCGTCTCGCACTGGTCTTCGACCGGCCGATGGAGACGGAGAACAACTATTATCTCGTCGTGCCCGAGGGCAAGCTGGAGAACCCGCTCAGCCAGGCGTTTCGCGCCTGGATCGCCAAAGAGCTCCCGGCTTAGAATTCCAGCGACCGATCATGCGGACGGGGCATGACCCCGTTCTGATTTTTTGCTTTAGTCGGCGTGCCGCATGGCCGATTGTGCGGCGAAACATCCTCCTTTTCCGAAAAGACAGACCACCATGCTCAACGATCCGCGCTCCCATGGCCTTTGGGAGATGACTGCCCCGCCCGCCCCCGAAACGGTTGCCTTTTCGGGCAAGGCCGAGGCGGATGTCGTCATCGTCGGTGGCGGATACACCGGCTTTTCGACGGCACTGCATCTGGCCGAGCGCGGCACGCGCGTCATCCTGCTGGAGGGTGCCGAGATCGGCTATGGCGGTTCCGGCCGCAATGTCGGCCTTGTCAATGCCGGCATGTGGGTAATGCCCGACGAGCTGCCGGGCGTTCTGGGCGACCTGCATGGCAGCCGCCTGCTCGAACTGCTCGGCAATGCCCCCCGCGCCGTGTTCGACCTCGTCGCAAAACATAGCATCGATTGCGAAATCAATCCGGTCGGCACACTGCACTGCGCCGTCGGCCAGTCCGGCCTCGACGAACTGAAGCAGCGCGCCGAGCAATGGGCGCGCCGTGGCGCGCCGGTGCGCCTGCTCGATGCGGCGGAAACCGCGATCAAGGTCGGCACGGATGCTTACACCGGTTCGCTGCTCGACATGCGCGCTGGCACGATCCAGCCGCTCGCCTATGCGCGCGGCCTCGCCCGTGCGGCGATTGCGGCCGGCGCGCAGGTCTTCACGGCAAGCCCGGTGACGGGTGCGGAGCGCAGCGGCAAACGCTGGACGGTCAACACCGCGCGTGGTTCGGTGACGGCCGATTGGGTGGTGGTCGCCACCAATGCCTATACGGTGGCGCCCTGGCATGAAGTTCGTGCCGAACTCGTGCACCTGCCCTATTTCAACTTCGCCACCGTGCCGCTTTCGCCGGAGCTTCAGGCAAGGATCCTTCCCGAAAAGCAGGGTGCCTGGGATACCAAGGAAGTGCTCTCGTCCTTCCGCTTCGACAAGCGCGGCCGCCTCGTGTTCGGCAGCGTCGGCGCCTTGCGTGGCACGGGCACCGGCATCCACAAGGCCTGGGCGCGCCGCGCACTCAAAAAACTCTTCCCCGCCATCGGCGATATCGCCTTCGAGGCGGAATGGTACGGCAAGATCGGCATGACCACCGACAACCTGCCGCGCTTCCATCGCCTGGCCGAAAACGTCATTGGCTTCTCCGGTTACAACGGCCGCGGCATCGCGCCCGGCACGGTCTTCGGCCGCACGCTGGCCGAACTGATCTCCGGCGAGATCGCCGAAAAGGACCTGCCTTTGCCGGTCACCGACCCCGAAGCCCAGTCCTTCCGTTCGGCGCGCGAAGGCTATTACGAACTGGGCGCCCAGATCGCCCATTTCGCGGGCGCGCGGTTCTAAAAGCAAAACGCTCCAAACAAAAACGCCCGGCATCGCTGCCGGGCGTTTTTGTTTGCTGGAGGCAAAAGTCTCAATGCTTGGCCGGCAGGCGCGGCAGGAAGATCGTCAGGATGCCGAGCAGCGGCATGTAGGAGCAGACCTGGAAGACGAAGTCGATGCCGTGACGGTCGGCGACGCCGCCGAGCAAGGCTGCACCCAGGCCGCCGGCGCCGAAGGCGAAGCCGAAGAAGATGCCGGCGATCATGCCGACGCGGCCCGGCACCAGTTCCTGCGCGAAGACGACGATGTTGGAGAAGGCCGAAGAGAAGATCAGGCCGATCATCACCGTCAGCACGCCCGTCCAGAACAGGTTGGCATAGGGCAGCAGCAGCGCGAAGGGGATGACGCCGAGGATCGAGAACCAGATCACGAAGCGCGTGCCGAACCGGTCGCCGATCGGGCCGCCCATGAAGACGCCGAGCGCTGAGGAGCCGAGGAAGAGGAACAGCATCAGTTGCGCCTGCTGCACGTCCAGACCGAAGCGGCCGATCGTGTAGAAGGTGAAATAGCTCGAAATGCTGGCAAGATAGGCGTTCTTGGTGGTGGTCAGCAGCACGAGCACGGCCAGCGCCCAGGCGACCTTTCCACGCGGCAGCGGCAGCTCGCGGCTGGCGGCCGGGCGGCCGGCCGACGAACGGCGCTCGCCGGCATACCAATTGCCGACCCAGGTCAGGATGATCATGCCGACAAGGGCGATTGCCGAGAACCAAGCGACGCTCGTCTGGCCGAAGGGCAGCACGATGAAGGCGGCGAGCAGCGGGCCGAGCGCCGTGCCGGCATTGCCGCCGACCTGGAACATGGACTGCGCAAGGCCATGGCGGCCACCCGAGGCAAGCCGCGCGACGCGCGAGGATTCCGGATGGAAGATCGCCGACCCCAGGCCGATCAGGCAGGCGCCGAAGACCAGGACCGGGAAGGAATGCGCGTAAGCCAGCATGATGAGGCCGACGAAGGTGCTGCCCATGCCGATCGGCAGCGAGAAGGGCATCGGCCAGCGGTCCGTCACGATGCCGACGGCCGGCTGCAGCAGCGAGGCCGTGACCTGGAAGGCCATGGTCAAGAGGCCGATCTGCACGAAATCGAGCGCGTAGTTTTCCTTCAGCAGCGGATAGAGCGACGTCAGCAGCGACTGCATGATGTCGTTCAGCATATGGCAGGCGCTGACCGCGACGATGATGGAATAGGTGGTGGCGGCGGCGCGGGAGGGCGCGGCCGGGACGACTGTCGACATGGGGAGCCTCGAAATGTTCGCCGCAGGCGGCGCGATTTGCCGTTCCATACAAGGATTGCGCGCGGCCTGCTTTTGTGCTGAGGTCCATTTCTTACGCGAGTGGGCCAAAGATGGAAAAATTGACGCCGGCGCGCCTGAAAGCGCTCGATGACGACCACATCCGCAATCTCTCCCGCATGGAACAGTCGAACGAGGACGTTCTGGTCCACAGTTCGGATATTCCGGGCGGTTATACCGTGCCGCCGCACCGCCATCGCCGCACGCAGTTTCTCTGCGTCTTCTCCGGGGTGGTGGTGGTTGCGACCAACCGCGGTCGCTGGATGATCCCGCCCGGCCATGCGCTGCTCATTCCCCGCGGACTGGAACATTCCGTCGAGATGGCGAGCGATGTCAGCATGCGCTCGGTCTATATCTATTCGCCGGAGGGGCGCGCTGCCTCCGAAGAGCCTACGGTGCTCGAAGTGACGGATCTGGCGCGCCAACTCCTCGCCGAGGCCGTGCGCAAGGGGGCGTTGGCGGAGGATCGCGGACGCGGAGAGCTGGTGATGGCTCTGCTGCTCGACGAGATCGGCCGCCTGCCGGAGCGCCGCCTTGGGCTGCCCTTTCCGGTGAGCGGGCGGCTTGCCGGCCTCTGTCGCGATTTCGTCGAGACGCCCTCGCCCGTGGTCAAGATCGACGACTGGGCGCGGCATCTCCACATGAGCCGGCGCACCTTCACGCGGTTCTTCCGCGAGGAGATGGGGGTGAGCTTCGTCACCTGGCGGCAACAGGCGTGTCTTTTCGCCTGCCTGCCGCGGCTTGCCGCCGGCGAGCCGGTGACGCGCGTGGCGCTCGAAGCCGGCTATGAGAGCGTGCCGGCCTTCACCACCATGTTCAAGCGCATGCTCGGCACCTCGCCGCGCGCCTACCTCACCAGCCGCAAAGCGGCGTGAGGCGTCTCAAACAGACCGGCAAAGGACGCGATCCGGGGGCTGTTTTCCTGTCGCATTTGGGATTAGGAAGGGGATGCGGGACCCACACCGGGCCGCAAACCGGGAGCGCCAGCCGCACGGGAGACGGATTTTGAGAAAGATACTGGTCATCGGGATCGGCGCGGGCAATCCCGAGCACATGACCGTTCAGGCGATCAATGCGCTGAACCAGGCGGATGTGCTGCTGATCCCCACCAAGGGCACTGACAAGGCCTTTCTCGCTGACGCGCGCCGCGATATCTGCGAGCGTTTCCTCACCAATGACGCCTGCCGCATCCTCGATTATGCCGTGCCGGTGCGTCGCGCCGACGGTTCCTACGAAGACGGTGTCCATGACTGGCACCATGCCATCGCTGCGATCTACGAGCGCACGCTCGTAAACGAGGTGGCCGACGATCAGACGCTGGGCCTGCTCGTGTGGGGCGATCCGATGCTCTATGACAGCACGCTGCGCATCGTTGAGCATGTGCGCGCCGCGGGCCGTGTCGCTTTCGCGATGGAGGTCATTCCCGGCATCACCAGCGTGCAGGCGCTTTGCGCCGGCCACGGCATCGCGCTCAACCGCATCGGCCTTCCCGTCGAGATCACCACCGGCCGCCGGCTGTCCGAGGGATGGCCGGAGGGCACGCGCGATGCGCTCGTCATGCTCGACGGCGTGCAGGCGTTCCGCACGGTCGAGGATCCGGACGCGGAGATCTGGTGGGGCGCCTATCTCGGCACGCCGCACGAAATCCTGCTCTCCGGCCGCCTTTCCGAAATGGCCGAGACCATCGCTGAAACCCGCCGCACCGCGCGCGCGGCGCATGGCTGGATCATGGACACCTACCTGATCCGCCGCCCCGCGACGGAAAGCGAAGAGGGGGCGGCATGACGACGGCGCTCGCCTGCGATCCCGGCACGTTGCGGCGCGGCGCCTGCCCGTCGCTTGCCGCCCCCATGCGGACGGGCGACGGTTTTCTCGTGCGCCTGCGCCCGGTCGCGGCGGCGCTGACGGCGGATGATCTTCTCGCGCTTGCCAATCTTGCCCGCGAAACCGGCAATGGCCTCATCGAAATCACCGCGCGCGGCAACATCCAGCTGCGCGGCCTGACGCTGGAGACGGTGCCGCGTCTTGCCGAAGGTCTCGCGGCTGCCGGCATCGTGCCCCAGACCGGCGTCGCCATCGAAACGCCGGCGCTGTCAGGCATCGACCCCTCCGAGATTGCCGACGCGACGCCGATTGCCGATGCCTTGCGCAACGCTATCGCTGCCGCCGCGCTCACGCTCGCGCCAAAACTCGCCATCGTGGTGGATGGCGGCGGCGTGCTGTCGCTTGCCGATATGGTCGCTGATATCAGGCTCGATGCCGTCGAGGTCAGTGGTGCGGTGGCCTGGCGCCTGTCGGTTGGCGGCGACCGGGAAATGGCGCAGCCTCTCGCTCTGCTATCGTCTGAAATGGTGGTTGAAGGCGCGATGACGGTCGTGGCGGCACTGGCTGCTGCCGGTGCGGGCACCCGTGGCCGCGATCTCGATGTCGCAGCACTGGCCGCGCGCTTCAACGCGCCAGCATTGCCCATTGCGGGTACTATTCCGCCCCATCCGATTGGCGTCCACCGCATCGATGGTCAGCCCGTTCTTGGCGTCTCCCCGGCCTATGGCCAGTTGCATGCAGACCGCCTTGCCGCCCTAGTGCAAAGCCTCTCGGCCTGCGGCGCCACGGAGTTTCGCCTTGCGCCGCACCGCACGCTGCTGGTGCGCGGCCTGTCCGAGCCTGCGCTCGCCGTCGCGCAGGAGGCGGCGCAGCGCGAAGGTTTCTGGTGCACGGACAAGGCGCCCGGCCGTTCCGTTTCGATCTGCGCCGGCGCTGCCGGTTGCGCTTCCGCCAGCTTCGATACCCACGCCGCTGCCGATGCGCTTGTCGCCCATGCGGCCGAATGGCTCGACGGTTCCGCCGACGTGCATGTTTCCGGCTGCCCCAAGGGCTGCGCTCATCCGGCCCGCGCCGCCGTCACGCTGTGCGGCACGGCCGATGGGGTCGGCCTTGTTCTCAACGGCAAGGCGTCCGACCCGGCGCTATCCACCATTCCCGCCGACGGCGTCGTGCCGGCGATCCAGCGTCTCGGCGCCCTCTCGCGCAATCGCCGTAATGACCACGAAACGGCGAAAAGCCTGATCGACCGCACGGCACCCGCCCTTTTCGTTTCCGCATATCAAGGCCAACAATGACCGATTACGACTACATCAAGGATGGCACGGCCATCTATGAAAAATCCTTCGCGATCATCCGCGCCGAGGCCGACCTTTCGCGCTTCTCCGAAGAAGAGGCGGATGTCGCCGTGCGCATGATCCATGCCGCCGGTCTCGTCGAGGCCGCCCCACATTTCGTCTTCTCGCCGGATTTCGTGTCCTCGGCC